>NZ_JWLG01000020.1:0-59520 GCF_000813905.1 Leisingera sp. ANG-M6
GCCGGTGCCGGGCACCAGCGCGGTGCCATCCTTGGTGCGGTGCTCATCCAGCAGCCAGTCCGCGGTTCTGAAGCCGGGGGTGAAGATGCGGTTTCCGGCGGCATCGAAAGCCTGCTGCAGCAGCAGCGGCTGCGGGCAGGGCTCGGGCGTGCTGGCGCCTGCGTTTGCGTTGCGGCCCGCCATGGCGTCAGCGGCCATGCCGGTGTCGGCCCAGACGCCCCAGTCCACCGCGATCACACGGGTCTGCCCGCCTGCGCGGTGCTTGGCCCAGGCGTTGAGGTATTCGTTGGCGGCGATGTAATCCACCTGCCCCGCGGGCCGGGTCACGGTGGAGGTGGAAGAGAACAGCACCATCAGCTCCAGACTGCCGTCCGGGAATACTGCATCCAGCGCCCGCAGCCCACTGACCTTGGGGGCCAGAACCCGGGCGATCTGGTCCTCGTCCTTGGCCAGCAGCGGGCCATCACTGATAACGCCGGCACCGTGGATCACCCCGGTGACGGGGCCAAAGGCAGCTTCGGCCTGCTCCCGCGCTGCACGCAGGTCGCCGCTGTTGCAGACGTCGGCGGCCAGCGGCAGTACTGCACCCTTGCTACCCGCCTCCAGCGCCATCACTGCGCGGATGCGCTGGGCGGTACGGTTGGCCGGGCTGTGGCTGGCCAGATACCGCTCCCAGGTCTCGCGCGGCGGCAGCCCGTCGCGGGAGATCAGCGAGACCTTGGCGGCGTAGCCGCGCATCAGGTGGCCTGCGATGGTCAGGCCGATGCCGCCATAGCCGCCGGTGATCACGTAGTGGCCGCCCTGTTTGAAAGGCGGGGTTTCCGGCGCGGGCAGCGGCTGCGGGCGCCAGCTCAGCTCATAGCGTTTTTCGCCGCGCCAGGCGGCGGTGCTGCTGGCCGGCTCTGCCATCAGCTCTTCCAGCAAGCGGGAGGTGATACCGGCCTGCGCCGGATTGCGGCGGGCAAACAGGCCTTGCGGCGCCTGCGGCAGTTCAATGTCCACAGCCGAGCAGGTCAGCCCCGGCAGCTCGCGCGGGATCACGCCCAGGGGGCCTGCGATCATGGCCTTTTCCGGGTAGGGCAGCGCCTCGCCGCGGACCTGCGCGGCACCGGTGGTAAAGACCGTCAGATGCGCTGGACCGGGCAGATCGGTATTGCCCAGCTCCTGCGCCAGTGCGGTCAGGGAATGGAAGCCCATCTCAAGGTTGCGATCAAAGAAGGAGGAGCCGGGGCGGAAGCTCTCTCGCTCCGTCACCAGCCAGAAATGCGCGATGCGGTCCGGCAGCAGCCCGGCCTCTGCCAGATCAGCCAGCAGCGCGCCATAGGCGGCACGCCCCTGTTCCGGCGGCAGGATATAGGAAGCGGGTGAAAGCTGCGCATAGGTGTCGCCTGCGCGGACGCGCACAACGCTGTGGCCCGCTGCTTCCAGTCTTTCGGCAGCACGGGCCGAGTGGCCTGCCTCGTCCTCGAAAATCAGCCAGTTGTACGGCTCCTGCGCCAGCTCTTGCGCGACATCCAGCGCGCAATCTGCCAGCCGCTGGCGCCAGGCCGGGCGGTAGCCCCATTTGCTCAGATCGTCATGGCGCGCCGGGGTCTGGGCCTCTTCTTCGATTGCCGGTTTGCCGGGCTCGATGAAATAGCGGCTGCGCTGGAAGGCATAGCCGGGCAGGGGCAAGCGGTTGCGGCGCGCGTCGCCCCAAATCTGCGGCCAGTCGGCCTCCACCCCGCAGGCCCAAAGCCGGCCGATGACGCCGAAGAAATAGCTGTCGTCCATCACCTGGTGATCCGGGTGGCGCAGCGTGCTGAGCACTTGGCCCTGTTTCACCGCAGGCGACATCTGCGCCAAGGCGCTGAGGGCCTTGCCGGGGCCGACCTCCAGGAACACCCGGTCCGGGGTCTTGGCAAGGGTTTCGATGCAGTCGGCATAGCGCACGGTATTGCGCAGCTGGCCGACCCAGTAATCGGCGCTGGTGGCCTGTTCCGCGGTCAGGGCAGCGCCGGTGCGGTTCGAAATCACCGGCAGACCGGGTGCCGACAGGGTCAGCTTACGGATGAAATCGCCGTATTCCTGCAGTATGCCGTCCAGCATCCGCGAGTGGGCGGCGATGTCGATGGGGATGCGCTGGTGTTCTACCTCGCGGGCAGTCAGGTCGGCTGACAGCCTGTCCAGCGCCTCCTGCGGGCCGGAAACAGCAGTGAGCGACGGCGCGTTGACGCTGGCGATATCCAGATCATCGCCAATGATGGCCTCAACCTCAGCCAGGGGCAGGGCAATCGACAGCATCCCGCCCGCAGGCACGGTGTCGAACAGCCGTCCGCGCAAGAGGACCAGATCAATGCAGTCCTCAAAGAACATCACGCCGGCCAGGCAGGCAGCGGTGTTCTCGCCCATGGAGTGGCCGACAAGGGCTGCGGGCCTCACGCCCCAGCTGATCCAGAGTTGCGCCAGCGCGTATTCGACGATCATGATCAGCGGCAGCTGCACCGAAGGCTGCTGGAGCTTGGCGTTGGCCGCATCCTCTTCGCCCTCTTCCGGCAGCCAGATCGCGCGGATATCGTAGTCCAGGCTCTGTTGCAGGTGATCCAGTCCGCGGTCCATCCATTCGGCAAAGACAGGCTCGGTCTCATAAAGGTCACGCGCCATGCCCGCGTATTGCGCGCCGCCGCCGGGGAACATGAACACCACCTCGGGGCTGCCGCCCAGCCGGTCGTGGGTGAAGACCTTGCGGGGGTCGTTTTCCTCAATCAGGTCAATGGCTTCGGAGGCGGTCTCTGCCACCAGCACCCGGCGCTTGGCAAAGCCGCGGCGGCCTTCCTTGAGGGTATAGGCCACGTCGGCCAGATCGGCCTCCGGGTTTGCCTTCAGGTACTCTGCAAGGGTTTGCGTATTGGCGTCGAGCGCCGCCTTGGACTGGCCCGAGACGCATAGGATCTGGAACGGGAAGTCGCTTTCCTCGGAGGGCGCGCGCTCCGGCGCTTCCTCCAGGATCACATGCGCATTGGTTCCGCCGACGCCCAAAGAGTTGATGCCGGCGCGCCGCGGCCCCTTATGCGGGGTCCACGGGGTGAGCTCCGCGTTCACGCGAAACGGCGAGGCTTCAAAATCAATCGCCGGGTTCGGGGCTTCAAATCCCAGCGAGGGCGGGATTTCCTTGTGGTGCAGCGCCAGCGCCGTCTTGGTGAGGCTGGCAACACCCGCCGCGGTGTCCAGATGGCCGATGTTGGTCTTGACCGAGCCGATGCGGCAAAAGCCGCTGTCCTGGGTCGTGGCCCGGTAGGCGTCAGTCAGGGCAGAGACTTCGATGGGGTCGCCCAGATAGGTGCCGGTGCCGTGGCATTCCACATAGTCGATGGTGTCCGCCGGGGTGCCCGCGGCCACTAGTGCCTTTTGCACCGCTGCCGACTGGCCGCCGACGGAAGGCGCGAGATAGCCGGCCTTATCCGCGCCGTCGTTGTTGATCGCAGAGCCCTTAATGACAGCCCAGATGTGGTCGCCGTCGGCTATCGCATCCTCCAGCCTCCTCAGCGCCACTGCACCTGCGCCGGAGCCAAACACAGTCCCTTGCGCCCGGTGGTCGAAGGCGTGGCAATGGCCGTCGGGCGACAGGATCTCGTTTTCCTTGTAGAGGTAACCGCGGCCTTGCGGCAGTTCGATGGTAACGCCGCCCGCCAGTGCCATGTCGCAGTCGCCCTCGCGCAGGGCCTTGCAGGCGTAATGAACCGCCACCAGTGAGGTGGAGCAGGCGGTCTGGACGTTGACCGACGGCCCCTTGAGGTCGAATACATGGCTGACACGGGTCGACAGGAAATCCTTGTCGTTGCCGGTATGGCGCAGCAGGAACATGCCCACGTCGTCCACCAGCGCGGGGTTGGAGCAGATGTTGAAATAGAAGTAGCTGCCCATGCCGCAGCCCGCGTAGACGCCGATGGGGCCGCCGATGCTTTCCGGCGGATGGCCTGCGTTTTCCATCGCACCCCAGGCCACCTCCAGGAATTTGCGGTGCTGCGGGTCAAGGATGGCGGCCTCTTTCGGGCTGAATCCGAAGAAGTCCGCATCAAACTCCTCAAACCCCTGCAGCCGTGCGGTGGCAGGCACATAATTCGGATCGGCCAGGACAGAGGCGCGCTCGCCGTTTGCCAGCAGCGTCTCGCGGTCCAGAACCTCAATCGATTCGATGCCAGCGCGCAGGTTCTGCCAGAACGCCTCAGCAGAACCGGCGCCGGGCACAGTTACCGACAGGCCGACAATGGCAATATCACCTGCATTATTCCCGGCGGCGCGCCCCGCTGCGGATGTCCGATCCTGCATCGTCAATACCTGACCCCACTGGCCTTTCGCAAACAGCCCGGCACGCCGCAGCCAATCCGCTTTGCGAAGATGGCAGGGCCCGCCGGACGGGTTTATTTTCGGGTGCCGGGGTTCTCCCCGGCTGCTGTCCCGGCCTGGCGGCTTGGATCCCCATCTGTTCCGCGGGGCCGGGTGAACTCAAATTTACTTTCGTCAATCCATGCGGCTGTCCTATGGACGCATTGTGTCAATTTCGGCCGGAAAAGCGGAAAGATTGCGGCATCACAGGATGCTGCGCCCTTTTGCCCCGGCGGTGTCAGGCATCAGCGCCTGCGCCCCGCCAAATAGTGCGGGTTTCTTCTGGAACAAGCCCGGGTAGAGCAATCTCTCGGCGTAGCCCAGAACCGATCCGGCGCACATCCAGGTGATCGGGATCAGCGTGGCATTCAGCAGCATATCCACCATGGTGGCTGCCAGAATCAGCGCAATCGGGGCTGCATAGGGTGAAACACTGCCCCGGGGCTCCCGGGCCGCGGCACGGGCCAGCAGCAGCAGCGGGGACGCCAGCAGGCCCATCTCGGCGATATAGCCCAACCAGCCGAAAGTGCCGAACACGATGATCCAGCGGCCGTCCGGGATCGACAGGATCTGCCCGGTTTCTTCGTGCCGCACCAGGTTGCGGCCCCAGCCGCCCCAGCCGAACCAGGGCTTTTCGGCGGCGCGCGCCAGCATCTGGGCTTCGTTTTCAAAACGGTAGTTCAGCGAATGTGCCCGTTCGGCGCTGATCGTGCTTGCCTGGGCCACCAATTCCTCTGTTGGCACCAGCCCGGCGTTGCGCAGCATCGGATAGACCACGGCAATCAGCGCCAGCAGCAGGGCCGCCCGCAGCTGCCAGCGCAGCGGCGCCAGTGCCACCACCGGCACAAAGGCCAGCGCATAGGCCAGCGAGGCGAGGCTTTTACACAAAACCAGCACGGCAAACAGGTAGCCTGCGGCCAGCGCCAGCCGGACACGGTCCCCGCCCTTGGTGGCACGGGCAAGCGCGGTGGCCGCCAGCAGCGCCGACAGCATAAAAAACGCCAGCCACAGCGCATGGGGCAGGAACACGATGGGCCTAAAGCCGCCCTGGCGCATCATCTGGCTGAAGTCATGCTGGAAGAATCCGTAGATCCAGACGTTGATCTGCGGGCTGAAGCGGATCTCGATCAGCGACGGAATGGTATAGGCGAGGCCGCCGATCATCAGCGCCAGCAGCAGCTCGCGCTGGGCCTCTGGCGTGGAAAGGTACCGGCGGGCCAGCAGGAAAGGGATCAGCACGATCACCTGATTGATGATCACCGAACCCAGGTCGCGCCAGCGCAGGCCCGGCAGCTGATCGGTCAGGAAGATGATCGGGTCGGAATTGGCGATTTTGCGGAACAGGATCGGCTCGCCATTGGTCAAAACGGTGGGGATGACCCCGAACACAAACAGCAGAACCAGCACCCGCACCGCCGGGTGGCGCGGCAGCAGCGGCACCGGTTTGCGCAGCAGGAAGGCACACAGCACAAAGGCCATCACCGAGGGGATCGCGAACTTGTCCATGTCCGGCACCAGCGGCAGGTCGAACTCGGCCAGCGGCGGCAGCAGAAGATAGCCCGCGATGATGCACCAAAGGATCGCCCGTTCCAGCGGCAGGCGCCGGAACAGGATCAGGCTGGCCAGCGGCCAGGCCAGCAGCATCAGATAGGCCAAAGCGTTGGGCAAAGCCCCGTGCCCCCTCAATTCCCCGGTATTTGCGTCAAACTTTACCCGCTGCGGGCGGCGATGTCGCGCGGATTTGCAATATCGGGTTAACAGGATGCAGCTTTGCCACGGCGCAGGACCGGCTTGCGCATTGGTTCTGGTCTGCCGACGGTGGCGGCGGTATCAGATGGGCGGAAGTGAACCGGGGACGCCCATGTTTTTTGAAATCCACGGCCGCCGGGTTGCGGTGAACATTCCTGCGCGTGCGATGCTAGAGGCAGAAATTCTCGCCCGTTTCAAGGCGGGCCAAGGCTTTGCGCTGGCAACGGTGAACCTGGATCACCTGGTCAAGATGGAGGCGTCGGAGACGTTCTTGTCAGCCTATCAGGCGCAGGATCTGGTGGTGGCGGACGGGCGCCCCATCGTCTGGCTGTCCCGCCTTGCCCGCCGCCCGGTGGCTCTGATGCCAGGCTCCGACATGGTGGTGCCGCTCTGCCGCCTGGCGGCTGAGGCCAAGGTGCCGGTGGTGCTGGCGGGCAGCACGGAAGAGGCGTTGCAGGACGCTGAAAATGCGCTGACGGAGGCGGTGCCGGGGCTGCAGGTGGCCTGGACCCACGCCCCTTCCGGCCGCTTCGATCCGGAAGGGGAGGAGGCAGATCAGATCCTGCACCGGCTGGATGAAACCGGCCCCTGCCTGTGTTTCCTGGCGCTGGGTGCGCCCAAGCAGGAGCGGTTTGCCCAGCGCGGCCGCAAACTGTCGCCCGCGGCAGGCTTCGCCTCTGTCGGTGCCGGGCTGGACTTCCTTGGCGGCCATCAGAAACGCGCGCCCGCCTGGGTCCGCGCCATGGCGATGGAATGGCTTTGGCGGGCACTGTCGAGCCCCACGCGGCTGCTGCCGCGTTATGCCAAATGCCTGGCAATTCTGCCCGGGCTGACACTTAAGGCCTGTCGCATCCGGGCGCGCTGACGGCGGGCTACTTGTATTCTAGTATGCCGCGCGCAGAACCGCGCCAGCGGCGCCAGTAAAACTCCAGCGCGCCCGCAGCCTCAGCGAATTTTCCGAGCACCGAAAACAGAGCCTGTTCAAACCCCATGCGGCGGGACAGGCGCAGCACCTGGGCGGGGTAGATCAGTGCCGCCAGCAGCAGAGCAGGGCGGAGCAGCCCGGCCATCACGATGGCTGCTGGCAGGATGGCGCCCCACAGGAGGGCGCGACGGGTCTCTGCTACCCAGTGGTGCTCCGGCCCGGCGCCATGCAATGCGGCGCCTTCGGCAAAGGCATGGCCTGCGCGGCGGCTGCGGTTCCACCATTGCCCAAACCGCAGCATCTGCGCATCATGCAGGGTCATCTCAGCGTCCAGCCGCCAGACCTGCCAGCCCGCCCGGCGCAGCCGCAGGCACAGTTCCGGCTCCTCGCCGGCGATCAGCCCATCGCGGTAGCCGCCCGCGGTATAGACCGCCGCCACCCGCATCAGCGCGTCGCCACCGCAGGCCTTAGCCTCGCCAACGGGCGTGTCCCATTCCGCATCGCACAGCCGGTTGTAGACGGACATCTCCGGGAACCGCTCCCGTCGCCGTCCACAGGCCACCGCTGCCTTGGGATTTGCCTGCATGAAATCCGCGGCGGTGGCGATCCAGTCCGGGTTCACCTCGCAATCGCCATCCACGAATTGCACAAACTCGATCCCGGTCTCCAGCACCGCCAGCCCGGCGTTGCGGGCGCGGGCGGCGGTGAAGGGCTGGCTGAGGTCCAGGGCCACCACTTCCGCACCCATATCCCGCGCGGCAGCTGCGGACCCATCCGTGGAGCCGCTGTCGACATAGATCAGCTGCTGCACCTGGCCTCGCAGGGATTGCAAGCAGCGGATCAGCCGCTCTCCTTCGTTGCGGCCGATGACAACCGCGGCGATGGCGGCCGCGCTCATGCGGCCTCTCCGGCAAGAAAAGCCCGGTACGCGGGCGAGCTGCGCAGGAAGCCCCGGCGCTGCAGCTCTGAAATCCCCGCGCCCTCTACCGCGTCCGAAGACCACAGGCTCAGGTCCGGCTGCGTCTGCATTGCGCTGCTGCGCTGGCGGTCCTCGCCGTGTTCCGACACGGCCTCCGCCTGGCTCTGCAGATCCCGCGCCAGACTGTCGCCGGCAAATTTGTAGTGGCGGATCAGGCCTTCCAGATCTGCCACCCGCACACCTGACGAGGCATGCGGATGCGCTGCTGCCTGGACGCCAGGCCCGTTGAACACCAGCGGGTGCTTGCTGAGGCAGCAGTTTTCGCCAAACACCTTGCCGCGCACACCGCCGAACAGCATCTGCGCGCCGCCGGGCGGCAGGGTGTTCTGGCGCAGGTAATAGGCAAAGCCGGTGTCGCCGGAGGTATAATCCACCGCCCGCACCGTGCTGATGTCAGAATACCGGAAGCTCTGCACCGCTTCGGCGTAAGACAGTCCGCGCGCCGCGGACAGCGGGCCTTTGGGGAACATTTCCAGCATTTCGGCCTGCAGAGCCGTGTACCCTTGCTGCGCCAGGTAGCGGGTCAGCCCGGCCAGCCCGGCGGTTTCGCTGCCTTCGAAATCGAACAGCTCATCCATGTCGGCAAACAGGCACCAGCGATCCTGGCCATAGCGTTCCGCTGCATAGGCGCGAAAGGTGTTTTCAAACTCCAGCCAGGGCAGGGGGGACTGCAGCACCGCAGTATCCGGCTCCTGCCGGATCCGTTCGATTGTGCCGTCAGCAGAGCCGTTGTCAAAAAAAACAAACGCCGAGACACCAAGCCGCCGGTAGTGATCAAAGAACACATCCAGGTAATAGGCGCCGTCGCGCACGAGGGCGATCAGAACCACCTGGTCCGGCGCAGCAAAACACCCCGCCGGCCCGTGCAGATGGCGCAGCGAGGCGCGGAATCTGACCCGGTGTGCCATGCGGCTGGCGCGGTCCGCCAGTTTCTGGGTGAGTGTTCTTCCCACAGCGTCCCCAATCTGCGGTTGCCCGGAATTCTGCTTGCAGCTTGCCGGCATATTCCCTCCGCTGCAAGCCCTGCCTGTCAGTAGTCCCGTTTGAAGAAAAGGCCGACGCCGGTTTCCCCTTCGCTGTCCACAGTGCCTTGAACCGTCAGGCTTTTGGTGACGTCCAGGTTGATGCTCAGTTCACTGTCGCCCTGGGTGTTGACGTTGAAATCAGTATAGACGTTCTCCGCCACATAGCCGCCCAGCCCCAGCTGTCCTGCGCCCAGGTTGTCGGTGCCGATGTCGACGTCATCCGCTCCGGTGGCTTGCCGTACCTTGCTCTGGGCGCCGCCGCCGCGCCCGCTGAGGGTCAGGGCAGAGCCCGCCAGCCGCGCCAGCGCCAGCGGTGAAATATCTCCGATGTTGTCGCCGAACAGCAGCAGTGCCAAGGCCTCTTCACTGGGGCGGGGCGGGTCGGAGGTCACCTTGATCTCCGGCGCGTCGACCCGGCCGGAAATTTCCAGCGTCGCGGTGCCCTGTTCGGTGGCGGCGGTGGATTTGAACTCCAGATAGGGTTTCAGGTCGCCCAAGAGGGTAATGCGGCCCTCGTCCAGCTCCAGCCGCCGGCCGAGAACATCGAAGGTGCCGCGGATCAGGCTGATCTGGCCGGAGGGCGAGGGCCGCGCGGTGGTGCCGCGCAGGTGGATTTGGCCGCCCAGTTCCGAGCGCAACCCGCGGCCGCGGGCAAAGATCCGCGATGGGGCGCTGATCATGATGTCCAGGTCTGTTCTGCCGGAGCCGCCCGCCCCGCTGCTGCCGCTGCCGGTCAGCCCTGCGCGGGCAAGGGTCCGGCGCACCTCTTGCGGTGCGCCCACATGACGGATCGGCGGGATCGGCGCAGAGGATACGGAGCCGCCTGCGGTATTCAGGTTGATGCTGGTCTCGCCCACGTTGATCTGGCCTGCAATCCGGTTGCTGCCCGCCATGGCGCCGGACATCGCCAGGCTGCCGTTCAGCAGGGACTCATAGGACAGGTGGTCTGTCACAACCACGTCGCCAATCGCGATCTGCAGGTTGCCGTCGAATGGCGGCAGCAGCCCGACCGGGCCGCTGATCTGTACCGTGCCGCCGTCGCGCGGGCGGGCCGAGACTTGCACTTGCGCATTGGAGCGGGCAATGGAGACCGTGGCGTTGATATCGTCCACCCGCTGCGCCGCGGCCGGGATGGCAAGCGACGCGCTTGGCACGGAGATGGTGCCGCTGACCCCGTCCAGCGCCGGAACCCCGCGCAGCGCCATGTCGAAATTCGCAGGCCCTTGCACGAGGTTGGGAGAGATGAATGGGTTCAGGCCTTCCAGCCGCAGGGTGCCCTTGGCGGTCACATCGGCAGTGCCCTTCGCCTCGTTCCAGCTGCCCTCGATGCGGCTGTCGATGTCGGCCGGGCCGCTGGCGGTGCTGTCTACGGTCCAGGTGCCGTCGCGCCGGGTTGCGTTGCCAGTGGCGGCCAGCCGGCCGGGCAGGTCTGGCACCAGCCGCTGCAGCTCAGCCATCACCGCGTCGAACTTCAGATCGGTGCTGCCGTTGCTTTCCGTGAAGCGGGCTTCGGTCTCTACCGAAATACCCGCAGGCCCTTCGGCTTGGACGGTTGCCTGCCATTCGCCGCTGCGCCGTTCCGCCATTCCTTCGGCGCTGAGCCGGCCCGCGAGCTGCGGCACAAAGCGTTCCAGCTCGTTCCAGGCTGCCGCAAAGGTGAAATCAGCGTCCCCCTCAAGCGTCACCGACCCGTCCAGCTTGGCGCTGGAGGTATGCGGCCCCTTCAGCTCCGCCACGCCGCTGAAGGTATCGCCGGTGCGGCTGAGGGTGGTTGCCAGCTCCAGCGTGCCGGGCGCTTGCGGTACCAGAACCTCCAGCCGGTTCAGACGGGCCGTGATGTCCAGCTGGCCGGACTGGTTGCTGAGCGTGCCTGCCGCAGCGGCTTCCAGCGCGCTGCCAGCCAGGGCAAAACGGTCGATGGCAATGCCGTTTTCATCCCGCGCCGCCTTAAGGGCGACGGTGGTGGTGCCTGCCAGCAGCTCATCCGCCTGGGCGATGCCCGCTGACAAGTCCTGCGCCTGCACTGAAAGATCGGTGTCGAACCCGCCGGTCAGCGGGATGAAGGATCCCTTGACCACGGCCTGAACCGCACCGCCCAGCGGGCGGCCCGCCAGCTCGGAAAAACGGCCAAGATCCGCAGCACCCGCCGTCAGGTCTGCGGTGACTTTCAACCCCTCTTCCAGACCATCAAAGGCGACATCGCCTGCGGCCTGGTAGTCGCTGCCGCGCAGCTCCATATCCGTGATATGCAGCGCACCGGGGCCGTCAGTGCTGAGCGTGCCTTCAAAGCGGATTTCGTTGCCGGTCGCTTTGGCCAATGCCGGGTCGCGCGGCTGGAAGCCGCTGAGGCCGGCCGTCAGACGGCCTTCCAGCGCAAAGCCGCTGCTCTGATCCAAGGTGCCGCGGCCCAGAATTTCGGCGGTATCCACCAGCGCGCCTGGATGGCTCAGCTGATTGAGCACCCCGTCCAGCACCCAGCGGCCTTCGAGCGTCTTCTGCAGCTGCAGGTCGGCCTTGGCCAGCGTGGTCTGGCCGTCGCTGGTTGGCAGCGTGACCGCAGCCTGGCCTGCGGGCGGGGAGATCGCGGTCTTCAGGTTGGCGGTGGCCAGCTTGCCGCCCGCATCCAGCGCTGCGGCGCCGGTGATCCGAAGGGCATTGGTGTGCAGGACCAGCGTATCCAGCGTTACGGCGCCGCTGCCCTCGCGCAGGCCTTTGACGTTCAGGCGCAGGCCGGGGCCGAAGAACGGGCGGTGCACCGGCGGCAGCAGCACGTCGATATTGCCGCCCAGGTCGGCAGAAAACCCGATGTCGCGCGGGGTTTCGGGGGCGGCATCCTCAGGCAAGGGGCGGGCCGCCAGCACCACCTGGCCGCCAAGGCGTTCGGTGCCATTGGTGCTGAAGGCGATATCCGCGGTGAAATCCGTGACCGGCCCGGTGCCCTTGGCGGTCAGCTGCAAGTCGGGGTTGCCCGGCAGATTCAGCCCGCGCGAGATCAGCCCGCCCGCGGCCTCATCCACCGAAAGGTCCAGGGAAATCTGCTGGGTTTCATTAGCATATCCGGCTTCCAGCCGGATGTGGTCGCCGGGCTTGTCCAGCCGTGCGGCCTCCAGCTTGGTGTCCAGCGCGCCGTCCGCCAGTTTCAGCGTGCCTTCGACCCGCAGGCTGGCGGCTGTTCCGGTCAGGTCCTCGCCCAGCTCAATCCGGGCCGCCTTGATCTGGCCCAGTTCGATGGCCACCGGCAATTCCGGCAGTGCAAAGGGCGTGGTCTCTGCCTCCGGCAGCTCCGGGTCCGGCGGCAGCGGCTCCGGTGCGCGCTCCACTGCAATGCGCTCCGCCGAAAGCTCATTGACCGAGAACCGCCCGCGCAGCAAATCCAGCCGGTTCCAGTCCAGCACCGCACCCTCGACGGTCAGCCAGATGCCTTTCTCGTCGGCTACGGTGATCTTCTTGATCTTGGCTTCAGAGGAAAATGCGCCTTCCAGCCCCGACACGCTGATATAGCGGCTGTCGCCGGACAGGGTGTCCTCCAGGAAATCGACCAGCAGCCCGCCGGCGTCTTCCTCGGTGGTTTCCTGCGCCGCAGCAGGCAGCGCCGTCAGGCCCAGTGCGAGCGTATAGCCAAGAACCTGTCTCAAAACGCCTGTCCTATCCCGATATAGAATTGCAGCCCGTCCTCGGACCCGCCGTCCACCGGATAGGCAAGGTCGAGCCGGATCGGGCCGATCCCGGCCACATCATAGCGCACACCGATGCCCGCGCCTGCATGGCGTGCTGATGAACCGGAAACGAAACTGTCCGCATCGACAAAGCCGAGGTCGTAGAAACCGACCAGCGAGATCTTGTCAGTGACCTTGCCGCGAACTTCGGCAGACAGGGCGGCAAAGCTGCGCCCGCCCGCGGTGCCGCCATTCGCTGGCACGCCCAGCGACTGGTATTCATGCCCGCGCACGGTGCCCGCACCGCCAGAGAAGAACAGCAGCGTGGGGGAGACCTCACTCAGTGAAGGGCCCACCACGGACCCCAGCTGCAAGCGGCCTGCCAGCACGATCCGGTCGTCAGCGCCCAATCCATAATAGGCGCGCCCGTCGCCTTTCATCTGCAAGCCGGACTTGCTGCCGCCAAAACCGATGAAAGGTGTGGCAGTCCCTTGCAGGAAATAGCCGTCGGTGGGGTTCACCCGGCTGTCGCGGGCGTCATATTCGGCCCGGAACCTGCCTGCCACGTATTTGAACCTGCGTTTGCCGAACACGTCCTCAGCCAGGGTGGAGGACACGCCCAGCGCGGCTTCAGCATAAAACGTCTCCGAAAACGTCCGCCGCGCGCCGATGGCGCCATAGACGCGGGTGGCGGTGTAATGCTCTTCGTCCAGCCGCTCGGCTTCTGCCAGGTAGAAGATCAGGTCGTCCGGCCCCAGTTTCGCGGGCCGGTCCAGCCGCACCGCGACGCGGCCGTCGATGTCGTTGCTGCTGCCGATGCCGCTGATGCGCGCTTCGATCCGCAGCTTCTCGGCGTTGCCGAACAGGTTGCGGTGCATCCAGCTGCCCGACAGCTCCAGTCCGTCGGAGGAGCTGACTTCGGCGCCAAAGGTCAGGCGGCGCTGTGGTAAGTCTTCCACCTGCGCCACAAAGTCCAGCGTGCCGTCCGGGTTTGGCTGCTCCGCTTCGCGCAGGACCACGCTGGAAAACGTGCCGGTGCGGCGCAGCCTTGTGGCGGACTTGGAGATCAGATCGGGGTGGAACTCCTCCCCCGCCGGGAAACCCGCAATGCGGCGGATCGCATCCTGGCTCACGGCTGTGTCGCCGGTGATCCGCATCTGCCCGAACCGCAGCTTTGGTCCCGGCGCCAGCCGCAGCTGGGCATCCAGCCGCGCCTGCAGGTGGTTGGCGGTGATGTTCTGCTCCGCCACATCCGCCTTGGCATGGCCGCTGCGGCGCCACGCCCGGACGCCGGCAATGGCCGCATCGCGGATCACCCCGGTGCCGGCGGGCTTGCCGGAGGCAAAGCCCTCGGGGATCTCCACATCGCTGTTCTGCGGGAACGGTGCCAGCTCCGCCTTGCCAAAGGCAAACTGCGGGCCGGGTCTCACGGTGATTTCCACCGTTTTTACGCTCCTTGGCGGGTTCAATGGCTGGATCTGCGCCGCTTCACGTCCGTCCAGGCGGATGCTTACCACCGGCGAGAAATGCCCGGCATCATACAGGACCTGCACCAGCGTGCGGTAATCTGACAGCGCCGCCGCCAGCAGTTCCTGCACATTGGTTTCGCCGCTGGCCGCGACCGAGGCGGAGGAGCCGCGCAATTTTTCCGTCAGGGCCTGATCTGCACCGGGCGCCTGCAGCGTTGCTTCGGCGGCGCTGGCCTGCAGCGGCAGCAGGGTCTGAAGGCTGAAGGCTAAAGCGCACGCCAAGGGGCGGGGGCGGAAAGGAAAATTCATGTCTGCTCCGGCAGCGGGCGTAAAAATCCGCCTGGACCCGAACAGGGGCACAGGCGCCTTGAAGATGAGCCTAGCACGGGAAAATTGCCGGATGGAACCGGCAAAGCGGCGGCAATCCGCCGGCCCCGCGCGATGGCGGATTGCCGCGCATTGCCCCGTGTTGCCGGCCTGGCGGGCAATGAGGATTGGCAAGCCAAAGGAGGTGTGTGATAGATTAAACCAGCTCCGGCGGGCAGGCCCGCCGGAGCTGTCACTGTTTAACAAAGAACAAAAGTAACGTCAGGCGCAGCCACCACTCACAAAGCAGCCAGCCTGACTGGAATGATACCACGCATGATTTTACTGTCCATATAATTGTCAGTTTGATAAAGTTGCGTGGTATCATTTCTCCCGGGACAGGCCGGGATGCAGGTGTTGAGGACCCAGGAGAGCGGTTTTGGACCGGTTAAGACCAATATTCGAACTTCGCGACATGCTTCACCAGATGGAGCGTGACCTTGGACTGGACAGCCTGAGCCGGTCGGAACGCGATGTGCTGCTGGCGGCAAATGCGCTGACAAGGACGCCGGGTGAGCCGGTACAATCCGAACAGATCCGCAATCACCGGCTGGTCCAGGGGCTGGCCCAGGCCACATTCCACCGCACGCTGAAATCGCTGCTCGAGCTGGGACTGATCAAACGGGCCGGCGGCAGCAAGGCCAAGCACTATGTGGTGAGCTTCGATTCTGCGGCAAAGTGACGGCGCTGCGTCATTCATACATTCCACGGATTGCAGGTTTCTCCGCTCCTGTCTAAAGGGAGCGGCATGAGACGAGTTTTTCAGCTGTTTGCTGGCCTTCAAAGTTTTGCGGTGATCACGGCCGCCTATGTTATCTGCCACGGGCTGACCGCCTGGGTGGTCACACCTGTGCAGGGTCTTTTCCTGCCGGAGGTGACGGTCTTTGCCAGCCTGGTCTACCTGCCGCACGGGGTGCGGGTGCTGGCGGTCTGGCTGCTGGGCTGGCGGGCGGTTCTGCCGCTGGCCGCAGGCGCTTTCCTCTCTGAATTGATATTCACCGACGCCGGTGTGCGGCAGGTTATGGAATCAGTGCTGCTGCAATCCATCGCTGTCAGTGCGGTTTCAGCCTTTGCGGCTTTTGAAATTGCCAGGATGTTCGGGTGGAACCTGTACGCCGGCCAGCAGCGGCGGATTGCCTGGACCAGCCTACTGGCGGTGGGCGCACTGGCTTCCCTGATCAATTCATCGGGGCAGTCGGTGGTGTTTTCCGGCCTGATTTTCCCCGAAGACCAGCTTCCGGTGATGGCGGTCTATGCCGCCGGCGACCTGATCGGCCTGGCCGTCTGCATGCTGGCGCTGACGCTGATCTTCCGCTGGTTCCGCCTGGCGGGCAAACGGCGCTGCCCGCAGGAATAGCAAAGCCCGCCGGCGGCGGGCTTGCAAAAAAATGGGGCAGTACAAAGCGCCGGGAGTTACCCGGCCATAAGCCGCGCCACATCCAGCATCCGCGCCGAAAAGCCCCATTCATTGTCATACCAGCCGAACACCCGCACCTGGGCGTCCCCGGCCATGCGGGTTTCCGGCCCGGCAATCACCAGCGATTCCGGCCGCGCCCTGAGGTCGGAGGACACCAGCGGCATATCGGTCCAGCCCAGCACCTTTGACGCGGCAACGCCCTCGCGCAGTGCAGCAGTGAACTCTGCCTCGTTCATCGGGGTTTTCAGATGTGCGACCAGATCAATGGCAGACACGCTGGCCGTCGGCACCCGCACTGCCGCGCCGCTCACACGGCCTTTCAGATGCGGCAGCACTTCGTCGATCAAATGCATGGCAGAGGTGGTGGTCGGCACCATCGACTGCGCACCGCCGCGCGAGCGCGCGAAATCGCCGCGCGGCGCGTCCACCATCGGCTGCGAGTTGGTGTAGCAATGGATTGTGGTCATATGCGCGGTGTCGATCCCGGCGATCCCGTCCAGCAGCTTGACCAGCGGCGTCAGTCCGTTGGTGGTGCAGGAGGCATTGGAGACGATCCGCGCATCGCCCAGCGTCTCCTCGTTTGCACCCAGCACCACGGTCAGCTCCGCCGCGGGGGAGGGGCCGGAGATCAGCACCTTGGCGGCGCCGGCTTTCAGCCCGCGCTCCGCCACGTCCGACGTTCGTGCAATGCCGGTGCATTCCAGGACCAGATCGACACCGCTCAGGTCAACTTTGGTCAGGTCGGGCTCATGGCTCACCGGAATACTGCGCCCCATCACCTGCAGCGCATCGCCGCCATGCTCCACCGGGTGGGCAAAGGGGCCAAAGGTACTGTCGTACTGAAACAGATAGGCGCACATGTCCAAGGGCGCGATATCATTGATCCGCACAACCTCGATGCCGTCTCCGCGCGAGGGGGTCAGAATCTGGCGCAGGATGGCGCGGCCGATGCGGCCGAATCCGTTGATAGCAAGTTTCATGCGCAATCTATGGCAGGCGCTCCGGCACCGCTCAATCCATGGGCTCCCGGAAAATGATCACATTTCCCAAGAGGATGTTTCAGAAAAACGCTGCTAAACCGCACAAGCGTCAGGGGAGTGCCTATTTGCGGCAGATCACCTGGGCGTAATAGGTGCCGGTGATGTTGCGCACCATCGTGTCCAAGTTGACGCTGCAGCCGGTGGCGGTGCGAATGGCCCGGACCGCCTGGCGCGCGGTCAGCACCGCGGGCGGACGGAAGGCCAGATGCTCCCGGTTGGTGCGGGTGGCGCTGTAGCGGCCCGGGGCGTCTTCCACCGGGGCCACCACCCAATCGCGGCCCAGCACGGTGACCTGCTTGCCTTCCACGCCCTTGGCGCCTGCAGCCGGGGCCAGCGCGGCGCAGAGGGCCGCTGCCAATGCAGTCTGTTTCATCATCGAAATGCTCCTGCGGAAATCACTGGCCTCAGCCTAACGCAGGGCAGGGGCTTTGCAAGGTGCTGCTTAGGGTCAGGACCCTAAAGGTGATCCACCGCTTCCGCCTGGCGCAGCTCTGCCGCGCACAGCTGCAGCCCGCGCAGCAGCCGCTCGGCATCCGCCTCCGGCTGCGATCCCCGCGGGGCGGAGCACCCGGCCACAATCGGCGTCTGGCCGGGCCGCGACACCGGAACGGCATAGCCGGTGATCCCGGCCTCGAACTCGCTGTCCGTCAGGCAGTAGCCTTGTTCCCGCGCCTGTGCGACGCATTGCAGAATGGTGCCGGGATCGGTCAGCGACTGGCTGGTATGGCGCGGGATTTCCGCCGCTGCCAGCACCGATGCGGCCTCCTCCTCCGGCAGCCCGGCCAGCAGCATCCGCCCCAGGCTGGTATGGGCCAGCGGAATATGCGAGCCGGCGGTGAAGCCATAGGTGATATGGCCGTGCTCGACAGTGGATTGCGCCAGCAGCAGCACCCGGCCCTGATCCAGCATCGCCAGCGTCACCTCGATCTGCATCTGCCGGGCATGGCGGTTCAGAACCGGCTGCACCCGGCGGCCGAACTGATTGGCCTGCAAAAAGCCGCCCGCCAGCGCCAGCACCCGCGGGGTCAAGGACAGCATCCGACCGTCCTGGCGCAGATAGCCCGCCTGCACCAGCGTCAGCGCGCCCCTGCGGGCGGTGGCGCGGTCCTGGCCGCTGCGCCGGGCAATCTCTGCCAGGGTCATGCTGGGAGTCTCTGCGTCAAACACCGCCAGAACCGCCAGCCCCTTGGCAAAGCTCGACGAAATATTCCTGTCCTGATCTGCCGCTGTCATTACCTGGCCGTCCCGTTCTGATCCTGTAGTCACCGCTGGCTGCAGCAGTTTTGTGCGAATGCTGGCAACAATGTTCGCTTTGCGAACGCTGTCAAGGCGCAAAACCTCCGCAATATCCAGATTGCGCAACGGGTTGCGGCAAATCCCGCCGCCGGCTGGACGTGCAGGTGTTTCCGGTGCAATTTCAATTAGCTCCACACCCGAGAGGCCGCCCATGGCACAAGATTTCACATCCGGCAAACTGGCCCGCCTGGGGCTGCTGTCACCTGAGGACTGCCGGAAGGCGGCGGAAATCACCTCCCGCGCGCAGTTTGACGGGATCGAGACGGTTCGGGTGCTGTTCCCCGACCAGCACGGGCTGCTGCGCGGCAAGACGGTGATGGCGGAAGGTTTTGCTTCCGTCTTTGACCGCGGCCTCAATGTGCCCGCAACCCTGCTGCTCAAGGACACCTCGCACCGCACCGCCTTCCCGGTGTGGGAGGAGGGCGCCGATCTGGCCGGCCCGATGCAGGGGGCAGGCGACGTGCTGCTGGTGCCGCGCCCGGAGACCTGGCGCGCGCTGCCCTGGTCCGGCCATTCCGCCTGGATCTTCTGCACACCGGTCTACCCGGACGGCCGGCCCATCCCCTTTGCCCCCTGCGCGGTGCTGCAGCAGCAGGTGGAGATGCTGGCGGGGCAAGGCATGGCCGCCACCTTCGGGCTGGAGGTGGAGTTCCACCTGTTTGAGCTGGCAGACAAGGCGGACGCTCATGCCCAGGCCACCCGCCCCGGCGCCCCGGTGCAGACCCGCAACCTGATGCAGGGCTACCAGTATCTGACCGAAACCCGCTATGGCGAGGTGGAGGGCATCCTCGACCTGTTGCGCCGCAACGCCCAGAAACTGGGCCTGCCGGTGCGCTCGGTGGAAGTCGAGATGGGCCCCAGCCAGGTTGAGTTCACCTTTGCCCCCGACGGCGCCATGGCGCAGGCCGACGCGATGGTGATGTTCCGCACCATGGTCAAGGAGGTCTGCGCCCGGAACGGCCTGCACGCCAGCTTCATGGCCAAGCCGCGGCTGGACAATGCCATGGCCAACGGCTGGCATGTGCATCAGTCGCTGCAGGATCTGGCCACGGGCCGCAACCTGTTCATGCCGGAAACCGCCGGGATGCTCAGCCCGCCCGCCAGCGCCTGGATGGCTGGCCTGCTGAGGTACGCGTCCGAGACCTCCTTGCTGATCGCCCCCACGGTGAACAGCTACAAACGCTACCTGCCGTTCCAGCTGGCCCCCAGCCGCATCGGCTGGGGCGAGGACAACCGCGGTGCCATGCTGCGCGCGCTGATGCAGCCCCGCGACCCCGCCAGCCGGATCGAGAACCGCGCCCCCGACAGCACCGCCAACCCCTATTACGCGCTGGCCGCCCAGGTCATCGCAGGTGCTGCCGGCATCCGGGAGGGGCTGGAGGCCCCGAAACCCACCTTGTCGCCCTACAGCGAAGACGCTGACCGCCTGCCGCGCTCGCTGGGCCAGGCGCTGGACGGGTTCGCAAACTCCACGCTTTGCCGCGAGGCGCTGGGCGCGGACACTGCTGACTATCTGCTGCAGCTCAAGACCTTTGAGTGGGAACGCTACCTCGATACCGTCAGCGAATGGGAGCAGGCGGAGTATTTCAACCTGTTCTGACCGGTGGCAGGGCAGCAAATTCTCCATCTCCGGGTGAATTGCCGTCTTGATCGCCCGGCCCCCCCGTTGATACCGTATACCCGCGTATGCGAGGGGCTCCCTTGCCATGTGCGGCGCCATTTCCGGCGGCCAGAGACATTGAAAACCCACGCCTCTTCGAAGGAACACATCCCCATGAAATACACCGAGGAACACGAGTGGCTGCTGCCCGAGGGCGACCTGATCACCGTCGGCATCACCGCCCACGCTGCCGAGCAGCTGGGCGAAGTGGTCTATGTCGAGCTGCCCGAGCCGGGCACCGAAGTCTCCAAGGATGACGAGATCGTGGTGATTGAATCGGTCAAGGCCGCCTCCGACATTCTCGCCCCGCTGGACGGCGAGATCGTCGAGGTGAACGAGGCGCTGGCCGACAACCCCGGCAAAGTGAACGAGGACGCCGAGGGCGACGCCTGGTTCTTCAAGATCAAGCCGTCGGACCTGTCGCCGATGGACGATTATATGGATGAGGCCGGGTATAAGGATTTCATCAGTTGATCCGGCTGCGGCCCCGCTCGGGGCCGCCACACAATTTCCCAGCGGCGCAGGGCCTGTGCCGGCGCGTTTTGGCGTGATGCACCCGCCATGTTACACTGCGTCCGTCAGACATTCTGAAGGAGGACGCAAGATGCCGCTGCGTTTCTTCCGGCCAGCCCGCCTGCTTTTGCTGCTTGTTCTTCTTCCCGGCGCAGCTGTGGCTCAAAATTTGGTCCCCTTAGCCGCTTCGGGCGATATGCCGGCCTTGAAGGCGGCCTTGCCCCAGGGCTCCAGCCCTGACCCGGAAACGCTGGCCAGGCCGCTCTACTTCGCAGCCCAGCGCGGGCAGGAGGAGGCGGTGCGCTACCTGCTGTCTGCGGGCGCTTTGCCTGACACCGCAACAGAATTCGGCACGGCGCTCGGCATTGCCGCCCGAAACAATCACACCGGCATCGTCTCAATCCTGCTGGAGGCTGGCGCCGACCCGAACCTGCCGGGCGGTGAAGACTTGCTGATGCCGCTGCATCAGGCTGCTGAGCGAGGAGCAATCGAGGCGGCCCGCCTGCTGCTTGACCACGGCGCCGATGTGAATGCGGCGGCGGTGCGCTTCGGGTGGCCCGCCCTGCACTATGCCCAGCGGAAGGGCCGGACTGAGATGGTCGCGTTCCTGCGGGAAATGGGGGCCGGCCCGGCACCGGTCGCGCCCCTGCAGCCCGGGGAGCTAGCAGCAGCCGACCCCGAGGAAGGACGCATTCTGGCATTTGAATGCGGGGGGTGCCACGGTCTGAAACCCGGTGAAATCAATACAGGGCAGCACCCTGGCCCTAGCCTTGCAGGAGTCGTTGGCCGGGCCAAGGCATCGGTCGAAGGGTTCCCGTATTCCGGGGAGATGAAAGCGCAGACAGGGCAATGGACGCCCGACGAGCTAAATGTTTTCCTTGCCGATCCGTTCAATGCCGTTCCCGGAACAGACATGACCCGCGGCAGCCAGCCGGACCGCGCCGCGCGGGTTGCCATCATCGCCTATCTATCGAGTCTTGCGTACTAGCAGGTGCATTGCGCAGGGCAGGGGCTCAGTACCCCCGCTCACGGTCCACTTCGTGCAGCAGGTCTTCGCCCGCCTCCAGCCGCCGCAGGTTTTCCACCACGTCCTTCAGCGCATCGCCCAGATGCCAGCCGGACACATGCGGCGTAAGGGTGACTTGCGGATGCGCCCACAGCGGATTGTCCGCGGGCAGCGGCTCCTTGCTCACCACATCCAGCACCGCATGGCCGGGTGTGCCCGCGTCCAGCGCCGTCAGCAGCGCAGGCTCATCCACCAGATCGCCGCGGCCCGCGTTGATCAGCACCACGCCCGGCTTCATCGCCGCCAGCGTCTGTGCGTTCATCAGCCCTCGGGTGGCGGGGGTGGAGGGCAGGATCGAACAGACGTAATCGCATTCGCCCAGCATCTGCACCAGCGCCGCTTCGCCATGGCGGCAGTCCACGCCTTCGATCTCCTTGGGTGAGCGGCTCCAGCCCAGCACACGGAACCGCATGTCGCGCATTAGCTGCGCCGTCAGGCCGCCGATATGGCCCAGTCCCAATACGCCGACGGTGGTTTCCTGCGGACGGCGCGGCGCCAGCGGCTCCCAGGCGCTGCGGGATTGCGAGGCTGCATGGGCCAGCAAATTGCGCTGATCACGCAGCACATAGGCCAGGCAGAACTCTGCAATCTCATGCGCGGGTTCCAGCGGGCGCAGCCGGGCCACCCGCACATGCGGTGCCAGGCTGGGGTGCGCCACGATGGTATCCACCCCGGCGCCCAGCTTCTGCACCAGCTTCAGGTTTGGCAAATGTTCCGGCAGATCTCCCTTCAGCGCGGAGACCGCCAGCACCGTGATCTCATCCAGATTGCCGGGGGCTGATATCGGCCGGATATCGGCACCGGGGGCCATCGCCCGCAGTTCCTCTGCCAGCTGTTCCTCGGTATACCAGCCATCGTGGCCGATGCTGATCAGCATTGCCATGCGCGTTCCTCCCGTCGCCGCGTCCCATTTGCGGGACTAAGCCACGGTTTGCGCGCAAACGAAAGACGGTATTCGCAGCCTCAGTCCAACCGCCGCACCAGGATCTGGTTGCCTTCGCCGCGCTTGGTCTCAAACAGCTTCAGCGTTGCAATCAGTTCGCTCAGCTTGCGCTTGCCATAGCTGCGGGTGTCAAAATCCGGAAACGCCGCGGTGATATACTGGCCGATCTGGCCCAGGGTGAACCACTCGTCCTCCTGGCCGATCGCATCCATTGCCCGCACCACCAGCTTGGTCGGGTCCGCCAGTTCAGCCGGCGCATTGCCGTTGCCCTCTTCCTTCTTGGGCTTCGGCTTGGTCTTTGCCGGCTCCTCCAGCAAGTTCTCCACATAGATGAACCGTTTGCACGCCTGCACAAAGGCGGCGGGCGTCTTACGCATCCCCATGCCGAACACATCCACGCCTTGTTCGCGGATGCGGCTGGCCAGCCGGGTGAAATCGCTGTCCGAGGAGATCAGCACAAAGCCGTCGAAGCGGCCCGAATGCAGGATGTCCATCGCGTCGATCACCAGCGCAATGTCAGAGGCGTTCTTGCCGGTGGTATTGGCAAACTGCTGATGCGGCACGATCGCCAGTGCCGCCAGCTTCTCCTTGTTCCAGCCCTGCGGGCCGCCGCCGGCAAAGTCGCCATAGATGCGCCGGATGCTGGCCTCGCCGAAGGAGGCGATCTCCTCGAACATCGCCTCGGCGTATTTGGCAGAGATATTGTCGGCGTCGATCAGGACGGCCAGAAGGGGCGGTTTGGCTGTAGCGGGCATTCGGGGTCTCTGCTTCGTGTATTTGGGCAGCCCCGCCGCGCGCAGTGCCGCCGCAGGAACGCTGCCGGTTGGTCAGGTCCTGCGTCAGTGTGAGGGAGGGGTGTGGCGATAGAATGGCAGGGGTGTGGCAGCGGCCCGGTGCACAGGGGGTGCACAGGGGGTGTACGGATGGCACCCCCCGGATTTCAAGCTTCAGCCGAAGGGATCGTCCGGATACCCCACCCGCGCCAGATACAGCCCGTGCCCGGGGCAGACCGGCCCGCAGGCAGCGCGGTCGCAAGCGTCCAGCGCGGCCTTCACGTCCGCCGGTTCCCAGGCTCCGGCACCGACCCGCTCCAGCGTGCCGACAAAGCTCCTGACCTGGTTGTGCAAGAAGCTGCGGGCGCGGACGTGGAAGTGAATCTCCGGCCCGGAGAACCCCTGCACCCGCTCCACCCGCAGCTCATCCAGCGTCTTGACCGGGCTTGCCGCCTGGCAGATCGAGGAGCGGAAGGTGGTGAAATCATGATTTCCGATCAGATGGTTGGCGGCTTCCTGCATGGCCTCCGCATCGAGATCGTGATTGATCTGCCAGACCTGGCCCGCGTCATGGGTGGCAGGTGCGCGGCGGATCAGGATGCGGAACAGGTACTGCCGCTCTACCGCGGAAAACCGCGCGTGCCAGTCGCCGTCCACCCGGGCGCAGTCCACGATGGCGACCGGATCGGGCTTCAGGTGGTAGTTCAGCGCCTCAGACAGGCGGAACGGGTCCCATTCCTTGGCCATATCGCAATGCGCCACCTGTCCCAGCGCATGCACGCCGGTATCGGTGCGCCCGGCGGCGGCAATGGTGTGCTCCCCCGGCTCCAGCCGTGCCAGCGCAGCCTCGATCGCGCCCTGCACAGACGGCAGTTCCTTCTGCCTTTGCCAGCCGGCAAAAGGCTTCCCGTGGTATTCGACTTTCAAAGCAAAACGCGGCATGGCCGGGCAAGTAGCAACAGGGCCGAGCCGGGGCAAGCCCCGCGTGCGCTCTGGTATCCCGGCGGGATGCTGCCTATCTTGTGCTCAGCAAGAACAGAGCAGGATCAGGGCCTTGGTGATAACCTCCCTTGCAGACGGGGTGATGAGCGGGGTGGAGAGCGTCACTAGCGGCCTCTCCGCAGCGCTGTTCGACCGGCCCATCCGGCTCGGCGTCACCGGTTTGGCGCGCTCGGGCAAGACGGTATTCATCACCTCGCTGGTCGCCAACCTCATGGACCGGGGCCGGATGCTGCAGCTTGGCGCCGCGCGCGAGGGCCGGATCGAGGCCGCCTTCCTGCAGCCCCAGCCTGACGACACCGTGCCGCGGTTCGACTATGAAAACCACCTCGCGGCGCTGACCGGGCCGTCACCCCATTGGCCGGATAGCACAAGGGCGGTCTCCGAGCTGCGTCTCAGTCTCAAGGTGCGGCCCGCGGGCCTCTTGGCAGGCCTGCAGGGGCCGCGCACGCTGCATCTGGACATTGTCGACTACCCCGGCGAGTGGCTGCTGGATCTGGCCTTGCTGGACAAAACCTACGCTGAGTGGTCTGCCGATGTGCTGTCCCGCATTGCCAGCCGCCCGCAGGCGGCCCGCTTTCTGGCTGAACAATCCAAAGCCGTCCCCGCTGGAACACATGAGGAGCCGCAGGCGCAGTCGCTCGCCGCCGCCTTCACGGAATACCTGACAACCGCCCGCACCGCCGGGTTCTATGACTGCACCCCCGGCCGCTTTTTGCTGCCCGGCGATCTGGAAGGCTCGCCGGTGCTGACCTTCGCCCCGCTTCCGGCTGAGGCCAGCCCGCCGCGCGGCAGCTTGTGGCGGGAAATGGAGCGGCGCTACGAGGCCTATAAATCCAAGGTCGTGAAACCCTTCTTCCGCGATCACTTCGCCCGTATCGACCGGCAGGTGGTGCTGGTCGATGCGCTCTCGGCGATCCACTCCGGCCCGCAGGCGGTGGAGGATCTTCGCCATGCAATGACGGATATCCTCAGCGCCTTCAAACCGGGCCGCAACCATTTCCTGACCCGGCTTCTGGGCGGCAAGCGGGTGGAGAAGATTCTGTTCGCTGCGACCAAGGCCGACCACATGCATCATGCCCAGCACCCGCAGATGACCGCCATAATCGAGGCCCTGACCCGCGAGGCGCAGGACCGCGCCCGCTTTGCCGGGGCAGAGACCGCGGCGCTGGCGATGGCCTCCCTTCGCACCACGACGGAAGAAATGCGCCCCCACAACGGCGCTGAACTGCCCTGCGTGCGCGGCACCCTGCTGGACAGCGGAAAGCAGGCGGCCTTCTACCCCGGCGCTTTGCCGCAAGACCCGGCCCAGCTGCTCACCCCAGCGCGGCAAGGTGCTGAACGCTGGCTGGAAGGCGACTACCAGTCAATGGCATTTGCACCCGCGCCGCTCACCCTGAAACACGGCAGCGGCCCGCCGCATATCCGCCTCGACCGCGCCGCAGACTTCCTGATTGGAGATGCCCTGTGACCCTCTGCCTGCGCCCAGCCACACCTCTCGATGCGGGGGCGACCGGTGATATTCTCTACCGCTTCCAGCAAGATACCGCCTGGATGCCCAAGCTCTATTCATCGGCCCAAACGATCATGTTCTGCGGCATGATGATTGACCGGGGCTGGGTGACCGTGGCGGAGCGGGACGGGGCAGTTCTGGGTTTCCTCGCCCGCAAGGAGCAGGAGGTCTGCTCTCTCTACCTCGCTCCCGGTGCCTGCGGCCAAGGCGCGGGTAAGATGCTGCTGGATGCGGCCAAGGCGGAAGCGCCGCGGCTGGTGCTGAACACCTTTGCCGCCAATACAAGGGCGCAGCGGTTCTATCTGCGGGAGGGGTTTGCCGAGGTTGCCCGCGGCGATGGCTCTGGCAATGAAGAGGGCCTGCCTGACATCACTTATGAGTGGCGCGCAGTACAGGAGGCCGCGGCATGAGCAACAAGCCGGTCCTGTTTGATCTGGAGGAGGAGGCTGACGCCCCCTCTGTCGCAGAGGCGCCGCCGGTGCCCGATCCCGTACCGATGGCAGCGCGGCCAAACGCGATGGAACAGGCCGCCCGCATTGCGGCGCGCCGCCCCTCGCGGCTGGCCCGCTGGTTCTGGGCGCTGCTGGTTGCCGTCATTGGCGCCATGGCCTCGGTCGCGGCCTGGGATTTTGCCGCCGGCCTGATTGCGCGGGTGCCGGTGCTGGGCTGGGCCGTTACCGCTGGTCTCGGGCTGCTCCTGCTGCTGGCGCTGGCGATGGGCTTGCGCGAACTGGCCGCGCTCTCCCGGCTGCGCCGGGTCGATGCCTTGCGCCATCAGGCAGCGGAGGCCGTGGATCTGACCGCCGCCCGCGCCTTCACCACCCGGCTGGAGGCTTTCTACAACGGGCGCGAGGATCTCAGCTGGCACCAGGCAAGGCTGGCAGAGCGGCAGGCGGAGGTGATGGACGGCGACGCGCTGCTGCTGCTGGCAGAGGAAGAGCTGCTGGTGCCGCTGGACTCCATTGCCCTGCGCGAGGTGGAGGCTGCGGCCCGGCAGGTTGCGACGGTGACGGCGCTGGTGCCGATGGCGCTGGCGGATATCCTGACGGCGCTGGTCTCCTCGCTGCGGATGATCCGCCGGGTGGCGGGGATCTATGGCGGCCGTCCCGGTTTCTTCAGCTCCTGGCGGCTGACTCGCGCGGTGCTGGCGCATCTGGCCGCAACCGGCGCGGTGGCCGCTGGCGATGACCTGCTGGAGCCGGTGCTGGGCGGGTCGGTGCTGTCCAAGCTCTCCCGCCGCTTCGGCGAGGGGCTGGTCAACGGTGCCTTGTCCGCTCGCGTTGGCATCGCCGCGATGGAGGTCTGCCGTCCAATGCCGTTCTCACCGCAGCACAAGCCGAGCACCCGCAAGGTGGTGCAGCGGGCACTGACAGGATTGTTTTCAAAAGAAAAATAGGCGCTGTCAGAACAGTTTGGGCGGCTGGTCCTTGGGCTGGCGCATGGCCACCACGCCAGTGCGGAAGCCCTCGCCGATGCGGTCGGCCAAGGCGCCCCATTGAAGCGCGGTACGCTCTGGCAGCTCCGCCCGCAGCACTTGGTGGAACAGCCCAAGCCAAAGCGGGAAATGCTCTGCCTTCACGTCGGGACGTGAGACATGCACCCGCATCGGATTGCCGCTGTAACTGCGCTCGCGCAGGATCGCATTGCGCCAGAAGCCCGCAATCTTCTCCTCATGTTCCGGCCAGTCGGTGACATGGGCGGCAAACACCGGCCCCAGCACGTCGTCCGCACGCACCTGCATGTAGAACACCGCCACCACGCGGGAAATCTCCTCTGCGGTGATCTCGAACCGTGCCAGCGGGTTCTGTGTTTCGGTGTCGGTCATTGTCTGCTCCGGCCTGCCATCATCCGCTAGATAGGGTGAAGGCGGCGGAAGCGGAAGAGGGAAGGCGTATTTGCC
This sequence comes from Leisingera sp. ANG-M6, assembly GCF_000813905.1. Lineage (NCBI taxonomy): Bacteria > Pseudomonadati > Pseudomonadota > Alphaproteobacteria > Rhodobacterales > Roseobacteraceae > Leisingera > Leisingera sp. ANG-M6. Next base: position 27,655 of record NZ_JWLG01000020.1, read on the forward strand.
GCTGCCCTCATCAAAATGCGGCACATCTGCCGCTTTACCCTCCCGCGCGCCCGTCCTATAAGGCGCTTCATGTCCCTATTCGCGGCCATCATTATTCGAATTATATCCCCGGCGCTCTGAAACCATTGAGCCGCCGGGCAAAGGCGCTTGAGCCATCGCGCCGAACCGAATATCCCAATTTCCGACCTTGATCATCCAAAGGACGCCCCCGATGTGCGCCGACACGCCCCAGACGCCTGACTACAAAGACACCCTGAACCTGCCGAAAACCGATTTCCCGATGCGCGCAGGCCTGCCCAAGCGCGAGCCCGCCTGGCTGGAGCGCTGGGCCGAGATCGGCGTCTACGACAAACTCCGCGACAAGGCCGCCGCGGCCAAGGGCGGCGACGCGGAACGCAAGCCCTTTACCCTGCATGACGGCCCGCCCTACGCCAACGGCCACCTGCACATCGGCCACGCGCTGAACAAGACCATCAAGGACATGATCGTCCGCTCGCACCAGATGATGGGCTTTGACAGCCGTTACGTGCCGGGCTGGGACTGCCATGGCCTGCCGATCGAATGGAAGATCGAGGAGCAGTACCGCAAGAAGGGCAAGAACAAGGACGCGGTGCCGGTTGTGGAATTCCGCCAGGAATGCCGCGCCTTTGCCGACAGCTGGGTCGAGATCCAGCGCGAGGAGTTCAAGCGTCTGGGCATCACCGGCAATTGGGATGATCCGTACCTCACCATGAACTACCACGCCGAGGCGGTTATCGCTGACGAGTTCATGAAGTTCCTGATGAATGGCACGCTCTATCAGGGCTCCAAGCCGGTGATGTGGTCGCCGGTCGAAAAGACCGCCCTGGCTGAGGCCGAGGTGGAGTATCACGACAAGGAAAGCTTCACCATCTGGGTGAAGTTCAAGGTTGCCGAACCTGCAGATCACAAGCTGGCCGGCGCCCAGGTGGTGATCTGGACCACCACCCCCTGGACCATCCCGTCGAACAAGGCCGTGGTTTTCGGCAAAGACATTGCCTACGGCCTCTATGAGGTCACCGGCACCCCGGATGAATGCTGGGCCGCCGTGGGTGACAAGTATATCCTGGCCGACAATCTGGCGGCTGAGGTGTTCAAGCGCGCGCGCCTGAGCGAGGACCAGTACACCCGGGTCGCCGATGTTCCTGTCTCCGATCTCGAAGGCGTCGGCCTGACCCACCCGCTGCACGGTGCCGAAGGCTCGAACGGCGAATGGGACGGTATCCGCGACTTCCGCGCGGCGCCTTTCGTGACTGACACCGAAGGCACCGGCTTTGTCCACTGCGCCCCCAGCCACGGCATGGAGGAATTCGAACTCTACCGTGATCTGAACATGCTGGAGCAGATGATCACCTACAACGTGATGGACGATGGCGGCTTCCGGGCCGACCTGCCGTTCTTCGGCGGCACCTATATCCTGAACCGCAAGGGCGGCGAGGGCGATGCCAACAAGACCATCATCGACAAGCTGGTTGAGGTTGGCGGCCTGCTGGCACGCGGCAAGATCAAGCACAGCTACCCGCATTCCTGGCGCTCCAAGGCGCCGATCATCTACCGCAACACGCCGCAGTGGTTCGCCTCCGTCGACCGCAAGCTGGACGACGGCATGGATGAGATGGGCAGCAGCATCCGCGAACGTGCCCTGCGCTCGATCGACGAACTGGTGAAATGGTGGCCGCAGACCGGCCGCAACCGCCTGCATTCGATGATCGAAAGCCGCCCCGACTGGGTTCTGTCGCGCCAGCGCGCCTGGGGCGTGCCGCTGACGTGCTTTACCAAGAAGGGTGCGCTGCCGACCGATGCGGACTTCCTCTTGCGCAACGAAGACGTGAACAAGCGCATCGTCGCAGAGTTTGAAGAGCACGGCGCCGACGTCTGGTACCAGGATGGTTTCAAAGCGCGGGTGCTGGGTAACTCCGTGGACCCGGATGACTACGATCAGGTATTCGACGTGCTGGACGTGTGGTTCGACTCCGGTTCGACCCATGCCTTTGTGCTGCGAGACCGCGAGGACGGCACCGAGGACGGCATCGCCGACGTTTACATGGAAGGCACCGACCAGCACCGCGGCTGGTTCCACTCCTCGCTGCTGCAGGCCTGCGGCACCAAGGGCCGCGCGCCTTACCGCAACGTGGTGACCCACGGCTTCACGCTGGACGAGAAGGGCATGAAAATGTCCAAGTCGCTCGGCAACACCATCGTGCCGGAAGAGGTCGTCAAACAATACGGCGCCGACATCCTGCGCCTGTGGGTGGCCCAGACCGATTACACCGCCGACCAGCGGATCGGGCCGGAGATCCTGAAAGGCACCGCCGACAGCTACCGCCGCCTGCGCAACACCATGCGGTTCATGCTGGGCTCCCTGGGCGACTTCAGCGAGGATCAGCGGGTTGAGCCTGCGGATATGCCGGAGCTGGAGCAGTGGGTGCTGCACCGTCTGGCCGAACTGGATCACAGGGTGCGCACCGGCTACCAGTCGTTCGACTTCCAGGGCGTGTTCTCGGCGGTCTTCAACTTTGCCACTGTCGACCTGTCAGCCTTCTACTTCGATATCCGCAAGGATGCGCTTTATTGCGATGGCGACACCCTGAACGCCCGTGCAGCCCGCACCGTGCTGGATATCCTGTTCCACCGCCTGACCACCTGGCTGGCGCCGATCCTGGTCTTCACCATGGAAGAGGTCTGGCTGGAGAAGTACCCGGGTGAGGGCAGCTCCGTGCATTTGCAGGATATCCCGGTGACGCCCGCCGACTGGCTAAATGAGCCGCTGGCCGCCAAATGGTCCAAGATCCGCCAGGCCCGCCGGGTGGTGACCGCGGCGCTGGAGGTGCAGCGCACCGACAAGGTGATCGGCGCCTCGCTGGAGGCCGCTCCGGTGGTGCATGTGCGCGACGGTGAGGCGCTGGCGGCGCTGAAGTCGGTGAATTTTGCTGATATCTGCATCACCTCGGACATCGCGCTGACCAATGACCCGGCCCCCGCCGAAGCCTTCCGGATGCCGGAAGTGGACGGCGTGTCGGTGGTGTTTGAAAAGGCCGACGGCGGCAAGTGCCAGCGCTGCTGGAAGATCCTGCCGGATGTCGGCAGCCACGGGCATGAGGGCGTCTGCGGCCGCTGCGACAGCGCGCTGGGGTAAGCCGCTCCTCACCTCTGAATTGCACGCAACGCCCGGCCACGCGCCGGGCGTTGTCCTTTTTGCGATGATGTTATGGCATTTTTCACACTTTTTCCGGGAAATGCCTTGTGCCCTGCAAGATCGGATTCCTCTAGATGTTGACCGGTTTTCTACAATTGGTTAAGAATTCGTTAATTCCATGTAGATTTAAAACGTCATTTCAATAAGTGGCATGGGGCAGGGGGACAGTTTTCTATGCTGAAGCTGAAAGCGGACGCGCAACCGGCGGCTGAGCCGGGTGAAGCGCGCGGCAAGGCAGTGCGGATTGACGGGGTGTCAGCGCCGAAGAATATCAAGATCGGGCTTGTGGCGGCACACCCTGAGCCCGTCAAGGCAAAGCCCGCTTCCAGCGCCGCCGCCAGCGCGGTCAAGGCCGCCAGGCCAGGCCAGCCGGCAAAAAGCTTAAAACCCGCGAAGCCGGAGCCGAAAGCCGCTCCCGAACCGAAGCAGTTCGCGCCTGTGGCAGCTGAAGGCCCCTCGGCGCTGCCCAAGCTGGGTCTGGCGGCGGCCGGCCTTGCGGTGGCGGCTGCGATGCTGCTCTATTTTCAGTTCGGCGGCAGCGATGCTGCAGAGGCTGTTCAGGCCGTGGCAGTGCCGGTGGAGCAGAACGTGGAAGCGGTCCCGGCTGGTGCCGCAGCAGCGGCAGGGCTCGAGGGCACTGCCGCCAGCGGCGAGGACGCGCTGGTCGCCCGGATCACCGAAGGCACGCTGGCAGCGCTGCGCAGCAAGCAGGCTCAGCCCGCCGCTTCAGTCCAGGCTGCGCCTGCTGCGCCTGCAGAGGGCTCGGCGCTCTACAAGATGGTGCTGACCGCTGCCGCGCAGGGCCAGTCCGCGGCCTATATCGACCAGCTGGTGAACGGCGCCTATGAGCGTCAGGAAATCTCCGTCCCGTCCAGCCTGATCGGCGCCGATGGGCGGGTGGATACCGCAACGCTGCTGGCGCTGTTCGTCGGAAACTAAGACCCGTCAGCTGCGGCGCCAGAATGGCGCTGCCGCGCGGGCAGCCGCACTGCCCGCGGACCTCAATCAACAAGAAATCAATACAATGGGCGCCACCCGCCATTTCTGCGGATCAGGTGCTGCACACTTCCGGGGGGATCATGAAGACCTTTTTCGCTGCCGCCGCCATCGGGCTGTCCGGCCTCTTTGCCACGTCTGCTGCTGCCGAAACCTGCGGCGGCATCTATACCGTGCAATCCGGTGACAGCCTGTCGGTGATTGCCGACAAGCTCTACAAGGACGCGGGCAAATGGAGCGCCATCCACAACCGCAACATCGACCAGATCGGCCCTAAACCTGGCGCGATCCGGGTTGGCATGAAATTGTCTCTCGCCTGCCTCGAAGGGCTGCCTCTGGGCTTGCCGGGCGGCAAGGACATCACCGCTGCCGCGCCTGCTGTTGCAGTGCCGGTCAAGGTGGCGCCGGGCAACGCGGCTGTACGCCAGAAAATCAACCTGCTGACCGGCGACGACTACGCGCCCTTCACCTCCAAGGCGTCGCACAACGGCGGCCTGATCACTGAAGTGGTGAATGCTGCAATGACCCAGGCCGCCCCGGCTGAGGGCTATGCCATCCACTGGGTCAACGATTGGTCCTCGCACTTCGACCCGCTGCTGTCCAATGCGCTGCTGGACCTGGGCTTCCCCTGGTACAAGCCTGACTGCGAAACCATGCCCGACAGCTACCGCTGTCAGAACTTCCACTTCTCCGAGCCGATGTTCGAAACCCTGATGCTGCTGTTTGCGCATAAGGACCGGCCGTTTGTGTTCACCAGCGACAGCGACATCGAGGGCAAGACCCTGTGCCGCCCCGCGGGTTACCTGACCTTTGATCTGGATGAGCGTGGCCGCCGCTGGATTGCCGACAAGAAGATCACCCTGAAACAGCCGCACAAGGTGAAGGACTGTTTTGACATGGTGGCCGCGGGCGAGGCGGACGCGGTGGCGATCAACGAATTCACCGGCCGCAGCGTGATGAAGGAGGCGGGCATTGCCGACCAGTTCACGGTTCTGCCGCAGCCGCTGTCGGTGCTGGGCATCTATGTGGTGGTGCACAAGACCCATCCGCGCGCGGGTGAAATGCTGGCAATGATCAACAAGGGCCTGCGTTCGATCCAGGAAGACGGCAGCTACCAGGCCATCGTCGAAGACCACATGGCCCGGATCTGGGCCGGGTTCTGAGGGGGGATGCCTGAATGAAACGGCTTTTTTCACGCCTCCTGCGGCTAGCTGCCCTGTTCACCATGGCACCCGCTGCGGCCTGGGCGATCTGCGACGTGGACTATGTGGCGCAGCCCGGCGATACGCTGTTCTCCATCGCAGAGACCCATTACGGCGACCGCAACCGCTGGACCATGGTTTATTACCGCAACCAGAAACTTCTGGCCGGCGCCACGGTGCTGCCGGGCCGCAAGCTTTTCATCCCCTGCCTCACCGGCGCCACCGCGCCGGATGCCACGCCGCTCAGGCAGGAGAAGGCAGAGCTGACGCTGCTGACCGGCAGCGGCTACGGCCCGTTCACCGACCGCAGCCTGCCGGGGCAGGGCATGGTGACAGAGCTGATCAACGCAGCACTTGAGCTGGCACCAGCACCGGTCAGCTATTCGGTCAGCTGGGAGGACGACTGGTCCAAACACCTGTTCCCGATGCTGGACAAGAAAGAGTTCGACATGGGATTTCCGTGGCTCAAGCCCGACTGCGCGGCAGAGCCTGGCAATGAGCGCTGCGCGAATTTCCATTTCTCCGAACCTGTCATGACCATGCCCATCATGCTGTTCGTGCGGGCCGGCGGCGGTTTTGAATATGAGGACGACAGCGATGTCGAGGGCAAGACTCTATGCCGCCCGGCGGGCTACTTCACCCATGACCTGAACCGCGCAGACCGGCGCTGGCTGGACGGCGAAAAGATCACCCTGGTGCAGCCGGAAACCCCGGCCGACTGTTTCCGCATGGTGTCAGAGGGACAGGTGGACGCGGCGGCGGTGAACCTGTTCCTGGGTGCCAATACCATTGTGGCAGAGGACCTGCGCGACACTGTGGTGCCGCTGGAAAAACCGCTGTCGGAAGAAGGCCTGCATGTGGTGATTTCCAAGCGCCACTGGCGCGGCACCACCCATCTCTACCGGATCAACGCAGGACTGCAGAAGCTGCGGGACAGCGGCCGGTTCGAAGAGATCATGTCGCGGCACCTGGAGCTGTTCTGGGCACAGCTGCAATAAGACGGAGAGGTCAGGCCGTCAGCGTCCTGGCCTCCTGATAGCCCTGATAGGCTGCCTGGGCCCCGCCGGGCGGGATCCGGTCTGCCGGCCAGGCGCGCTGCATCAGCAGATGCTCTGCCAGCACAGCGTTTTCGTGAAACAGCTCATCTCCGGGTGCAGCGGTTTCGCGTCCCGCGGCGTCCCAGAAAAACTCGCTGTTTTCCGGATGCGGCGCATCCTGCGGATGCTCGTCCTGACCGCGCGGCGTGTTGTCGGCGGTTTCGCTCTTGTCCGGGTCATCGGAGCGGACAACCGGGCGGGCGGTCAGAAAACCGCGGTTTGGCCTGATGGGATCTATACGTCCCGAAACTGGTATAAACATCACAGAGGGTCCTTCGCAGAGGCACTGAACCGTTCTTTAACCAGTTTTAACACAACAGGCTTAACGGCAGGTAAACACATTCAGGCGGCGTGGTATGTGCCCTTGCAGACGGGCCTTGGTTTGGCGGGTCAGCCAATGATGCGCTGCACCTTGGCATAGTTCGCCTCTGCGGTCAGCACACTGACCGGCTTTGGGCCTGCCTGGCAGCCATTCATCAGATCCTGATAGTAGGCATCCATGTCGATGCCTTTCGCCGGGCGCGGTTCCAACGCCTCGGCCCGCGCCATTTCCCGGGCCGGGCCGACATACTGGGCGGTCAGGGCGTCAGCAGGGCTGCCGGCCTGCACGGCATCCCGCGCTGGAGTGCGCGTCATGCCTTTGATCAAAGACGCATCAGCCAGTTCCCGTGCAGTGGTTCCCGAAGCCGGTGCCTCCTGGCGCAAGGCCTGGATCTGCTTCATGCCGTTGTAGAAACCGGCAGGGCTGGAAACTGCTGAAATCATCTGACTGACCTTTAGCTCTCTTCTTGAAACTCACTTTAGTCGAATTTGATGCAATCTGGCGGTAAACCGTTAGCACTGGTTAACAAAGCGTTAACGCGGCAGCCGGGGACCGATGTCCGGGCTTGCGGACCGCGCACCGGCACCAGAGAATGCAGCCGGGAGCAGGCCGGAGGAAAAGGATGATTTCAGCAAGTCTTGAGACGCCCGTCGGGCCGCTCAGCGTGGCAGAGCGGGACGGCGCCATCGTGCGGCTGGACTGGACGGCGGAGGCCAGCGGGCAGTCAGCGCTGCTGACCCGGGCGCTGGACCAATTGCGCGCCTATTTTGCGGGGGAGCTGACGGTGTTCGACTTGCCGCTGCAGGTGGACGGGTCTGATTTTCAGCGCGCCGTCTGTGATGCAATGCTGGCGATTCCCTTTGGCGAGACCCGCACCTATGGCGATATTGCCAAACAGCTGGGGGCGCCGCCGCAACCGGTCGGAAATGCCTGCGGCGGCAATCCGATCCCGGTGATCATCCCCTGCCACCGGGTGCTGGGCGCCAGCGGTCTTGGCGGGTTTTCCGGCAAAGGCGGGGTGGAGACCAAGGTGGCTCTGCTGAAACACGAAGGCGCTGCCAGCCTGCTGATTTGATCTTTACGGCAGACGCGTCTTTATGACAGCCGCGGCGGCTGCTTCTTTCTGGTTGAAAATACCCCGGGGTGAATGCGCCCGCAGGGCGCAGAGGGGCGGCGCCCCTTCAAGTGGCAGGGCGGTATTCAAGCCCTTGAGGACGTGCGCTGCCGTTCCGGCACAATCTGCTGGGCGATGCCGACAAACAGCAGGTAGACCGAGGTCACCACCAGCCCCCAATGCGCCCAGCTGGCCGGGTGGAAGTCGACCCAGGCGGCCCAGCCCGCAAAGAAGGTCCAGGCCAGCGCCATCGGCAGCGACACCTTGCGCCAGCGCACCGTGCGCACCGGATGGATGAACTTCAGCGGCAGGAACATCGCCACCGACAGCAGCGTCACCAGCACCAGACTAGTCCAATGGCTCGGCTCCAGCGCAAAGATCACCAGCACCGGCATGTTCCACACGCCGGGATAGCCGGAAAAGGAATTGTCCTTGGTCTTCATTCTGGTGTCGGCGTAATACATCGCGCTGCCAAAGGTGATTACGATGATCGCAAACCACCCTGTCCAGCCCGCCATCAGCCCGGATTGGAACAAGGCAAAGGCGGGAATGAAGACATAGGTCAGGTAGTCGATGATCAGGTCCAGCAGCACCCCGTCGAACTCCGGCGAGTAGCGCTTGACGTGATAGTGCCGCGCCAGCGGCCCGTCGATGCCGTCCACCGCGAAGGCAACCACCAGCCACAGGAACATCAGGCTCCATTTACCCTCAGCCGCCGCCAGCATTGCCAGCATGGCAAAGACGGCGCCGGTTGCGGTGAGCAGGTGAACGGAAAGAGCGCGGATCTGAGGTGTCATGCGACCGTGATGGCGAATTTGCCCCGGAGCCGCAACCGTTCAGTGCAGAATTGGGCGGAATTCCGTACCCGCCGCCAACTGGATCCGCGCCATGCTGCGGCCATGCGGCGCCGGGTCGGTGATGTCGGGCGAGGAGAAAGGGGATTGTGCGGGCCTGTCGCGCTGCCATGGCTGCACATCAGGCGGCGGGGCAGGGGCGGCAGGGGCGCCATCGGCAAACAAAACGGCAAAGCCGGCGGGGGTCATGGCAGAATCCTTTCTGGATCGGTTTCTGCCATCTGGCCTGCAGCGCCTTAACAGAGGCTTGCTGCCTGCTGCGGAAATTAGTGCGGATTTTATTCAACCGGGCGGTAAACCGGTCAGCCGCAGCAGCCGTCCCCCTTTTGCACCGGCGGGCACGGAACGGTCCCGTAGGAACAGAAAACACAGCAATCGCCGGGCTTTGGCCGCAGCAGGGTTTTGCAGGCGGGGCACTCATGAAACCACTGGCAGGCGTTCTGCGGCATCTCCTCTGCCGCCTGATGCCCGCAGGCGGGGCAGGTCAGGATACTGGTCAGTTCCACTTGTGCGGGGTGTTCATCGGGCATGGTAGACCCTCCTGCTGACAGCAAAGGCCAGCAAGGCGGGCGGGGTCAAGTCACGCTTTCGGGTGGGCCTTGTTGTAGACTTCCAGCAGGTGGGTGGTGTCCACCGCAGTATAGGCCTGGGTGGTCGACAGCGACGCGTGCCCGAGCAGTTCCTGAATTGCGCGCAGGTCGCCGCCCGCCTCCAGCAGGTGGGTGGCAAAGCTGTGGCGCAGCGCGTGCGGGGTGGCGGTGGCGGGCAGGCCCAGCTGGGCGCGGGTCCTGGCCATCACCCCCTGGATCTGGCGCGGGTTCAGCGCGCCGCCGCGCACGCCGCGGAACAGGGGGGCCTTCGCCTCCTGCGGATGCGGACACAGCGACAGGTAACGCTCCACTGCATCGCGGGCGGCGGGCAGTACCGGCACCACGCGTTCTTTCCGGCCCTTGCCCAGGATGCGCAAGACCGGCGGCAGCGGTGCATCCGCACCCGTCAGCCCAAGCGCCTCGGATATCCGCAGCCCGCAGCCATACAGCAGCGTCACCACGGCGACGTCCCGCGCCGCCACCCAATCCTGCTGCGACTGCAGCTCAACGGTTTCGAGGACGGCCTTGGCGGCCTCCGGCGCCAGCGGGCGGGGCAGTTTCTTCTGAAACTTGGGAGAGCGCGCCAGCAGCACCGCGGCCGGCTCAAACCCTTCGCGCTCCGCCAGCCAGCGGTAGAAATTCTTGACCGCCGACAGCTTGCGCGCCAGCGACCGCGCGCCGGTGCCGGAGTTACGCTCCGACGCCATCCAGGCCCGCATGTCAGAGGTGGTGATCCGTGCCAGCGCCCCCAGCCCCTGCGGCCCGCCGCTGTGCTGGGTCATGAAGGCCAAGAAGGTGGAGACGTCACCGCGGTAGGCGGTGAGGGTGTTGGCGGAGGCATCCTCCAGCCCGCCCAGACGCTCCAGCCACAGCTGCAGGGCGTCGCGGCAGGCGGGGGAAATCAGCGTCATGACAGCCAGTAGCGCATCGAGCGTTCAAAGACGCCGCCAAAGAAAGTCAGGAGGTCCGTGCCTTGCATCGGCGAGAACTGATGCGGATCTTCCGATCCCATCACCAGCATACCGGGCAGGCGGCCTTCGCCCAGGTCCAGCATCAGGCAAGCCTCTGAACGGATCCATTCGGCCTTCATCCCGTAGACCCGCGGGCTGCCGCCCTGGGTCTGGCGCAGGGTCACGGGGCGGTCGCTGCCGGGCTGGCCTGCATAGCTTTCGGTGAAACCGGGGCCTGCCAGCTTCAGTGCGCCGGACTTGCGCTCCACCTCGGCGCCGCCGGGCTGGGCGGTCTCCAGCACCAGCGCCAGCGCATGGACGCGCAGGATTTCCGGCATGTCCTGCTCAAGGCAGGCCAAAAAGGCGGTGAAATCGCGCGGCTCCAGCAGCCGCAGCACGGCGCGGTGGATGAGGTTGGTGCCGGCCAGGTTGTCATAGGCCGCGGCAATCACCGAGCGGTGGGTATCCTCCAGCCGGTCCAGCCGCGCCGCCATCCGTTCCATCGCGATGCCGCGCAGGTCAACCACGTTGGACCCCATCGCCCGCTCATTGGCTGCAACCAGGGCGTTCATCAGGTGCTGATCCTCCAGCACCGCATCGGGTTTGGCGAGGATCGCCTCGCGCAACTGGTCTTCCAGGCTGACTGTATTGCTTGAACTGCTCATGTGAACTCTTACGGCTCCGGACCTCTGACGGGTTTGGTGCCGTTTATAACACGGGATTTCCCTGATGCTGCGGAAAAATGCGGGGCGCACGGAAATTGCTGTATGGATGCGCGCTTGAATTGCTCAACGGCTAATTTTCAGCCGTTGCTGCGAGTGGCGAATTGAATCGTGCCGGATCCCTGACTTCCTGATGAATCTGATCGAGAGTCGGCTGCAACAGTTTGTCGTGTGCACTCCAAATCTGTTCAAGATTGGAGGGCTTGCCGTCCGCCTTGAACTTCACCTGTTTGGGGAAGGTTAGCAAAGATAAGAAGCCGAGGTGGTCCCGCGTTTCGGCTTTCCGCCAAGGCAAAGAGATCAGCGCTTTCCCCCACTTCTGCGGGTCGCTACCCAAAGCTGCAGCTGAACTTTCAGCAGACGCGCAGTGAAAATGCCATGCTTCAACAATAAGCTGCCTGCCGTGCGGCAGATACAGGCATTTCACTATCCTGATGCCATCTTCACGAACCGGCCCCAGAAAATCAGCTGCATATTCCTGATTGTGTGGTTCCCAGCCTGGCTTCCAAGCTGGGTGCGGGACATAGCCATAAGACGAAAGTGCCTTTGCCAGCCTGTCAGATAGGATGGCAAAGGCTTGTTTGTGCTGTAACTTTGGCTTTTTGGCGGCCACAGATTACAGGATCTTGATCTCTGCCGCCTTGATGTCGGCCAGGAAGGCGTCCAGGCCCTTGTCGGTCAGCGGGTGGTTCACCATCGCCTTGATCACGGCAGGCGGAGCGGTGATTACGTCAGCGCCGATGCGGGCGGAATCCAGCACGTGGTTTACGGAGCGGATCGAGGCCGCCAGGATCTGGGTCTCGAATCCGTAGTTGTCATAGATGGTGCGGATGTCCTCGATCAGTTCCATGCCATCGAGGTTGATGTCGTCCAGACGCCCGATGAAGGGGGAGATGAAAGTTGCGCCCGCCTTGGCCGCCAGCAGCGCCTGGTTGGCGGAGAAGCACAAGGTCACGTTCACCATATGGCCGTCATCGGTCAGGGTTTTACAGGCTTTCAGCCCGTCCCAGGTCAGCGGCACCTTCACCGCGATGTTCTCGGCGATCTCCACCAGCTTGCGGCCTTCGGCGATCATGGTTTCCGCATCTGTGGCGGTTACCTCGGCAGAAACCGGCCCGTCGACCAGATCGCAGATCTCCTTGGTGACCTCGATGATGTCGCGGCCGGATTTCTTGATCAGCGAGGGGTTGGTGGTGACACCGTCCACCATGCCCAGATCGTTCAGCTCGGCAATGGCGCCGATCTCGGCAGTATCTACGAAGAATTTCATGGGGCAGTCCTTTGGATGGGTTGGCCTCGGTCGCCACAGCCTTTACCTCATGGAAATACGGGCGGCAACACAGGCAGCAGTATGAGCGGGCAGGAGTTCTTTCAGGCAGGCGAGAGGGTTGGGGTTCTGACCACGCAACCCCTTGACCGGCTGCTGGATTACCGCGCGCCGGAGGGCGGCTGCTACCTCGGCGCCTATGTCGAGGTGCCCTTGGGTCCGCGCAAGGTGCTGGGCGTGGTCTGGGGGCCGGGTGCCGGGGATTTCGATTCGGCCAAGCTGCGCTCGGTGATCCGGGTGCTGGATGTGGCCCCGATGCGGACCGAAATGCGCCAGTTCCTTGGCAAGGCCGCCGATTACACCCTGACACCGATGCCTGCGATGCTGCGGCTGGCCACCCGTGCGCCGGGTCTTTCCGATCCGCCGTCGATGCGCAAGATCCTGCGCCGGGGCGAGGGCGTGCCGGACCGGATGACGGATGCCCGCACCCGGGTGCTGGAGGTGCTGGAGGAGTATGGCGGCCTTGCCTTCACACCCAGGGAACTCGCCGATATGGCGGATGTGACACCCTCGGTGGTGAAGGGGCTGGTCAAGCAGGGCGCCCTGCGCGAGGAGGAAGCCCCCCGCGACACCCCTTATCCGCATCTCGACCCGGAACTGCCCTCAAAACAGCTGACCGAGGATCAGGCCAAGGCTGCCGCTACTCTGGCTGAAGGTGTGTACAGCGGGCGCTACGGCACCACGCTGCTGAAGGGCGTCACCGGCTCCGGCAAGACCGAGGTCTATCTGGAGGCCGTCGCCGCCGCCCTGCGCGCCGGGCGGCAGGCGCTGGTGCTGCTGCCCGAAATCGCGCTCACCGCTGAGTTCCTGACCCGCGTCGAGGCGCGCTTTGGCGCCAAACCGGCTGAATGGCACTCCGGCGCCACCATGACCGAACGCCGCCGGGTCTGGAAAATGGTCGGGCAGGGAGCGGCCCAGCTGGTGATCGGCGCCCGCTCAGCCCTGTTCCTGCCGTTCCGCGACCTGGGCCTGATCATCGTCGATGAGGAACACGACACCTCCTACAAGCAGGAGGACGGGGTTCTGTACAACGCCCGCGACATGGCAGTGCTGCGCGCGGCGATGTGCTCGGCGCAGGTCGTGCTGGCCTCCGCCACGCCTTCGCTTGAGACCTGGGCCAATGCCGAGGCCGGCAAGTACAACCGTCTGAACCTCACCTCCCGTTTCGGCGCTTCGGTGCTGCCGGACATGCGCGCAGTGGATATGCGGTCAGAGGACCTGCTGCCCTCCACCTGGATCTCGCCAACCCTGAAACAGGCAATGAAACTGCGCTTGGAACGCGGTGAGCAATCGCTCCTGTTCCTCAACCGCCGCGGCTTTGCCCCGGTTACCATCTGCCGCGCCTGCGGCGCGCAGGTGGCCTGCGACCATTGCGATGCGCGGATGGTGGAGCACCGCTTCATGAAGCGGCTGATGTGCCACCAGTGCGGCGAGACCAAACCCGTGCCGGAGGCCTGCCCCTCCTGCGAGGTGGAGGGCAAGATGGCCCCGGTCGGCCCCGGCATCGAGCGGCTGGCGGAGGAAGCCACCGCCATGTTCCCCGAGGCCCGCATTGCGGTGCTCAGCTCCGACTTGTTCGGCTCTGCCCGCGCGCTGAAAAGCCGGATCGAGGAGATCGCCGCAGGCGAAGCCGACATCATCCTCGGCACCCAGCTGGTCGCCAAGGGCCATAACTTCCCTTTGCTGACGCTGGTGGGGGTGATTGACGCCGACCTTGGCCTGCAGGGTTCCGACCTGCGCGCGGCAGAGCGGACCTTTCAGCTGATGCGTCAGGTGGCGGGCCGGGCAGGGCGCGCCGAACGCCCGGGGGAGGCCCTGATGCAGACCTTCCAGCCGGAGCACCCGGTGATCCGGGCGATCCTGTCTGGGGATGAGGAAAGCTTCTGGAAAGCAGAAGCCGCCGAGCGTCAGGCCGCTGGCGTGCCGCCCTATGGCCGGATGGCCGGGATCATCCTGTCCGGGCCGGATCTGGCGGCGGTCTTTGACCTCGGCAATGCGATGGCCCGCAACGACGGACCGCTGCGCCAGATCGGCGCCCAGCTGTTCGGCCCCGCCCCGGCCCCCATCGCCCGCGTCCGCGGCCGCCACCGGGTGCGGCTGCTGGTCAAGGCGCCGAAAGGCGTGCCGTTGCAGGAGGCGCTGGCCCGCTGGACCGCGCCGCTGCGGCTGAAGGGCGACTTGCGCCTCAGCATCGACATCGACCCGCAGAGCTTTTTCTGAGACCGGGCAGGGGGCGCTGCCCCCGGCCTGCGGCCTCCCCCGGGGTATTTCTTACCAGAAAGAAGCGGCCTTTCTCTTGCCCGGCATATCCCTGTGCGAGGCAGAGCCTCGCATTTCCAGTCTCTGCGCGCTGATGCGGAGCTTAATGTGCAGGCGGGTTTTCCCCCTCGCCAGACCGGCGGAACAGGCGTAAACCCTTGCTCATGTTCAAACCGATGCCCCTTTCTGAGGCCCAGGGCCTCCCGTTCTGGCGCCGCCCGGTGACGCTTTTGTTCCTGATGGCGCTGGCGATGCCGATTGCCTTCAACACCTGGAGCGCGCTGCTCAACAACTTCGTGATCGAAGCGGCCAATTTCGACGGCGCCGACATTGGCCTGCTGCACACGGTCCGGGAAATCCCGGGCTTTCTGGCCGTTGGCGTGATCGCGGTGATCCTGTTCGTGCGCGAGCAGGTGCTGGGGCTGATCTCGCTGGTGATGCTGGGCGTGGCCACCGCAGTCACCGCCTGGTTCCCCTCGCTCGGCGGCCTGCTGATGGTGACGCTTCTCAGCTCCATCGGCTTTCACTACTACGAGACGGTGAACCAGTCGCTGCAGCTGCAGTGGCTGCCCAAGGACCGCGCGCCGCAGACGCTGGGCTGGCTGGTCGCTGCCGGGTCGGCGGCAACGCTGGTGGTCTACGGGCTGATCGTGCTGACCTGGGAGAGCCTGGGCCTCAGCTACAACACCGTGTTCCTGGCCGCAGGCGGGCTGACCGCTGCCATCGCGCTATTTGCGCTCTTTGCCTATCCGCAGTTCGACGCGCCGCACCCGCAGACCAAGAAGCTGATCCTGCGCAAGCGCTACTGGCTCTACTACGCGCTGCAGTTCATGGCGGGCGCCCGGCGGCAGATCTTTGTGGTCTTTGCAGGCTTCATGATGGTCGAGAAGTTCGGCTTTGAGGTGCATGAGCTGACCGGGCTTTACCTGATCAACCTGGTGATCAACATGACCGTTGCGCCGGTTCTGGGTAAGGCCGTGGCCGCCTTTGGCGAGCGCCGCACGCTGATTTTCGAATACGCAGGGCTCGCCATCGTCTTTGCGGCTTATGGCGGCATTTACTGGTTCGGCTGGGGTGTGGTGATTGCGGCTGTGCTCTATGTGGTGGACCATGTGCTGTTTGCCCTGGCGCTGGCGCTCAAGACCTACTTCCAGAAAATCGCCGACCCGGGCGATATCGCCCCCACGGCCGCCGTGGCCTTCACCATCAACCACATCGCCGCGGTGTTCCTGCCGGTGCTGCTTGGCCTCCTCTGGGTCTATGAGCCGGGCCTGGTCTTTGCCCTGGCGGCCGCCATGGCGCTGGTGTCGCTGTCCCTGTCGCTGCTGATCCCGCGCCATCCGGAACCCGGCAACGAGACCATCTTCAGCAAATACGCGCGGCCTGCGCCGGCGGAGTGACTCTTCCGCCCCGCCAAGGGGCGGAGCGCCCGCGCATGAGCTAAGCGCGGGCGCTGCCTGGCCTCAGGCCAGGCGGATGCTTGACGCGGGGCGCGTGGAAGCCTAGGCGCATGGCAACAGTTTCAGGAGCAACGCCATGCCCACATTCACCGCCCTCACCACGCTCACTGCAAAAGCCCAGGCCGAAGCGCTGGGCGAAGCCATGGAGCGGCTCATCCCGGAACCTACCGGCATCGGCGTCTTTGAGATGGAGGACGGCTCCGGCCTGTGGGAGGTTGGCGGCTATTTCACCGAAGCCCCCGACGAGGCAGGCCTGGCGCTGCTGGCTGCGATGCATGAGGCCAAACCCTTTGTGGTCTCAGAGGTGCCGGAAACCGACTGGGTCGCCCATGTGCGCCGCGAACTGGCGCCGGTCGAGGCCGGCCGCTTCTTCGTTTACGGCTCCCATGACGCGGACAAGCTGCCCGCAGACAAGATCCCGCTGCTGATCGAGGCGGCAATGGCGTTCGGCACCGGCCACCACGGCACCACGCTGGGCTGCCTCAAGGCGCTGGACCATCTTCTGGACGAGGGCTTCCGCGGCGAAAAGGTGGCTGACATCGGCTGCGGCACCGCGGTGCTGGCAATGGCCGCAGCGCGCGTTTGGGATGGCACCATCCTGGCCAGCGACATCGACGAGGTCGCGGTCGAGGTGGCTGAGGCCAATCTCAAGGCCAACGGTATGGAAGGCCAAGTCACCTGCCTAGAGGCAGCGGGTTTCGACAACCCGGAATTGCAGGCGCAGGCGCCCTATGACCTGATCTTCGCCAATATCCTGAAAGGCCCGCTGGTGGCCCTGGCGCCGGATCTGACGGCGAATCTGCGTCCCGGCGGCTATGCGATTCTCTCCGGAATCCTGAACGAGCAGGCCGATGACGTGGTCAGCGTTTATGCACAGAACGGCGCCAATCTGGCGCGCCGGGACGAAATTGGTGAATGGACAACGTTACTTCTCCGTAAAGCGGGCTGATTGAACTAAGTTTACGGCAAATTTGAGGGGCTTGCCCCACTTTTGCCGCATTTTTAGCCAATGATGGGCCATCCGCTGGTGGGGGCCAGTTCGGAGACTAGTGATGGGCGAACATCGTGATACGTTCCAATCGCGTTTGAAGCATATCAACCGCAAACATACGGCCATGTCCGAAGGCTTTTCCGCGAAGATGCGGCCGGATGGGCTCTTGGTGATTCAGCCGCGCCGGGTGCAGTCCCGGATCTCGGCCCGCACCGTGGTGATCTTTGCCGGGGCCTTCCTGCTGTTCAAGGGCTTCCTGATGGCAGCGCTTGGTTTTGGCAGCTATGACGAAAGGGTCAGGACCCTTGCCGAAGGCAGTGCGCTTGAGCGCGCGGGGGCCTTTATCATGCAGGCTGATCCTGCTTCCGTTTACATCGCTCAGAAGATCGGGCCAGTGCTGCGCTGACCCGGATCAAACTGCAGGAAAGAGTGTGAAAGGCCGCTGCTCACGGGGCAGGCGGCCTTTTCCTTTGCCGGCGGCTGGCTGCACGGCCGCGCCAATAAAAAACGCCGCGGCCATTGCAGGTCCGCGGCGTTTCCCTAATCGCCCCGAGGGAGGAGGCAGGGCGGAAATCAGGGATGTCTCAGATGACGGTTTTGCCGGTGGCGACGCCATCGATGTCGCCGCGGCACATGCCGATGTCGGCCAGCTCGCGGTCGGACAGGCCGTTCAGCGCGTTGCGGGTCACGCGGGCGTCGTTCCAGGCGGCGAAGGCGCCGGTTGCAGCGGCGAACAGATCGCCGAAACGGCCAAACAGGCCGGTGGAACCATAGGTGGTGCGGGTGGTATCAAATGCGGCCATATCCGTGTCCTCTGATTAGCTGTTAGCATCCGTCGCGTCATTGCGATGGCGGGCATCTAGTGGCGAAAAATCAGCGCAGCAAGGCCTGAAATTGCATGTGTCATATGCACTAACTGCATAGCTGTTTGCCTTGTAAATAAGGGGTTTACGGCCAGGCTCCGAATGGGCCCGAAAATGTCGTTCCCGCCAGTATGAAGGGTCGTTTCCAGGCCGCAGCTGCAGGATTCCCGGAAACAATCAGCTATGAAAGCAATTGGACATGTTCGCCTTTTGTGCTAGTGCTGGGTCAAAATAATTTCCGGCCAGCGGGCCGGCTCGCGGGCAAGGGCAGGCAGATCATGCGGATTTTGGGAATTGATCCGGGGTTGCGGAACCTTGGATGGGGTGTAATCGAATCGCGCGGCAGCCGTCTCAGCCATGTTGCTAATGGTGTTTGCACTTCTGACGGCGACGATCTGGGCGAGCGTCTGTTGTCGTTGCACAACCAGGTTTCCGAGATCATCGAGGAATTCGCCCCGGACCAGGCAGCGATCGAGCAGACTTTCGTGAACAAGGACGGCGCCGGCACGCTGAAGCTGGGCCAGGCGCGGGGGGTGGCCCTGCTGACCTTGGCCAAGGCGGGTCTGCCGGTGGGCGAGTACGCCCCGAACCGGGTCAAGAAAACGGTGGTGGGTGTGGGTCACGCCGAGAAGGAGCAGGTAATGCATATGGTCAAGCTGCAGTTGCCGGGGTGCCTTCCCAAGAACGCTGATGCCGCAGATGCGCTGGCGATTGCGATCTGCCACGCCTACTACGGCGGCACGCAGCAGCGCCAGCTAAGGGAGAAACGCGCATGATCGGCAAGCTGACAGGGCGGCTCGACTACCGGGCGCAGGATCACGTGCTGATCGACGTGCGCGGCGTTGGTTACATCGTCTACTGCTCCGACCGCACCATGGCGGCTTTGCCGGGTGTGGGCGAAGCCATCGCGCTCTACACTGACATGGTGGTGCGCGAGGACCTGATGCAGCTTTACGGCTTCACCTCGCTGGTGGAGAAGGAATGGCACCGGCTGCTGACCTCGGTGCAAGGTGTCGGCGCCAAGGTGTCGCTGGCCATTCTCGGCGCGCTTGGGCCGGACGGGGTGAGCCGCGCGATTGCGTTGGGGGACTGGGCCACAGTAAAGGCCGCCAAGGGCGTCGGCCCCAAGACCGCGCAGCGCATCGTGCTGGATCTCAAGGACAAGGCGCCCGGCGTGATGGCGATGGGTGGCACCGTGGTGGACGCGATGGACGGCCCAGGGCTGGAGGTGGTCGAGGATGCCGATCCCGCACCCGCCGCCAAGCCGGCCCGCAAGGCGCCGCCCAAGAAACCCAGCGGTGCGGCGGCTGCTTCCGCCGGGGCGTTGTCGGCCTTGGGCAATCTGGGCTACGGCCCCTCGGATGCCGCGGCTGCGGTGGCGGAGGCGGCTGCGACCTATCCGGATGCGGATGAGCCGGAACTGATCCGCGCCGCGCTGCGCCTGCTGGCGCCGAAAGGGTGATGTAAGTTGTTGCGGATATCGGATGCCCGACCCGGCCTGCAGGCCGGGCAGCGCCCGTCCCGCCCCCCTCGGGGCGGGCGCTTCGCTTCCTGCCCCGCCGGGACGGGCGCTGCCCTTTCCGGGTTCCCTCTAATTGCGGAAACACTGACATGATTGACGCCGACCCCGCCTTGCGCCCCGAGCCGTTGCCGGAAGACAACGACCGCGCCCTGCGCCCGCAGGGCCTGGGTGAGTTCATCGGCCAGGCCGAGGCCCGCGCCAACCTGCGCGTCTTCATCGAGAGCGCCCGCCGCCGCGGCGAGGCGATGGATCACACGCTGTTCCACGGCCCCCCGGGCCTTGGCAAAACTACGCTCGCTCAGATCGTCGCGCGCGAGCTGGGCGTGAACTTCCGCATGACCTCCGGCCCGGTGCTGGCCAAGGCAGGCGACCTGGCAGCGATCCTCACCAACCTCGAAGCCCGCGACGTCTTGTTCATCGACGAGATCCACCGGCTGAACCCGGCGGTGGAGGAGGTGCTCTACCCGGCGATGGAGGATTTCGAACTGGATCTGGTGATCGGCGAAGGCCCGGCAGCGCGGACCGTGCGGATCGAGCTGCAGCCCTTTACCCTGGTCGGCGCCACCACCCGGATGGGCCTCTTGACCACACCGCTGCGCGACCGTTTCGGCATCCCGACCCGGCTGCAGTTCTACACCATCGACGAGCTGTTTGAGATCGTCAGCCGCAACGCCCGCAAGCTGGGTGCCCCGGCCGATGATGCCGGCGCCCGCGAAATCGCGCGGCGCGCCCGCGGCACCCCCAGGATCGCCGGGCGGCTCCTGCGCCGCGTGGTGGACTTCGCGGTTGTGGAGGGCGACGGCACCATCACCCGGGAGCTGGCCGACGGTGCCCTGACGCGGCTGGGGGTGGACCAGCTGGGGCTGGACGGCGCCGACCGCCGTTATCTGAAGCTGATCGCGGAAAACTACGGCGGCGGACCGGTGGGGATTGAGACAATCTCGGCAGCCCTCAGCGAAAGCCGCGACGCGCTGGAGGAGGTGATCGAGCCCTACCTCTTGCAGCAGGGATTGATCCAGCGCACCCCGCGCGGGCGGATGCTGGCGCAAAAGGCCTGGACCCACCTCGGCATGCCACCGCCGCGCAGCCAGAACGACCTGTTCGGGTAAAACCGGGGTCTGCCACTATAAGTTGTGTCAGTCTTTCTGTCCAAATGTTTCGCGCGCGAAACATTCGGGCAATATTGCTGACCTATCTGAATGCACTGCGCCGCGCCTGCGGCGCCGGGCCCAAGGCTGCTGCCGGCGGCCTGGCGCAGCCAGGAGGCCGGCCAGGCGCGGGAGCCTTCCCCTTGCTGTCCCGGCATACAGACGGCATAGACGGGGCAGGACCAAGGAGACGCAAATGACCGCCCAGCTGCCAGACCTGACGCCGGAGCAGATCGAAACCCTGTTCACCCGCAATGACGGCGCCTACGCCTTTGCCCGTTGGGGCCGGCCGGTGGCGCCGATTGTGTTCGGGGTGCAGGACGAGACCCTGAAGACCGTCAAGGGCGCGCTGGAAGCAGTGATGACGCTGGCAGGCCACCAGATGGCCGAAACCGACCCGGAGCTGGGCTCCAACCTGATGTTCTTCTTTTTCCGCGAGTGGGAGGAACTGCTGGAGGTGCCGGACCTTGACCGGCTGATCCCGGGGCTGCAGACGCTGGTCGCACGGCTGAGAGACGGTGATGCCAGCCAGTACCGCGCCTTTCGCTTTGACGATCAGGGCGGCATCAAGGCGGCGTTTGTTTTCCTGCGGATGCAGGGTGCGATGGCGCAGATGCCGGCCGAGACGCTGGCGCTCACCCAGGCGGTGCAGGTGGCGCTGATGTGGGGCGATGCGGCCTTCGCCGAGGCCTCGCCGCTGGCGGTTCTGCCGGAGACCGGCGCCACCATCCTGCGGCCCGAAATCGCGGGAGTAATCGCGGCCGCTTACGACCGGATGATGCCGGTTGCGGCGGAGGATAAATCCCATGCTCTGCGGTTGTTTGCGCGGCTTCAGGCGCCGGCGGAACCGCCGCAGAGCTGATGCGCGCCTTTGTCGGCCTGCCGCTGCCGGACTCAGCCCTGGATGCGCTGGAACGCGTGCAGGAGCGGCTGACCGTGGGACGCCAAGTCCCCGCAGAGAACATGCACCTGACGCTGGCCTTCCTCGATGACCAGCCGGAGGCCGCGCTGCAGGCCCTGCATCAGCTTCTGGCAGAGATCAGCGTGCCGCCCCTGCAGCTGACCTTCAACGGTCTGGACACCTTTGGCGGCAAGCTTCCGCGGGTGCTGGCGGCAGAGGTGCGGAAAACGCCGGAGCTGACCCGCCTGCGCGACCACGTCCGCAGCGCCTGCCGCACTGCCGGGATCGAGCTGTCCCGCGAACGCTTCCGCCCCCATGTGACGCTGGCGCGTTTTCCCCGGCACATGGAGGCGGGGCAGGTGCAGAAGGTTGCCCGTTTTCTGGCCGCGGCATCGGAGTTCCGGCTGCAGTGCGAAGCGGAGAGCTTTGCGCTGTTCCAATCGACGCTGGCGCCAGAGGGCGCGCGGTATGACAACTTGGCGGAGTATCCGCTAGAGGGATGAGCCGGCTTGCAGCGGTTTGGCGCCGCCCATAGGGTGCGCGGGCAAACGCAGGAGAGCAGGCAATGAACCACCAATTTCCCGTCCGGGTCTACTATGAGGACACCGACATGGGCGGGATTGTCTATCACGCCAACTACCTGCGCTTCATCGAGCGCGCCCGCAGTGACTGGGTGCGCGGCATCGGGGTCGATCAGAACGCCATGCGCGAGGCCGGGCTGATCTATGTGGTGCGCCGGATCGAGGCGGATTACCTGGCGCCTGCCAAGTTCGACGAGGAGTTGCTGGTCATCACCTCAATGCACAACGTGACCCCTGCCCGGATGGTCCTGAATCAGGAGGTCGCACGGGACGGCCAGGTGCTGTTCCGCGCCCAGGTCACCATTGTTTGCATAACCACAGGCGGCAAACCGGCCCGGCTTCCGGCAGAGATTCGCGCATTGCGGTAACATTTGGCGCCCGGCCGCCTGTTTTATTGGCCTTTGCCATTGAACTGCGCTAGCGTCTTGCCAAATAAGGCCGGATAAACGGCTGGGAAAACCGTAGAGCAGGCGAATGGAAGCAGAAACTCTGGCGCTGGCGCAGGAGATTGATTTCTCCATGTGGGGCCTTTTCGCGCGGGCCACCGTAACCGTGAAACTGGTGATGCTGATGCTGATCGTGGCCTCGGTCTGGTCCTGGGGCATCATCATTCAGAAAACGATAAACTACCGCAAAGCGCGCGGGGAGGCAGACGCCTTTGACCGCGCCTTCTGGTCCGGCAATCCGCTGGATGAGCTGTTTGACCAAGTGGGCGCAGAGCCGCCCGGCCAGGCGGCGCGGATCTTCTCGGCCGGGATGACCGAATGGCGGCGCAGCCACCGCAGCGACGGCGGGCTGATCCCCGGCGCGCAGGCGCGCATTGACCGGTCGATGGATGTGGCGATCGCCAAGGAAACCGAAGGGCTGCAGGGCGGTTTGTCGGTGCTGGCAACTGTTGGCTCCACTGCGCCGTTCATTGGCCTCTTCGGCACCGTCTGGGGCATCATGACCGCCTTCATCGAGATCGCAGAACAGCAAAACACCAACCTCGCCGTTGTGGCGCCGGGCATTGCCGAGGCGCTGATGGCGACCGGGCTGGGCCTGCTGGCGGCGATCCCCGCTGTGGTTTTCTACAACAAGCTGAGCGCGGACAGCGACCGCATCATTGGCGGCTACGAGGCCTTTGCCGATGAGTTCGCCACCATCCTCAGCCGCCAGCTGGATTCCTGAGGCGATGGGCGCCGCAGTCCAGCAGCCTTCAGGCGGCAGCAACCGCCGCCGGGGCCGCCGCCGCGGACGCGGCCGGCCGATGTCCGAAATCAACGTGACGCCTTTTGTGGACGTCATGCTGGTGCTTCTGATCATCTTCATGGTGGCAGCCCCCCTGATGACCGTGGGCGTGCCGGTGGAACTGCCCAAGACCGCCGCGGGCGCATTGCCCGGCGACGAGGAAGAGCCGCTGACCGTCACCATGACCGCCGAGGGCGGCGTGGAAATCCAGACCACGCCGGTCGCGCGCGAGGAGCTGGTGGCCAAACTGCGCGCGATTGCGGCAGAGCGCTCCTCGGACCGGGTGTTCCTGCGCGCCGACGGGCGGATCGCCTATTCGGACGTGATGCAGGTGATGGGCGCGCTGAATGCGGGCGGTTTTTCCAACGTGGGGCTGGTCACCGATACCGGCGGTCCGGCGCTGGACGGGCAGCGGGCTGAAAGCACAGGGCAGTAGGCGGGGACGCGGACGGTGCAGACCGGAACCAAGATCTCACTTGCCGGGCACGGGGTGCTGATGACATGGGTTGTCTTTGGCGCCTGGTTCCCGTCCGAACCCTTGCCGTCCAACGTGCAGCAGGTGGCGCTGATTTCATCCGAGCAATTCGAGAAGCTGAGCCAGCAGCGTGAGGCGCCGCAGGTGTCGCCGGAGCCTGCTCCGCTGAACGAGCCCGCCGCGGTGCAGCCCGCGCCGGAACCGGCACCGCAGCCGGATGCGGAACCGGAAATCACCCAGCCGGAACCGATTGCCCCGGCAGAGCCGGATCCGCAGGTAACAGAGCTGCCGGAACAGCCGCCTGAACCGGAAGTGCCGATCGAGCTGCCCTCTGTCGCGGAAGAGCCGGATGTGGCCTCCCTGGTGCCGCAGGTCCGGCCCGAAACGGCGCCGCGCCCGGTGGACCGGGTGGCGCCGGAACCGGTTGCACCGCCGGAACCGGACACCAGGATCGACGATATCGTCCAGCCCGAGGTGGCGCCGGAAGAAGGCGCCGAGACTGAGCAGGACGTGCAGGACGCCACTGCGCGCGAGGCCGCCAGCGACCGCATTGTGACCGAAGAGAACGAGGGTGAGGATGTGGCAGCCTCCGCCGCGCCCGCGGTCTCCAAGCGGCCCAAGACCCGGCCCGCCCGGCCCCAGCCGGACCCGGAACCGCAGGTGACAGAAGCGGCGCAGCCGGCAGAAACGGAGCAGACGGATACTGCCGATGCAGTGGCGGATGCGCTGGCCGAGGCGCTGGCGGGCGGCGCCGATGTGGAGGCGCCGGAACCCTCCGGCCCGCCTCTGACGCTGGGCGAGAAAGACGCGCTGAGGGTCGAGGTGTCGCGCTGCTGGAACGTTGGCTCGCTCTCGACCGATGCGCTGAAGACCACCGTGGTGGTTGGTGTGTCGCTGTCCCAGGACGGCAAGCCGGACACCGGCTCGATCCGGATGCTGTCCAGCACCGGCGGGTCTTCGGCAGCGGCAAAGCAGGCCTATGAGGCGGCCCGGCGGGCGATTATCCGCTGCGGGTCCTCAGGCTTTCAGCTTCCCCCTGAAAAATACGCGCAATGGCGCGATATTGAGATGACATTCAATCCTGAAAGGATGCGGATCAAATGAGGAAAATACTGGCAGCCCTTCTGATCGGAGCCGCAGCCGCGGCAGGCGCGGGCGCGGCCATGGCTCAGGACGGCCCGCTTCGCATCGAGATCGACCAGGGCGTGATCGAACCCTTGCCTTATGCGGTGCCGGATTTCGTGCCGGAAACACCGGCAGCCTCGGAATATGCGGCGCAGATCGCGCGGGTTATCGCAGCGGACCTGAGCGGCACCGGCCTGTTCCGGGAAGTGCCGGCCAGCGCCCATATCTCCAAGGTGACGGGCTTCGACAATCCGGTGAAATACGCCGACTGGAAAGCCGTAAATGCGCAGGCGCTGATCACCGGCGCAGTCAGCGTCAACGGCAATCAGCTGACGGTCAGGTTCCGCGGCCATGATGTGTTCGCCGAGAAAGAGCTGGGCACCGGCCTGCAGTTCAATGGCACCACCGACGGCTGGCGGCGGATGGCGCATAAGGTGGCGGATGCGATCTACAGCCGGATCACCGGCGAGAGCGGTTATTTCGACAGCCGGGTGGTCTATGTCTCTGAAAGCGGCCCCAAGAACGACCGCCGCAAGCGGCTGGCGGTGATGGATTACGACGGTGCCAATGTGCAGTACCTGACCAACAGCGCCTCGATCGTGCTGGCGCCGCGGTTCTCGCCCACCGGCGACCGGGTGCTTTACACCAGCTATGAAAGCGGCTTCCCGCAGATCCATGTGCTGGACGTGGGCCAGGTGCAGCGCAAGGTGCTGTCCAGCGGAGACGGCACCATGAGCTTTGCGCCGCGGTTTGCGCCCGACGGGCGCACCATCGTCTATTCGCAGACCCAGGGCGGCAATACCGACCTGTTCTCGATGGATATCCAAACCGGGGCCAAGTCGCGGCTGACCTCGGCCCCGTCGATCGAGACCGCGCCGTCGTTTTCACCGGATGGCAGCCAGATCGTGTTCGAAAGCGACCGCTCCGGCAGCCAGCAGCTCTATGTCATGCCGGCAGGCGGCGGCGAGGCGCGGCGGATCAGCTTTGGCCAAGGCCGCTATGGCACGCCCGTCTGGTCGCCGCGCGGCGACATGATTGCCTTTACCAAGCAGAACAAGGGCCGTTTCCACATCGGCGTGATGCGCACCGACGGCAGCGAGGAACGGCTGCTGACAGCGTCCTTCCTGGACGAGGGGCCGACCTGGGCGCCCAATGGCCGGGTGATCATGTTTACCCGCGAAAGCCAGGGCAGTGCTGGGCGGGCGCTGCTGTATTCTGTGGACATCACCGGGCGCAACCTTAAACCTGTGAAGACACCGGACGGGGCCTCTGACCCGGCCTGGTCGCCATTGCAGAATTAATTGAATCTATAAGGCGGGGATACCCGCATGGAACCTGAACCGGGCATATGTTAATTTCCGGTCAAGAAACGCAAAGGGATAGGCAGACAACATGAGCGGTTTGAAATTGGCAATTGCGGCTGTTGCCGTCCTGGGCCTTGCGGCCTGCAGCAACAACCGGTGGGATGATACGGCAAACGGCGGCGGAGCCGGCGCAGGGGCGGGTGCCGGGGCAGGGGCCTTGGATCCGGCAAGCCCGGCTTATTTCCAGCAGTCCATCGGCGACCGGGTTCTGTTTCTTGTGGACCAGTCGACGCTGACGCCTGAGGCACAAGGCATCCTTCAGGGCCAGGCGCGCTGGCTGACCCAGAACGCCGATTATGTTGTCACCATCGAGGGCCACGCCGATGAGCAGGGCACCCGCGAGTACAACCTGGCCCTGGGCGCCCGCCGCGCCAATGCCGCGCGGGAATACCTGATTTCGCAAGGGGTTGCAGGCCACCGCCTGAAGGTCGTCAGCTACGGCAAGGAACGCCCGCTGGAGATCTGCTCAAACGAGGCCTGCTATTCCAAGAACCGCCGCGCGGTCACCGTGCTGGCCGGCGGGCTGACGGGGTAACGCGATGAAACGCCTGCGCACAGTTCTTCTGGCCTCCGTTCTGGCCCTGCCGCTGCCGCTGGCGGCGCAGGACAGCCAAACGCTGGCGGACATCCGCCAGGAGCTGACCGTTCTGCATGTCGAAATCCAGCGGCTGAAGCGCGAGATGTCGACGACAGGCGCCCCCTCGGCGAATGTGTCAGGCGACACGGTTCTGGACCGGGTTGCCGCGATCGAGAGCGAACTGCAGCGGCTGACGCTGCAGACCGAGCAGCTGGGCCACCGGGTCGACCGGATCGTCACTGATGGCACCAACCGGATCGGCGACCTGGAGTTCCGCCTGGTTGAGCTGGAGGGCGGCGATGTCGGCGCGCTGAAGGAAACCACCACGCTGGGCGGCGGGGAATTGCCTGCCGCCGGCGGCTCGGGTGCGGTGGCCGGCACGGCCGGCACCGAACCGGCGGCCGGAGAGCTGGCCATTGGCGAGCAGGCGGACTTTGATGCCGCCGAAAAGCTTCTGGCGGACGGCGCGTATCAGGACGCGGCAGAGAAATTCGCGGCCTTCAACCAGTCCTATCCAGGCAGCCCGCTGGCACCCGCTGCCGAATTCAGCCGCGGCAAGGCGCTGGACGGTCTGGGTGACACCCGCGAAGCAGCGCGGGCCTATCTGGCGGCGTTTACCGGAAACTCCGCCGGGCCTGTGGCCCCCAAGGCGCTGTTCGAACTGGGCGCGGCCCTGGGCCGCTTGGGCCAGACCGACCAGGCCTGTGTCACGCTGTCTGAAGTCGGAGTGCGGTTCCCCGGCGCTGCGCAGCAGGCTGAGGCCGCGGCAGAAATGGCCAAACTGGGCTGTTCTTGACCGGGCTGCGGCGCGATATCCTGGGACTGCTGCGCGGCCAGTTCCAGTCCAGGCTGACTGGCAAGCTGGGCATTGCCGTCTCTGGCGGCAGTGATTCCATGGCGCTGCTGCATCTGATGAAAGAAGCCTTCCAAGGTGAGCCGGTTGAGCTCCTTGCCGCGACTGTGGACCACGGTTTGCGGGAGGAATCAGCGGCTGAAGCCGCCTGGGTTGGCGAAGTTGCTTCTGAACTTGGGATCACGCACGAGGTGATCCGGTGGGAGGATGGTCCCGGCAAGGGCAACCTGCAGAAACAGGCGCGCGAAGCGCGCTATGATCTGCTGTGTGCCTGGGCTAGGCGCCATGGCATCTCTACCCTCTGCGTGGCGCATACAGCGGACGATCAGGCCGAAACCCTGCTGATGCGCATGGCCCGGGCCTCTGGCGTGTCGGGGCTTTCCGGCATGCCGCCGCGCCGCGTGCACAAGGGCGTTACCCTGGTGCGGCCGCTGCTGGAAGTGACCCGCAGCGAACTGCGCCAGTTCCTGCAGGAGCGCGGCATCGAATGGTGCGAGGATCCCAGCAACAGCGACATCCGCTATGAACGGGTGCGGGCACGCCGCGCCCTGGCGGAACTGGCACCGCTGGGCCTGACGCCGACGGTGCTGTCCCGGGTTGCCGAAAACATGAACAAGGCGCGCGAAGCGCTGGATTGGTACGTCTTCCTGGCCGCCCGCGACATGGCCCATGTGCAGGCCGGGGCGGTGGTTCTTTGCCAGCGGAAGTTCCGCACTCTCCCCGGCGAAACCGGCTACCGCCTGCTGGTCAAGGCCATCCAATGGGTGTCAGGCTCCTCCTATCCGCCGCGCCGGGTGCCGATGGAAATCGCCGTTCTGGCGGCGCGCGGCGGCGGCGCGGCTACAGTTGCCGGCTGCCACCTTCTGACAACCTCCAAACAGATTTGGATCTGCCGCGAAGCCAATGCGGTTGCAGGCGTGACCTCGCTTCCCGGCCAGATCTGGGATGACAGATGGAAGGTTTTCGGAGGCGATGCAAAGGGTTGCGAAGTGCGGCCCCTGGGGCGCGACGGGCTGTTCAGCTGTCCGTCCTGGCGCGCAACCGGGGTTCCGGGAACCGTTCTGGAGGCCTCGCCTGCCGTGTGGCGCGGTGCCGAACTGGCGGCTGCACCGGTGGCCGGAATGGGCAATGGCTGGACGGCCGAACCGGTGGCAAATGAAGAAGAGTTCTTTGCATCCCTTTTATCGCATTGAACCTGCTCGAATGATCCTTATTTTAAGCTCAACGCAGGCGGCCTGACAGGTGCGCCTTACTGATAGGGAGAACTTTCCTTGGGCAACGCTCGCAATATCGCCTTTTGGGTTGTTCTGTTTCTGCTGATTCTGGCGCTGTTCAATTTGTTCAGCGGTTCCGGCAGCACGATGCAGAGCCGTGAACGCACTTTCTCGGACTTCGTGAGTTCGGTGGAGACCGGTAAGGTCAGCACTGTCACGCTGGATGGGGAACAGGTGCGCTACACGACCTCGGACGGGCAAAACTATGTGACCATCAAACCGGCCGATGCCGAAGTCACCGCTCTTCTGATCGAGAAGAACATCCCGGTGCGCGCTGAAAAGCAGCAGCAGTCGGGTTTCCAGTCCTTCCTGATCACGCTGCTGCCGTTCCTGCTGCTGATCGGCGTCTGGATCTACTTCATGAACCGGATGCAGGGCGGCGGCAAAGGCGGCGCCATGGGATTCGGCAAGTCCAAGGCCAAGATGCTGACCGAGAAGCACGGCCGCGTCACCTTTGACGACGTGGCGGGCATCGACGAGGCCAAGGAAGAACTGGAAGAGATCGTCGAATTCCTGCGCAACCCGCAAAAATTCTCGCGCCTCGGCGGCAAGATCCCCAAGGGCGCGCTGCTGGTCGGCCCTCCGGGCACCGGTAAAACCCTGCTGGCCCGCGCCATTGCGGGCGAGGCGGGCGTGCCGTTCTTCACCATCTCCGGTTCCGACTTCGTCGAGATGTTTGTTGGCGTCGGCGCCTCCCGTGTCCGCGACATGTTCGAACAGGCCAAGAAAAACGCGCCTTGCATCGTCTTCATTGACGAGATCGACGCGGTGGGCCGCCACCGCGGCGCCGGCTATGGCGGCGGCAATGACGAGCGCGAGCAGACCTTGAACCAGCTCTTGGTGGAGATGGACGGTTTTGAGGCCAACGAAGGCGTCATCATCCTGGCCGCCACCAACCGCAAGGATGTGCTGGACCCGGCGCTGCTGCGCCCCGGCCGCTTTGACCGCAACGTGACCGTCGGCAACCCCGACATTAAGGGCCGGGAAAAGATCCTTGGCGTGCATGCCCGCAAGACTCCGCTCGGGCCCGATGTGGACCTGCGCATCATCGCCCGCGGCACGCCTGGGTTCTCCGGTGCCGATTTGGCCAACCTCGTGAACGAGGCGGCGCTGATGGCCGCCCGTGTCGGCCGCCGCTTTGTCACTATGGAGGATTTCGAATCCGCCAAGGACAAGGTGATGATGGGGGCCGAGCGCCGTTCGATGGTGCTAACCCAGGACCAGAAGGAAAAGACCGCCTATCACGAGGCCGGCCATGCCGTTGTCGGTCTGGCCCTGCCGCTGTGCGATCCAGTCTACAAGGCAACGATCATCCCGCGCGGCGGCGCTCTGGGGATGGTGGTGTCGCTGCCCGAAATGGACCGGCTGAACTACCACCGCGATGAGTGCCAGCAGAAACTGGCAATGACCATGGCGGGCAAGGCAGCCGAAGTCATCAAGTATGGCGAGGACCATGTCTCCAACGGTCCGGCCGGCGACATCCAGCAGGCCAGCCAGCTGGCCCGTGCCATGGTGCTGCGCTGGGGCATGTCGGACAAGGTCGGCAACATCGACTATGCCGAGGCCCATGAAGGCTACTCCGGCAACACTGCGGGTTTCTCGGTTTCGGCGAACACCAAGGAGCTGATCGAGGAAGAGGTCAAACGCTTCATCCAGCAGGGCTATGAGCAGGCGCTGGAGATCCTCAAGGACAAGAACGAGGAATGGGAGCGTCTGGCGCAGGGCCTTCTGGAATACGAAACCCTGACCGGCGACGAGATCAAGCGGGTGATGAACGGCGAGCCGCCGCAGGCCGGCGACGATGAGGACGACAGCGAGGATCAGGGCAACGCCTCGGTCACCGCGATCCCCAAGGCGAAGCCCAAAAAGACCCCGCCAGAGGGCGGCATGGAGCCTGAGCCCTCCGCCTGATGACCCAAGGCTTTGACCCCCGGATGCCGCTGGCCTCCGGGGGTTTTTCATTTCCGGCGCTGAACTGCGGGACCACAAAAAACCATCGCGGCACCACTGGTGCCGGTCCGCGCCGCCTGTATGCTCACTGCAACGTCAAAGACTTATGCGAGGGAGAGCGGGCATGCCGGTGCTGCGGAAAACGGAATTCACAGGACAGATTACCTGGCTGGGCCATGTGCCCGCGGACAGCGGCCTGCAGGCGGTGCCCGCAGATCATCTGGACCTCGGCTTTGGCGGCATTGCCGGCGGGCGCCACGAGGGCGGGAACCGCCCCTCCTGCGTGCGGGTCAGGAACCTGTACCCGGAAGGCACCGAAATCCGCAACGTGCGCCAGCTGACCATCCTGTCGGAAGAGGAACTGGCCCTAATCGCGGCGGACATGGGGATGGACAGCGTTAACCCTGCGCATCTGGGCGCAACCATCGTGCTGCGCGGCATCCCGGACTTCACCTTCGTGCCGCCGTCCTCGCGTCTGCAGGGACCGGACGGGGTAACGCTGACGGTGGACATGGAAAACCGTCCCTGCGTGCTGCCGGGCCGCGAGATTGAGAAAGACCACACAGGCTTTGGCGCGCGCTTCAAGCCCGCCGCACAGAATCGCCGGGGAATCACCGCCTGGGTCGAACGTCCCGGCTCCCTGCATCTGGGCAGCGAACTTGTGCTCTTTGTACCGGATCAGCGCGCCTGGGCGCCCTAGGTGGCTAGTTTTGGGGAATTCCGTTTCCTTTAAGGAACCTTGGCAGGGCCTGCGAAAGACCCCACGCCGCATCAAGGCGTGATAATGTCGGAAATCACGCGCGTATTGTGCCGCATTTTGGCTAAGTCTACCGCCAAACCGGCATTCCCGTGCCGGCGATTGTATGCAAACTCAGCAGGAACCTTGCCATGAGCTACAAGAGTGA
>NZ_JWLG01000021.1:0-103397 GCF_000813905.1 Leisingera sp. ANG-M6
CAACCGTCTCTCCGGTCCGTTTCCCGTCCAACTCAGCGTCGCCGCCGCCCCGTCCGGTGTGTCTCAGCTGCGCCTCAGCGCCGCCGGTGAGGGGGCTTTTACGGATACCCCCGAACACCCGCAACCCAAAAAACGCAAAAAACAGAACTTTCCAAAAAGAAAAATCACAAATCAAACAATATCAACAACTTACACAACAACAAAGTCAGCAACACTGACCAAAAACCCAAAGCCCGCTCAAACCCAGGACCAACCCAATCACACCAAAACCCCGCCAGAAACCACTTACCCACAGACTCAACAAACATATCCACAAAACCAAAACCAGGAATCGAAAGTTCAGAGCCGAAGCCCCTCTTCCGCACTGCTTCACTTCGGCCAGTCCAGCCCGGAAGCCCCAACCGGAAGCGCTCCGCTGCCCTTTCCGCAGCCGCAGCCGGAGTTTCGCAGTTGCCAAGACGGCCTAGACGCCACGAGCGGCCCCATTGCTCATTAAAACCAGGCCAGCGCAGATCTGGCGGATACAGCAGGTGGCAAGCTCCGGTCGCAGGTAAAGACACCGCGAGCCGGCCTGTATCCAGCGAAGCTGGCAATACCGATCGCCTTGGCTTCGGACTGTAACTTAAGGACCGAGAGAACGGGACCAAAGATGTCCTCGCTTGCGGAACTACCGTGGGGCGCACCGACATCATGCGGCATTTCGACAAGGCGGAAGTGGGCGCTGAAGGCGGGCTGATGCAGCTGGGCACGCTGTAAGGCAATCAGGTGGCGGCGGTTGCGAGCCTGAAAACCATGGAAGTTTTGCGCGGCGAAGGTACCTATGACCAGCTGAACCGCATCGGCCAAAGGCTGATGCAGATGACCGTTGCAGCATTGGAAGAAGCCGGGGTCCCGTTCCAGATCGCAGGTGAACCAGCAGTGTACGAGGTCGTTTTCACAGATTCCAAAGTATGCGATTACCGGGACACCCAGGCCGGAAAAGCCGAACGCACCAAGCGCCAAAACGAGGTGCTGCGCCAGGAAGGCATCTTCAAATCGCCGGGCAAGACCTACCCCAGCCTGGCGCTGACAGACGAGGATCTGGAACAGACCGAAGCGGCCATTAGGAAGGCTGCCGCGGCTCTGGACTAAATATCAGGAAAAGGCGGGCTGCCTGCCCGCCTTTCCCATACCAGCCAAGGCTAACTTAGGCTTTGGCCGCGGTTACGATCAGTTCCACCAGGAAATCCTCGCGGGCCAGCTTCGCTTCGCCGCAGGCGCGCGCCGGGGCATGGCCCTCTGCCACCCAGGCATCCCAGACCGCGTTCATCTCAGCAAAATCCCTCATGTCAGACAGCCAGATAACCGTCTGAAGGATTCTGGTCTTGTCACTGCCCGCCTCCGCCAGCAGCGCGTCGATCTTGTCCAGGCAATCCTGGGTCTGCTGCGCCACACTGGCGCCTGCGGTGCCGACCTGCCCTGCAAGATAGATGGTATCGCCATGGGTCACGATCTGGCTCATGCGCTGGGTGGTGTGGCTGCGGGTAATTTCAGACATCTCTTTTTCCTCGGAATAACTGCTGCGGGGGGGGGCACTGCGGCCTTACTGGGACAGCAGCCACTTGCCTTCGGAAAGGCAGAATTTCCGGCGGGCCTGCTTTGGCGTCTGATCGTCTTTGACAAAGGCCTGGTGCTGCAAAAGAACGCAGTCGCCTTCCTTGCCCGCCACCTGAACCTCGCCGTGCGCGCCGCTGTCCGGGTTGCTCCACTTGGCCCGTTTACCGCCCTGTGCCTCAGCCAGCAGGGATTGCTCCGCCTGCCGCATGATGTTGGTGTCCTGCGGTGTCAGCCCGGACTTGGCCAGGATACGGCTGAGCGGATTGGCAGCTGCGGGCGAGGCAATCACTGCTGCCACCGCGGCAGCTGTCAGAATTCCGGAAAAACGCATGTGAATACTCCTGCCTGAATGAAACCGGCTATACCATCAGTAAGGCGCAACCGGCGAGCAATGTCCATGCGGCGGATCAGGAGAACTTGCGGAACAGCCGGGTCATATCGAACAGCTCATCCAGCCGGTCATAGCGGTCCTTGGTCTTGTCCCAGCTCTCCTCCTGGGTGGCGGCAATCATCGCCTCCAGCAGCATCATGGTGGAGATGTTGGAGTCCCAGGCCGAGGGGATTTCGACCCAGCAGTTGAAGGTGTGCTCGGCTACCGACGCAATCGGGCTGGCCCATTGATCGGTGATCAGCACGATCTTCACCCCGCGCTCCGAGGCCAGCTCGGCCAATCTTTGCAGGTTGGTCTCATAGCGGCGCACGTCGAACATCAGGAGCGTATCGCCCTCAACCATGTCCAGAACGTAATGCGGCCAGGTGGCGGATGAGGACGTCATATGGGTGACCCGCTGCCGGATCGCCTGGAAGTGGGTGAAGGCATAATCCGCCAGCGCCCGGGTGATGCGCCCGCCCACAACGTAAAGCCGCCCCTCAGTGTTGGCCAGCTGATGCACCGCGGCGTCGAAATGGGCGGAGTCGATGTTGGAGAACGTCTGCTGCAGGTTGTCAGTCACCGCCTGTGCAAATCTGTTCAGCAGGTGGCCTTCGGGCGCCTCAGAGGCCCAGTTGTCGCGCCGC
The DNA here is from genome assembly GCF_000813905.1 of Leisingera sp. ANG-M6. Taxonomy (NCBI): domain Bacteria; kingdom Pseudomonadati; phylum Pseudomonadota; class Alphaproteobacteria; order Rhodobacterales; family Roseobacteraceae; genus Leisingera; species Leisingera sp. ANG-M6. The sequence continues at coordinate 2,614 of NZ_JWLG01000021.1, forward strand.
TTGGTGGGACCGGAAACCTTGGCCTCCAGCTCCTTAAGCAGGGCCTGATGAAACTGCGGATACCCTTTGAACCCCAGTTTCTGCACCATCCGGGCCACCGTCGGCGTGGACACTTCAGCATTCCCGGCGACGATGGTGATCGAGGCCAGCCCGGCCGCAGGATAGTTTTCCAGCAGCAAGTTCGCGAACTTTCGTTCGGATTGAGTGAGCGAGGAATAGTTTTCGCGGATCAATTCGCGAACGGTGGCAGGAGGTTTCGACAACGGCGCAATCCTGTTTTTGAACAGACACTTTCTACCCCGGAACCGGCCTGAAAAGAAAGTTTCAGGAATCCCTGTCCGGAACCGATCATGAAAAGATATTGACACAAATATCTCTTCATGGAAACATTTTTCCAATTCGCAGGGAGGCGGCGCATGCACGAGAGTGATTCTCACACTCAGAAGGACGCGGTGGAGGTGGTGAACCGTAACGGCACCAGCCCGGTCCTGCTTCTGTGCGAGCATGCCTCCAGCAATATCCCCGCCCGTTATGACGGGCTGGGCCTGCGCGAGGCCGACCGGCTGAGCCATGCCGCATGGGACCCAGGCGCGCGGGCCGTGGCCCTGCATATGTCCAAAGTGCTGGATGCCCCGATGGTTGCCAGCACCGTGTCGCGGCTGGTCTACGACTGCAACCGCCCGCCAGAGGCCTCCAGCGCAATGCCGGGGAAATCCGAACTGGTGGAAATTCCCGGCAACAAGGGACTGACCGCAGAACAGCGCCTGGAACGGGTTGAAACGGTTTATGACCCCTTCTGCGCTGCCGTTTCTGAGGTGATCAAGGCCCGCAAAGAATCCGGGCTGCAGACTGTTCTGGTCACGATGCACAGCTTTACGCCAGTCTATTTCGGCAAGCAGCGCGCGGTGGAGATCGGCATCCTGCACGATGACGACAGCCGCCTGGCAGACGCGATGCTGGCAGAGGCCCCTGCCCTGCCGCACCGCCGGGTTGAACGAAACGAGCCCTATGGCCCGGCTGACGGCGTCACCCATTCATTGAAAATCCACGGGCTGGCGCATGGGCTGGCCAATGTAATGATCGAGATCCGCAATGATCTGGTGGCGTCACCAGAAGAAGAAGAGGCCATGGCAGAAGAAATGCTGACATTGCTGCGCCCAGCCCTGGCCGCGCTGACGGCAGAGGGAGGGCCAGATGCCTAGAATTATCCGGGCTTACGTCCGCGGCATCGACGCGATGAACCGCGCCATTGGCCGCTTTGCCATGTATCTGATCTTTGCTCTGATCGGGGTGCTTCTGTGGTCCTCGGTCTCCAAGACGTTTTTCAACCCGTCGCTCTGGACGCTGGAGACCGCGCAATTCGTGATGGTCGCCTATTACATTCTGGGCGGCCCTTACTCGATGCAGCTTGGGTCAAACGTACGGATGGACCTGTTCTACGGGGCCTGGTCCACGAAGACCAAGGCAATGGTCGATGCTTTCACCGTGCTGTTCCTGATCGCCTATCTGGTGATCCTGATGTACGGCGCTCTCAGCTCAACCGCCTATTCCCTCGGCTATTTCGGGCTGGAACCGCTGCAGTTCTTCTGGGACCTGCTGAAAACGCTGCTGAGCGAAGGCCCCGCCGCCGCAGGCGAAAAACTCGGCTATCTGGAGCGCAGTTCCACCGCCTGGCGCCCCTTCTTGTGGCCCGTCAAAACCATCCTTTGCTTCGGCGTATTCCTGATGCTGCTGCAATGCCTTGCCGAACTGTTCCGGGATATCGGACGCCTGCGCGGAGTTGAAATCTGATGTCCTACGAATGGATCGCCATCGTGATGTTTGCCGGCATGATGCTCATGCTGATGACCGGCCAGAGGGTATTTGGCGCCATCGGCTTTGTCGGCGCGGTTGCGGGCATGCTCCTGTGGGGCACCGGCGGGGTAGAGATCCCCTTCTCCGCCGCCATGAAGCTGATGAAGTGGTATCCCTTGCTGACACTGCCGATGTTCATCTTCATGGGCTACGTGCTGTCGGAGTCGAAAATCGCCGACGATCTCTACAGGATGTTCCACGTCTGGATGGGGCCGGTTAAGGGCGGTTTGGCCATCGGTACTATCGGCCTGATGGTTCTGATCTCAGCCATGAACGGCCTGTCGGTTGCTGGCATGGCCATTGGTGCGACCATTGCGCTGCCGGAACTCTTACGCCGCGGCTATGACAAGATCCTGGTGACCGGTACCATTCAGGCGGGCTCCTCACTGGGTATCCTGGTGCCGCCTTCGGTGGTGCTGGTGCTCTATGCGATGATCGCGCGCCAGCCCGTGGGGCAGCTGTGGCTGGCTGGTGTGATCCCGGGCTTGCTGATGGCCACCATGTTCATCATCTACATCTACGTCCGCGCCCGGATGCAGCCGAACCTCGGCCCGGCAATGCACCCTGAAGATCTGGCTGAGTACGAACAAGTCACCGACCATCCGCTGCGCCTGAACTACATCGTGCTGGGTGCGCTGGTGCTGGTTCCGCTCTTGATCCTGTCCGGTGCTATGGAAACCAAGTCCGCGCTTGGCGTGGCACTGGCGCTCGGCCTCCTCTCCTTCCTGACCCGCAAAAACGCGATGTTCTACAAGGACGTTTTCATGAAGGAGAAGTACCGCCTGCTGTTCTCCGGCGTGCTGCCGCTGGCGATCTTTGCCGCGATGATGGTGCCCTTTGTGAACGGCTGGACCTCTCTGGTGGAAAGCTCTGCCATCGGCGCCATGACCGCCTTCATCGCGGCGGTGCTGAAGGGGCGGATGACCAAAGAGGTGTTCGAAACCTCAGTGCGCTCGACGCTTGGCATCTCCTGCATGTTCATGTGGATCATCCTCGCAGCCCTGGCCTTCGGCGCCATTTTTGACGGCCTAGGTGCAGTCAAGGCAATTGAGGACCTGTTCACCACCAAACTGGGTCTCAGCCCCTGGATGATCCTGATCCTGATGCAGCTGAGCTTTATCGTGATGGGCACCTTCCTGGATGACACCGCGATGCTGGTGATCGTGGCGCCGCTCTATGTGCCGCTGGTGGGGGCGCTTGGCTTCGACCTGATCTGGTACGGGGTGCTTTACACCATCACCACCCAGATCGCCTATATGACGCCGCCGTTTGGCTACAACCTGTTCCTGATGCGCGCCATGGCGCCGCCGGAGATCGGACTGAAGGACATCTATGTCTCGATCATCCCCTTTGCCGCAGTGATGGTGCTGGCGCTCGCCCTGATCATGATCTTCCCGCAAATCGCCCTGTGGCTGCCGGAATATGTCTACGGAAAATAACCAAGGAGAGTCCTGCCAAGGGGCCGGATGTTTCAACAAGGAGTGAGAATTATGACAACAAGACGTAAGTTTCTTCAGTCCGCCGGCGTTGGCGCCATGACGGCACCGCTGGCCACCCCGGCGCTGGCCCAGTCCACCATCAAGTGGCGGATGCAGACCTATGCAGGTGCTGCGCTGGCCGAGCATGTGGTGAAACCCGCCATCGATATGTTCAACAAGATCGCCGGCGACCGGATGCAGATCGAGCTATACTATGCCGACCAGCTGGTTCCCACGGGCGAGCTGTTCCGCGCCATGCAGCGCGGCACCATCGACGCGGTGCAGTCGGATGACGACTCGATGGCTTCGCCCACCGAAGTCACCGTGTTCGGCGGCTACTTCCCCTTTGCCTCCCGCTACTCGCTGGACGTTCCGGTGCTGTTCAACCAGTACGGCCTGAACGAGATCTGGGACGAGGAATACTCCAAGGTCGGCGTCAAGCACATCTCGGCCGGCGCCTGGGATCCATGCCACTTTGCCACCAAGGACCCGATCAACTCGCTGGCGGACCTGAAGGGCAAGCGCGTCTTCACCTTCCCGACCGCGGGCCGCTTCCTGGCCCAGTTCGGCGTGGTGCCGGTCACTCTGCCCTGGGAGGACATCGAAGTTGCGGTGCAGACCGGCGAGCTGGACGGCATCGCCTGGTCCGGCATAACCGAGGACTACACCGTCGGCTGGGCTGATGTGACCGACTACTTCCTGACCAACAACATCTCCGGCGCCTGGGCGGGGTCGTTCTTTGCCAACCAGGGCCGCTGGAACGAGCTTCCGGAAGATCTGCAGACCCTGTTCCGCGTCTGCTGCGACCAGTCGCATTATTACCGCCAGTGGTGGTACTGGGGCGGCGAAGCATCCTTGCGCGTGAACGGTGACAAGATGAAGCTGACCACCATTCCGGACAACGAGTGGCAGCAAGTGGAAGACGCGGCCGTGAAATTCTGGGATGAAATCGCGGCCGAGTCCGAAACCAAGGCGAAGGTTGTGGAGATCTTCAAGAAGTATAACGCTGACATGCAGAAGGCCGGCCGTCCCTACCGTTACGGCTGAGGCCAGCGCTGAAACATGGAATTTGGCCTGCGTCTAAGCGGGCCAAATTCCTTACTCAAGGAATTTGCCAAAACTTTTGAAGAAAAGTTTTGCGCGCAACAGACAAAGGGCCGCTCATGCTCTCCTTCGACACTCTTAAGGACCAGGTTGCCGATGGCACCGTAGACACCGTTCTGGTCTGCCTTGTGGACATGCAGGGCCGCCTGATGGGCAAGCGCTTCCACGCCAAGCATTTCGTGAATGGCGCCTGGGAGGAAACCCATTGCTGCAACTATCTGCTGGCCACCGACCTGGCGATGGCGACGCCGGACGGCTATGCCTCGACCAGCTGGGAACGCGGTTACGGCGATTATGTGATGAAGCCCGACCTCTCCACTCTGCGTCCGGTGCCGTGGCTGGAGGGCACCGTGATGGTGCTGTGCGACGTGCTGGACCACCACACCCACGAGGAAGTCTCCCACTCCCCCCGGGCGATCCTGAAGAAGCAGGTGAACCGGCTGAAGGCGATGGGCTACGACGCCATGTGCGCCACCGAGCTGGAGTTTTTCCTGTTCGCCAGGAGCTTTGACGAGATCCGCCGCTCGGGTTTCCGCGACCTCGAGCCGATCTCCGGCTACAACGAGGATTACAACATCCTGCAGACAACCCGCGAGGAGCATGTGATGCGCCCGATCCGCAACCACTTGTGGGATGCGGGGCTGCCGATCGAGAACTCCAAGGGAGAGGCCGAGACCGGCCAGGAAGAGCTGAACATCAAATACGCGGCGGCGATGGACACGGCAGAGTTCCACACCATTGCCAAACACGCGATCAAGGAAATCGCCGAGCAACAGGGCCACGCGGTGACCTTCCTTCCGAAGTGGAGTCACGACAAGGTCGGCTCCTCCTCCCATGTGCATCAGTCGCTGTGGCAGGACGGCAGCCCTGCGTTCTTTGACGAGAGCGACGAGCTGGGCATGTCCGCGCTGATGAAGAACTATATGGCGGGATTGCTGAAATACGCCCCCGACTACACCGCCTTCATGGCGCCCTATATCAACAGCTACAAGCGCTTCATGAAGGGCACATTTGCGCCGACCCGGATCATCTGGTCGGTGGACAACCGCACGGCGGGCTACCGGCTGTGCGGCGACGGGACCAAGGCAATCCGCGTCGAATGCCGCATTCCGGGCTCCGACATGAACCCCTATCTGGCGATGGCAGGCATGCTGGCGGCCGGCATTGCCGGCATCGAAGAAGGGCTGGAGCTGCAAGCCCCCACTCGGGGCGATGTTTACCAGGGCGATACCGGCATGATCCCGGGCACCCTGCGCGATGCGGCGGCGGCTCTTAAAGGCTCAGCAATGCTGCGCAAGGCCCTTGGCGATGATGTGGTCGACCACTACGTCCGCGCGGCGGAAGTGGAGATCGAGGATTTTGACCGGGTGGTTACCGATTACGAGATTGCGCGCGGGTTCGAGCGGGCATGATCCGGACGCGCCGGGGGCCAGCCCCCGGACCCCCGGAGTATTTTCGGAAAGATGAAGAGGGCTTTGCCCTTTCTGAATGGAGTGAATGGCAATGGGCCAGGTATTGAAATGCATCTCACCGGTTGACGGATCGGTCTTTGCGGAACGCGAAGTGCTGTCGCGCGAGGACGCGTTTGCAGCGGCGGAACGGGCACGGGCAGCGCAGACAGCCTGGGCGGAACGGCCCTTGCAGGAGCGCATTGAACTGGTGATGGCAGGCGTGGCCGCCGTCGGTGCGATGAACGATAAAATCGTGCCGGAACTGGCGCATATGATGGGCCGGCCGGTGCGTTACGGCGGCGAGTTTGGCGGTTTTAACGAGCGCGCAGGCCACATGGCAAAGATCGCTGCAGAGTCGCTGGCGGATATTGAGGTCGGCGAGGACGCAACCTTCAAGCGCTACATCAAGCGTATTCCGCATGGGGTGGTCTTTGTGGTCGCCCCCTGGAACTACCCCTATATGACCGCAATCAACACCGTGGCACCGGCACTGATTGCCGGTAACACCGTGGTTCTTAAGCACGCGACCCAGACCCTCCTGGTGGGCGAGCGCATGGCGCAGGCCTTCCATTCCGCAGGGGTCCCCGCAGACGTGTTCCAGAATGTCTTCTTGGATCACGGCACCACCTCGGAGCTGATTGCCGCCAAGGCCTTCAACTTCGTGAACTTTACCGGATCGGTTGGCGGCGGCCAGGCGATGGAGCGCGCGGCAGCCGGCACCTTCACTGGCGTTGGCACCGAGCTGGGCGGCAAGGACCCGGGCTATGTCATGGAAGACGCCGATCTGGACGCCGCGGTGGACACGCTGATTGACGGCGCCATGTTCAACTCCGGCCAATGCTGCTGCGGCATCGAGCGGATCTATGTGCACGAAAGCCTGTTTGACGCCTTCCTGGAGAAAGCGATTGCCATCGTGAAGGGCTACAAGCTGGGCAACCCGCTTGATGCGGAGACCACCATCGGCCCGATGGCCAATGTGCGTTTTGCCAGCGAGGTGCGCGGCCAGATCGCCGAGGCGGTTGAGGAGGGCGCGGTGGCCCATATCGGGACCTTTTCCGAGGATGACGGCGGCGCCTATCTGACGCCGCAAATCCTGACCAACGTGTCTCACGACATGCGGGTGATGCGGGAGGAAAGCTTTGGCCCGGTTGTCGGCATCATGAAGGTCTCCTCGGATGAGGAAGCCATCCGGCTGATGAATGACAGCGACTTCGGCCTCACCGCCTCGCTCTGGACCAGAGATGTGGAGCGGGCGCAAGCCGTGGGGGACCGGATCGAGACCGGCACTGTCTTCATGAACCGCGCCGACTACCTGGATCCGGGCCTGTGCTGGACCGGCTGCAAGGACACCGGCCGCGGCGGCGGGCTCTCGGTCATCGGCTATCACAATCTGACCCGTCCGAAATCCTATCACCTGAAAAAGGTCACCGGCTGACGGACGGCCCCGCCCGCCCCGTTTCTCCTCCCGGGGCGGGCCACTTGCATCAAAGGAACACATCATGTCTCTCGTTGGAAACTGGTCCTACCCGACCGCAATCAAGTTCGGCGCAGGCCGGATCAAGGAACTGGCGGATGCCTGTGCCGCCGCCGGCATCACGCGCCCGCTGCTGGTCACCGACAAAGGCCTGGCCGATCTGCCGGTCACCCAAGGCACACTCGACATTCTGGAGGCCGCAGGCCTGGGCCGCGCCATGTTCTCCGAGGTCGATCCGAACCCGAATGAGAAGAACCTGGACGCCGGCGTTGCCGCCTACAATGCGGGTGGCCATGACGGGGTGATCGCCTTTGGCGGCGGCTCCGGCCTGGACTTGGGTAAGATGGTCGCCTTCATGGCAGGGCAGACCCGTCCGGTTTGGGATTTTGAGGATATCGGCGACTGGTGGACCCGCGCCGACGCCGATGCCATTGCGCCGATCATCGCAGTGCCGACCACCGCTGGCACGGGTTCCGAAGTGGGCCGCGCCTCGGTGATCACCGACAGCGTCACCCACCAGAAGAAGATCATCTTCCACCCCAAGGTGCTGCCCGCGGTGGTGATCTGCGATCCAGAGCTGACCGTCGGCATGCCCAAGTTCATCACTGCAGGCACCGGACTGGATGCATTTGCTCATTGCGTCGAGGCGTTCAGCAGCCCCCATTATCACCCGATGTCCCAAGGCATTGCGCTGGAGGGCATGCGCCTGGTCAAGGACTACCTCCCGCGCGCCTATGCCGACGGCACCGACATCGAGGCCCGCGCGCAGATGATGTCGGCGGCTGCAATGGGCGCCACCGCCTTCCAGAAGGGCCTCGGCGCGATCCACGCGATGAGCCACCCGATCGGCGCGCATTTCAACACCCACCACGGCACCACCAACGCGGTCTGCATGCCCGCGGTGCTGGAGTTCAATGCCGCTGCGATTGCGGACCGGTTCAAAATGGCGGCGGCTTACTTGGGCATTGATGGCGGCTTCGACGGGTTCCGCAGCTTCGTGCAGGAGCTGAACGACTCCTTGGGCATCCCGCGCGGTCTCTCAGACCTGGGCGTAACCGAAGCGGCCATCCCCGAGCTGGTCAAGGGGGCCATCATTGACCCCTCTTGCGGCGGCAACCCGATTGAGCTGACCGAGGAAAATCTTACCCAGCTTTTCAAGGCTGCGATGTGAACTTAAGCCATATCACAGGCTACGGCGCTCTCCGTCCCGCGGGGAGCGCTTTTTCTTTTGGCAGAGGCTTCACCCGCTGACATAAACCTTGTCCTTCGGGTAATAGAATATCTTTTGGTTATGCAGTTGCCCCAGCAGGGCATGAACCCGGCGCAGGGTTTCCGCATCTGCGCTGCCCGCTGCGGGATGCGCTTCAGATAATGCATCCCGCGTGTGGCGCAACGAGGTTTCAATCAGGTCCATATCTTCGACCGAAAGCTCGAACATGTCGTTGTACTTAGGCATCTGCACTCCTTTAGCGGGCTGACCCGTGCTGCACTGGAACCATGTTCTCAGGTTGCCTCGGGGCGGCCGGTAAAGCTAGAAAAATCGCCGGGCGGCCCGGCAGGCCCGTACCCTTCCGAAGGAAATGCTTATGATTCCGGCGGTTGACTACAGCGTCTCACCCAGGCTGATTGCCGGTGCCAGGCGATTGAATACCAGCCCGTCTGTCCCGCCCGGCTCCCGCGATTTCAGAATGATCTGCGCCGCGCGTTCACCGATTTCATGGCGGCAGGCATCCGTCGTCGCCAGTTGCAGCGGCAAGCCCTGCAGGATTTGAAGATTATTGAAACCGGCCAAGGCGATATCACCGGGCACCGACAGGCCCGCGGCCAGGCAATGCATCAGCCCGCCAACGCTCATCACATCGCTGGAATAGTAAATGCACTCTAAATCCGGTCTGCGCGCCAGCATTTGCGCCGTCAGCTGGCGGCCGGTTTGGATTGCGCTTTCACCGGAGTAATGCTCAGTATCGCCGAGCGTCACACCCTGCGCCGCCAGCCCGTCCGTGAAGCCATCAAAGCGTTTCCTGGCACGAAAATCCTGCGGCATCTTGGTGCCGATGAAACCGATCTTGCGGTAGCCGCGGGCAAGGATCTGCTCTGCCATATCGCGGCCTGCCTGCAAATGCGAAATGCCGACGCAGTGGCGCACAGGGTCGCCGTCAACATCCATCACCTCCACCACCGGGCAGTCGGCCTGCTGCAGCATCCGGCGTGTTGCCTCGGTATGCTCCAGCCCGGCGACAATCAGACCGGAAGGGCGCCAGCTGAGCATCTCGCGGGTGACGCTTTCCTCTTCTTCAAGGTCGTAGCCGGAGACGCCAACGACGGGCTTCAGCGGACTGTCCTTCAAGACGGCAGAAATACCAGAGAGCACCTCCGGGAAAACAAAACTGTTCAGCGACGGCACCACCACCGCCACCAGATTGACCGACTGCGAGGACAGGGAACCGGCAATCCGGTTCGGAACATAACCGTGGGTCCGGGCAATTTCCTCGATCTTCGCCTTGGTCTTGGCTGATACATCCGGTGCCCCGCGCAAGGCACGGGACGCGGTCATCTCACTGACACCGGCCAGCTTGGCCACGTCTTTCAGAAGCAGTTTCTTGGTCATCCCCCCATGCTCCTGCAGTTTGCTGGCCACCGCAAGGGCTGCTCTGCCGGCGAGGGGCTTGATTTTCGCATTCGTTATCGCTATCGGTATCGCAACCGTTATCGCTACCGGATTGAACTCCGGTACACCAGCCGGAGATCAGAGATGACACTGAAAATTGCAATCAACGGATTCGGGCGGATTGGCCGCGGGGTACTGCGGGCGCTGCTGGAACGCGATGCCAGGGATATCGAGGTCGTGGCCATCAACGACCTGTCGCCGCCGGAAACGCTGGTGCATCTGCTGAAATACGACAGCGTGCACGGACGCCTGAAGACACCTGTGTTTCTGGCGGACGATCTGATCCGCGTCGGCCCTCATAGCATCCGCCTAAGCGCCTTCCGCAACCCGGAGGACCTTCCCTGGGAGGATGTGGACATCGCCTATGAGTGTACCGGCCTGTTCACCGCTCGTGACGATGCCGCCCGGCATCTGAAAAACGGCTCCAAGCGGGTTTTGATCTCCGCCCCCGGAAAGAATGCCGACCGGACTGTGGTCTTTGGTGTGAACCACATGGACCTGACGGCAGAGGATTTGATCGTTTCCAACGCCTCCTGCACCACCAACTGCCTGGCGCCGCTGGCCAAGGTGCTGGACGAGGCCTTTGGCATCAAAACCGGCTATATGACCACGATCCACGCCTATACCGGCGACCAGCCGACCCATGACACCAGCCACAAAGACCTCTACCGCGCGCGTGCCGCCGCGTTATCAATGATCCCCACCTCCACCGGAGCGGCCCGGGCAATTTCGGAGGTGCTGCCGCATCTGAATGGCCGCCTGGAAGGCTCTGCCATCCGGGTGCCCACTGCCAACGTTTCCGTTGTGGATCTGAGCTTTGTGCCGGAGCGCCCAGCCACAGTTGAAGCAGTCAATGCCGCAGTCAAAGCGGCTGCCACGAATGGGCTGGAGGGCATCCTTTCCTACGAGGATGACCCGCTTGTCTCCGTCGACTTCAACCACGACCCGCATTCCAGCTGCTTTGCCGCAGCGCAAACCGCTGTCACAGCGGAGGGGCTGGTGCGGGTGGTCAGCTGGTATGACAACGAATGGGGATTCTCTAACCGCATGGTGGACACCGGCCGCCGCATCGGCGCGGTGATGAACGCCGCCGAAGTGGCCTTAGCCAGCTGACGGGATCCTCCCGCCCGTCCTCGGCCCGATGGGCCTCCTCCCGTTGGGCCCAGCGCCGCGCTGACGCGCGGCGCTGCGGCGTTTACCGACAAGTGTCCGGTCTTGAACAAGGCCAGCCCGCAAAAAAGCTGACTCCAGGATGCGCTAAATCAAACTCCTGCCCGGGTATGGCTGGCAAGACCAGCCGAATTGCGCCAGAACAGGCGCAAGACATGACCAGCTACAGGAGACCGGCGTGACCGTCACCCGTGAAACCGTCCTTGAGGCGCTCAAATCCATCACCGACCCCGTCAGCGGCAGTGACATTGTCAGCGCAGGCATCGCCCGCGCAGTTACCGTCGAGGGCAGCACCGTCCGCTTTGTGCTGGAAATTGATCCCGGCAAGTCCGATGCCTACGGCCCGGTGCGCGATAAGGCAGATGCGGCCGTGGCGGCACTGCCCGGGGTGGAGAAGGTCTCTGCGATGCTCACCGCCCATTCGGAAAAGGCACCGCCGGACCTGAAACCGAAGAAAGCAGCCCAGCCGCAGCAGCAGGCGCCGCAGAAGGTGCCCGGCGTGGCCCGGATCCTCGCCGTGGCCTCGGGCAAGGGCGGCGTTGGCAAGTCCACCGTTTCCGCCAATCTCGCCTGCGCGCTGGCAATGCAAGGGCGCAAAGTGGGCCTGCTGGATGCCGACGTCTATGGCCCCTCGCAGCCCAAGATGCTGGGCGTCAGCGGCCGCCCCGCCAGCCCCGACGGCAAGACCATCCTGCCGCTGCGCAACCATGGGGTCACCATGATGTCGATGGGGCTGATGACCGGCGAGGATCAGGCGGTGATCTGGCGCGGACCGATGCTGATGGGCGCGCTGCAGCAGATGCTCTTGCAGGTGCAATGGGGTGATTTGGACGTGCTGATCGTCGACCTGCCGCCGGGAACCGGCGATGTGCAGATGACGCTGGCGCAGAAGACCCATGTGGACGGCGCCATCGTGGTCTCCACCCCTCAGGATGTGGCGCTGATCGACGCGCGCAAGGGCATCGACATGTTCCGCAAAATGAACGTGCCTGTACTGGGCATGATCGAGAACATGTCCATCCACATCTGCTCCAACTGCGGGCATGAAGAACATGTCTTCGGTCACGGCGGCGTCGCACTTGAGGCGCAAAAGCTGAACGTGCCGCTGCTGGGCGAGGTACCGCTGCATCTGGACGTGCGGCTGGCTGGTGACAACGGCACGCCCATCGTGGCAGCCAAGCCCGGCAGCCCCCAGGCCAAGGTGTTCCTCGACATCGCCACCCAACTGGTCGACGCAGGCGCCGCCTGACCCCTGACAGCCCCGGGCCATGGATCGCAAGGCGGCGGCGCGCTGCGCCGTTTACCCTTGAGGCGGGGCTGGCAGACCAAAAATAGAAAAAGCGCTTCAGGGCAAACCTGCCCCTGAAGCGCGTCGCCGCGCAGCGGCGCCACGCCCAACTGTGACGCACGTTCTGGGAATGTGCTGGAACAGGCGGTAGCTGCCCGCCTGCGGAATCAGGAATACTTCTCCAGGAACTCTTCGGCCCTCAAGCTACGGAAGTCCGGCAGCGCGGTCCGCAAGGCCTCGTGGTCCCAGTCCCACCACGCCAGGTCCAGCATCTGCCCGGCAACCGCCTCAGGGTACCGCCGGCGGATCACTTTGGCGGTATTCCCGCCAACAATGGTGTAGGGTGCCACGTCCTTGGTCACAATCGCGCCTGAGGCCACGACAGCGCCATGCCCGATGGTCACCTCAGGCTTGATCATTGCCCCATGGCCGATCCAGGTGTCATGGCCGATGCAGGCAGTTCGCCCGGCGCGGCGGTCAAACCACTCCGCGTCATCCTCCGCATCATCCCAGTAGCTTGCCGACCGGTAGAGGAAGTGGTGCAGAGACGCTTTCTCCATCGGATGGTCGGAGGCGCCGATCCGCACAAAGCTGGCAATATTGGCAAACCTGCCGATCTCTGCGTTGGCAATGTCACAGATCCGGTCGCAATAGCTGTAGTCGCCGACCACTGCGTTCGCCACCCGGCAGCCGGCGCCGATTTCGACATAGGCACCGAAACGGCTGCCAGTGATCGTGCAATCAGGGTGGATGAACGGTTCTTCGGCCTTCAACCGGGGCATTGTCAGTCCTCCTCAGCAAGCCGGGGCAAGGTCAGGGCAGCAGGAACGCCCCGCCCTCTTCCGGCTTCCGCGGCTTGCGCTTGGCCTTGCCGCCCTCGCCCTTGATCAGGCGGCGCCGCAGCCAGCCGGAGAACCAGTCCATCAGCATCACCATCAGGATGATCAAGGTGATGTAATAGGCCACTTCCTCCCAGTCCTTCTGGGTGATGATCGCCTGTGTCAGCAACAGGCCGATGCCGCCGCCGGTGATCGCACCGATAATGGTGGCTGACCGTGTGTTTGACTCCAAGAAATACAGCAGCTGGCTCAGCAGAACCGGCGTGATCTGCGGGATCACCCCGAAGCGGTAGCGCTGCACCGGCTTGGCTCCGGTTGAAGCCACGCCCTCGATCTGCTTCTGGTCAACGTTCTCCAGCGCCTCGGAGAAGATCTTACCGAAGGTGCCAGTGTCCGTCACCAGAATCGCCAGCGCGCCGGTCAGCGGCCCGGGGCCAAAGGCCCGCGCCAGCACCCCTGTCCAGATCAGCGAGTCGACGCCGCGCACGAAATCGAACACGCGGCGCATGGCAAAGCGGACGCTGCGCAAGGGCATGAAATTCCGGGTCGCCAGAAAGGCCAGAGGAAGCGCGATGATGCCTGCACCGATGGTGCCGAGGAAGGCCATCAGCAGGGTCTCAGCAATGGCCCAGGCCACATCCTGGTGGCGCCACATCTTATTGGTCCAGAACTCCTGGAAGATTGCGCCAGCCTCGCCAGTGGCAGCCCGCTGCACCAGCTCCCCTGCGCCCATGCCGTAGTACGGGCTGTCGAGGGTAAAGAAGAACAGCTCCCACCCCGCGAAATAGCGGAAAACTTCCGCCCGGTTGCGGGTCACGGTCAGGCGGCCCGCCTCCGTGGTGACGGCCAGGCGGTTCTTCGAAACACTGATCCACTCCGGCACATCACCGGCAGGCAGTTCCGCTTGCACGCCCGCGCTGCGGCTCGGCGTGGCGCGCACTGTGCCATAGCCGGGGATTTCATATGCGATGGTCTCCGGGCCGAAGGTGACCTTATGCCCAGCCTCCAGATCAATCACAGTGGTCTCGCCCAGGGCCACCCAGTCCGGTGACATGCCGTCGGGATAGGCGCCCTTGCGCTCGCCCTCGATGGCCACCGACACCTCACCGCTGCGGTTGTCTCGGGTGACATGGGTCTTGTAGCTGTAGCTGTCGCTGACCAGGGTCGTGGCGTTGTCCAGGCTGGCACGCTCCCACAGCCCCGGCATGTCGAAGACCACAAAGACATAGGCGAGATAGGCCAGCACCGCGGCGGGCAGGGCAAAATTCATCAGCCGCTTTTTCAGAAACAGCCGCGAGATGTCTGACTTCAGGTCAGCCGAAGTAAGGGTGGTGTCAAAAGTGGTCATGCCTTCGCTCCATGGGTCAGGCGGTCACGCAAGAGGCCGGACAGCTGGTCAACGGCCACTATGGTGACAAACAGAAGAAGGAAGATCGCGGCTGCCTCGTCATAGCGCCCCTGCCCCCAGGACATGGCGTTTTTCAGCTCGTAGCCGATACCGCCCGCACCGACAAAGCCGAGGATGGCAGAGGCCCGGATGTTGATCTCAAAGCGCAAGAGCGCGTAGCTCACATAATTCGGGCCAACCTGCGGGATCACCCCCAGCGTCATCCGCTGGGCCCAGGTGGCGCCGACAGAGGTGAGGCCTTCAACCTGTTTCAGCGAGGCGTTTTCATTCACCTCGGAAAACAGTTTGCCCAGCGCGCCGGCGGTGTGGATGGCAATCGCGATCATCGCAGGCACTGGCCCGCCGCCGAGCACAAATATCAGCACCAGCGCAATGACGATTTCCGGAATTGCCCGGCAGACATCGCTGATGCGGCGGAACAGCGGGATAAGCGCGGGCCAAGGCGCCATGCCGCGGGTCGCCAGCAGCGACAGCAGTGTGCCGAACACGGCCCCCACCAGGGTCGAAGCGGCGGCGATGTTCAATGTCTCCACCAGCGCCGGAAAGAAATGCACCACATGGCCCGGCAGTTGCGCCGCCTTTTCGGCGGCCTCCGCGAGAACTTCGGCAGGATAGTCGAAAATGCGGGTGAACCCGTCAGCAAAGGAGCCTGCGTTACGGGCATCCGCTGTGCGGAATCCAGACACCATTAGCGCCACAAAAACCGCCAGAAGAATACCGCCATAGAGCCGCTTGCGCTGGGTATGGGCGGTGTAGTGCTGCCGGATGTCCTCGATGCCCGGCCGGGCGGCTGTCAAATCTGCCATTTGGGGATCCTGATCTTCTAGGGATGGGTGTTACTGGGTCCATCCAGGAAATTGCGGGGCTCCAAGACCGGCCCGGAACCCCGCAGAGCACAACTAAATAAGTGCTGGGCTGAAATTACTGGGACTTCAGCTTGCGGGCCTCGATGATCACTTCGTAAGCGTCATGGGTGATCGGCATCAGACCTTTGGATTCGCCGCCCAGCACGTTATACATGCAGTCCGGGTCGATAGAGTTCATCGAGGCCAGCAATCCGGTCATTTTGACCTTCACATCTTCGGGCAGTTCGGTGCGCAGAACAAACGGGCCCTCCGGGATCGGCGCCGATTTCCAGATTTCCACCATGTCGTTCATATCGACCAGGCCGGCATCCACGGCGCGGCGCAGCGCGCCCGAATTGTAGCCGTCTTCCCATTCGCCCAGGCCGTCTGCCCAGCTGACGCCGCCATCCACGTCGCCGTTTGCTACGGCCACAATGGTCTGCTCATGGCCGCCAGTGAACTTCACTTCGCCGAAGTAGTCACCGGAGTCCATGGTCGCGCCAGTCACCTGCGGAATTTCGATCGACGGGATCAGGTAGCCGGAGGTGGAGTTCGGGTCGCCAAAGCCGAAAGTCTTGCCTTTCAGGTCTTCCAGGGTTTCGACACCGCTGTCTTTGCGGGCAAAGCCAATGGAGTAATAGCCATAGCTGCCATCGGTGTTCACCTTGACCAGCACCGGCTCAACAGCCTCAGGGTCAGAAAGGTAGGTCTTGGCATAGCCCGAAGCACCCAGCCACGCCATGTCGATGGTACCGCCCAGCAGGCCCTGGATCACGCCGTTATAGTCGGCAGGGGCAAACAGCTTGGTTTCAACGCCCAGCAATTCCTCGGTCTGTTCACGCAGGCATTCCTGCTTGCTCAAACGGTCCTGAGCGTTCTCTCCGCCCAGGATGCCGATGCGGAATTCCTTGATCTCTTCTGCCGCAACAGGGGCAGTCAGCGCGGTGGTTGCCAGAACGGCAGCAATCAGTTTCTTCATCTCATGTCTCTCCGGTTGGGTCCCGGCAGAGCAGCCCGCCGGGTCGATGAATTCAGGTTCGGGGTTATTCGGCGGGAATGGCGGTGCGCATCGCGTCCGTCTTTTCCAGCGTTTCGATCTCGGTTGAGGTGGCGGCCTCGGAAAATTCCTCTCCGGCGCCGTAAATCTCGCGGGCCACCCCGGTGGTCAGCTGCTCCGGAAGCCCGTCAAAGACGATGCGCCCGTCGCGCATCCCGACCACCCGGTCGCAATAGCGGCGCGCAGTGTCCAACGTGTGCAGGTTGGCAATCACGGTGCGCCCGTCTTCCTCGTGGATGCGGCGCAGCGCCTCCATCACGGTTTGGGCGTTCATCGGGTCCAGCGAGGCAATCGGCTCATCCGCCAGAATGATTTTCGGGTCCTGCATCAGCGCCCGGGCAATCGCCACCCGCTGCTGCTGGCCGCCCGACAGCGCCTCTGCCCGCTTGGCGGCATGTTCAGCAATTCCGAGCCGGTCGAGGATGTCGATCGCCGTGTGAATATCTGCCATCGGATAGAGGTTGAACAGCGTCGCCATCGCATTGCGGCGGTTCAATGTGCCGTGCAAAACGTTGGAAACAACGTCCATCCGCGGCACTAGGTTGAACTGCTGGAAAATCATCGCGCACTCGGACTGCCAGGCGCGCTTGCCCTTGCCCTTCAGTCCGGTAATTTCACGCCCCTCGAACAGGATGCGGCCGCCGCTGGCGTCTTCCAGCCGGTTCAGCATCCGCAGCAGAGTGGATTTACCTGCGCCGGAGCGGCCGATGATGCCGATCATGCAGGGCTTGTCGATGTCCAGCGTAGCGGTATCCACCGCGATCTTACCGCCGAACCGTTTGGTCAGTTTATCAATGCGCAGCACCGGGGCGCTCCCTTCTCGTTCGGGGATTGCCTACCGGCCCTGCTCAAAGCTCATGTGTCACTGCCGTGAAAGTTTTGTAACGCGACCCGGCGCAACCGGCAGGCGCAGCGCCCAAGGAAACGGACCCGATGCTTAATCTGCCCCTGTGCACAGCGGGCCGGACGGTCTATACGGCCTTCGACTCCTCATTTCCCTTTGCAAAAGGAAGCTGCCAGATGTCCTTTGACCGCAAGATCAAGATCGCACCCTCCATCCTGTCTGCCGATTTCGCCAATTTCGGGCAGGAGATCCAGGCGATCGAAACCCAAGGCGCCGACTGGGTGCATGTGGATGTGATGGATGGGCATTTTGTGCCGAACCTCACCTTCGGTCCGCAAGCCGTGAAGGCGTTCCGCCCGCATGTGAAGACCGTGATGGACGTGCACCTGATGATCGCGCCGGTCGATCCCTACATCAACGCCTACGCCGATGCCGGCGCCGATGTTCTAACCGCCCATATCGAGGCTGGCCCGCACATCCACCGCACCCTGCAGGCGATCCGCGGCGCGGGCATGAAGGCAGGTGTCGCACTGAACCCCGGCACCCCGGCAGAGGCCGTTGAGCACCTTCTGGACCTCACTGATCTGGTTTGCGTCATGACTGTGAACCCGGGCTTCGGCGGCCAGAAGTTCATCGACATGACCGCCAAGATCCGCCGCCTGCGGTCAATGATCGGCGACCGCCCGGTGCATATCGAGATCGACGGCGGTGTCGATCCCACCACCGCGCCGCTGGTGGCCGAAGCCGGCGCCGACGTGCTGGTCGCAGGCTCCGCCGTGTTCAAGGGAGGTTCGGTCAACACTCCGGAAGTCTACGGCGAGAACATCCGCAAGATCCGTGCCTCGACCGAAGGCACCTGGACCTGAGCACCGGACTCTCCCGCCAATCGCCGGGCGCATCCAAGATGCGCGGCTCTTGTTGGGCCAGGCGCCGCGCGTTCCGCGCGGCGCTTTTTTCGTGCTACGGTCAGCGTTTGCGCGTCCAGCCCGGCAACGCCGGGCCGCGCCCCGATGGCCCTCGACGGGCCGGAGGGGCGCCGCCCGCTTGCCTAGGCGCCTTTGTTCAGATCGCCGAAGGTTCTGCCCTCAGCCACCAAACGCTCCAGCAGCGGCGCCGGCTGCCAGAAGAATTCATCCTCAACCGCAAAAGACCGGATATCGGTCAGGATGCCGTCCAGCCCCTGCAGATCGGCCCATTTCAGCGGCCCACCCCAGAAGCGGGGGAAGCCGTAGCCGAACAGCATCACCATATCCACATCCAGCGGACGCCGGGCGATTCCCTCGCCCACCACCTTGGCGGCTTCGTTCACCATGGCGCACATGTAGCGGCGCAGTACCTCGGCATCACTAAACTCCCGCGGGGTGACACCCTGCTGCTCCTGGTCCCGGGCAATCAGCTCCGCCACCTCCGGGTTCGGGACGCCGCCGCGCTTGCCTTCCTCGTAGACATAAAAGCCCTTGCCGGTCTTCTGGCCGAAGTCACCGCCCTCGCAGAGCATCTCGTAGAACCGCGGCACCCTCTCACGCGGATCCCGCGTCGGCGCGCGGCGCTTGCGGGCCGCCCAGTTGATGTCCAACCCCGCCAAATCGCCCATCGCAAACGGTCCCATCGGGAAGCCGAAAGTGGTCACCACCTTGTCCACCTGGTAGGGCGAAGCGCCATCCAGCACCACATATTCCGCCGCCTTGCGGTAGGCGTTCATGATCCGGTTGCCGATGAAGCCGTCGCAGATGCCGGAACGGACCGCCACCTTCTTCAGCCGCTTTCCGAGAGCAAAGCCGGTGGCCAGAACCTCCGGCGCGGTTTTCTGAGCGACCACAACTTCCAAAAGCTTCATCACGTGGGCGGGGGAGAAGAAATGCAGCCCGATCACATCCTGCGGGCGGGAAGTTGCAACGGCGATCTCATCCACATCCAGATAGGAGGTATTGGTCGCCAGCACCGCCCCCTGCTTGCAATGCGCATCCAGCTTGCCGAAAACCTCGCGCTTGACGCCCATGTCCTCGAACACGGCCTCGACCACCAGATCCACCTGCCCCAGCGCGGCATAGTCCGTGGACACGGTCAGCGCCTCTCCGGTCAGCTGATCAAATTGCATCTGGGTGATCTTGCCCCGCTTCAGGGCGCCTTGTAGATTGCCTTCGATCCGGCCGCGCGCGGCGGCGACCCCCTTATCCGTCATCTCTATCAGCGCCACCGGCAACCCGGCCAGCAGCGCGGCTGTGGCGATGCCCGCCCCCATGGTGCCGCCGCCGATTACCCCCATGGCGGAAACGTCCCGCGGTTCAACGCCGTCCAGCTCCGGCAGCTTGCTGACCGCACGTTCCGAGAAGAAGGCATGGATCAGCCCCTGCCGCTGATCTGATTCCATCAGCTCTGTGAACAGCGCACGCTCGCGTTTGAGGCCCGCCTCAAAGCTCTCTGCTTCCACCGCTGCCTGAACCGCCCGCACCGCCGTCGCCGGAGAAAGCTGGCCGCGGCCCTTCTTCAGCGTCGCATCATAGACGGCATCGAATTCCACAGCTTCCGGCGCAGGCATTTCGCCTACAGCCCGGCGCGGCGCACCTGCATCCAGCAGTTCCTGCGCATAAGCCAGGCCGATTTCACGGGGTTCGCCGTCTGCAATACGGTCGATGATGCCCTTGTCCAGCGCCTCCGCCGCGCCAAAGTGGCGGCCCGAGGTGATCATCTCCAGCGCAGCCTCCGTTCCGGCCAGCCGCGGCAGCCGCTGGGTTCCGCCCGCACCGGGCAGAATGCCCAGGTTGACCTCGGGCAGCCCCATCTTTGCCGTAGGCACTGCAATCCGGTAGTGCGAGGACAAGGCCACCTCCAGCCCGCCGCCCAGCGCCGTGCCGTGCATGGCAGAGACCACGATCAGCGGTGAGGCTTCGATCCGGCTGCACAGACCCGGCAGGTAGGGGTCCTGCGGCGGCTTGCCGAATTCGCGAATATCGGCACCCGCAAAATAGGTCTTACCCTCGCCGTAAATCAGCACTGCCTTGGCACCCTCTTCTTCGGCACGCTCAATCCCGGCCAGCAGCCCTTTGCGCACATCAATGCCCAGCGCGTTCACAGGCGGGTTCTGCGCCTTCAGAACGGCAATATCGCCGACGCGCTCATATGCAATGGCTTCACTCATCCGGTCTTCCTCTCTCTTCCGCGGCGGCAGTGCCTGCCCCCCGCTCCCAACAGATTAGGCACGGCAGCCGGACCGGCGCCAAGCCCCAATGACAGCAGAAGCCCCGCAAACCCCGCATCACGGTGCTCGCAGCCTCCGGCGGCCTGTTTTGCTGGAATTTACGTAACAGAAACTGAGGAAAATGGAACCTTTTTGAAACACCTTATCCGGCAACGCTGCCGCAAAGCGTATCAGCCGGTTTTCACCACCCCGCTGGCGATCCAGCCATCGAGGATTTCCAAGGTCTTGGCGCAGAAGTCAGCGTCATTGATGTGGCAATCCAGCTCATGCAGCTCCGCATTCTCCGGGCAGCGCTCTCGCATTTCCTCGCAAAAGGCCGCCAGCCCTTCCGCATCATGCAGCGGCGCGCCGGGCCGGTCCCATTCGTTGCACCCGCCTGAGGGCAGCAGCACCGCCACCGGCGCCTGCGCGGTGGAGAGCTTGCCGCAGATCGCCTGCGCCACCTGGCGGCGCTCCCCCGCTTCCAGCATGGCGGAGGTCAAGAGCCGGTTGTGGGCGTGCGTCTCCCGGCCTTGCAACTGTACCGGAGTGTCCTGCCACCCAACAAAATCCACCAGGTCATAGCAGCCCGGCGCCACCAGCTGCGGCGTCGCGGATTTACCTGCGTTGGTCATCCGGTCCGCCCCCGCTGACAGCCCGCCAAACAGGTGGTTCGACACTTCCTGCGGGGCAAAATCCATCACCGCCGCAAAGGCGCCCTCCGCTGCCAAGCTCTCGAAAGCCCGCCCGCCCATGCCGGTGGCATGGAAAACCGCGACCTCAAAGCCGCGGTCCTCCAAGGCCGGTTTCAGCGACACCATGTAGCGCAGCACCGTTTTGCCGAAAGAGGTCATGCCGATCAGCGGCCGGTCGCGTTTGGGCGGCTCCACCGCCCGAGCCGCCCCCAGCACCGCACCGGCGGCCTGGCTGAGCGATGCCTTGCAGATCGAATTCAATCCATAGAGCCCGCCAGCCCAAAGGATCATCTGCACATCCGCCGGAATCCGCTCCGGCGGCATCAGCGGCGAAAATGCGACGGTGGAGACGATATACTTCGGCACTCCAACCGGCAATGCCGCGCACATGTCCAGCGCCAGGTCGGTGCCCATAGTGCCGCCCAGCACGATCACCCCGTCAATGCGACCTGCCCGGTATAGCTCCAGCGACTTGGCCGCGGACCCTGTCCCCATGATCTGCATGGCTGTGTTTTCGTCCCCCGAAGCAATCGCCGCCTCAATCGAACTGCCACCAGCCTCAGCCACCTCGTGCTTGCTGATATCCGCGGGCTGGCTGGGATCCCCCAGCACGCTCACATCCATCGTCAGCACCTTGCCGCCCTGACCACGGATCACCTCCGCCAGGTAGCCCAGTTCATCGTCCTTGGTGTCATAGGTTCCGGCAACCAGAATGGTCTTGTCTGCCACAGGCTTTGTCTCCCGTTTAATCAGCGCCTGGACGGCGGTCACCGGCACGCCCAAGCTTTTCATCTTACCAAAAATACGCCCGCCGGAGGCCGCAGATTTTGCTCTCGCGAAGCCTGCTTCAGAGCTGGATCCAAGCGGTTTTTAGATCGGTGTATTTGTCCAGCGCGTGCAGCGACTTGTCATGCCCGTTGCCCGACTGTCCGACGCCCCCTAACGGAACGGTATTATCCGAACCGCCGTAGGTGTTCACATGCACGACACCGGCACGAACGCCAGCGACCATCCGGTGCGCGCGTGACAGGTTTTCGGTCCACACCGCGGCGGCCAATCCGAAGTCGGTACCATTGGCCAAACTCAACGCTTCTTGTTCGGTCTCGAATTTGGTTACTGCCAGAACCGGCCCGAAAACCTCGCGCTGGAACAGCGCATGATCCCGGGTCACATGGGTCACGATGGCCGGCGACATATAGGTGCCGCCTGTGTCCTCCAGAATGCGCGTGCCGCCGGTCACCACCTGCCCGCCTTCGGACCGCGCCATGTCCATGAAAGACAAGTTGCGGCGAAGCTGCTCCTCAGAGTTCACAGCGCCGACCTGCGTGCTCAGTTCGAGCGGGTCGCCCACCAGCAGTGCCTCCGCCTCAGCTTTCAGCATCTCAACAAACTCGTCGTGAATCGAAGCCTCAACCAGCAGGCGGGAACCGGCAATGCAGACCTGTCCGGAGTTTCGGAAGATACCCGCCGCAGAGACTTTTGCGGCCTTGCCCAGATCCGGCGCATCCGCAAAGACAATGTTGGGAGACTTGCCGCCCAGCTCCAGGTAACAACGCTTGAGGTTAGACCGCGCCGAAGCTTCCAAAAGCTTGCGCCCCGTAGCGCCTGAGCCGGTGAAGGCCAGCACATCCACATCTATTGAAGCGGCCAGTGCCGCGCCGGTTTCAGCACCGGAGCCGGTCACCACGTTCAGCACCCCGTCCGGCAGCCCGCATTCGGAACAGATTTCGGCCAGCCGGAGCAAGGAGAGCGAAGCGGTTTCGGCAGGCTTCAGCACCACCGAATTGCCCATCGCCAGCGCCGGCGCCAGCTTCCAGGCACCGATCATCAGCGGAAAATTCCAAGGAACAATTGCCCCCACCACGCCCACCGGCATCCTGTGCACCAGCCCCAGAACGTCGGGTGCTGTCGGTGCGACCTCACCCGCCACCTTGTCCAGCGCCTCAGCATAATAGCGGAAAGTTCCCGCAGCCGATCCCGGCTCTGCTTTCAGAGCCATATTGAACTCGGTGCCATTGTCGCGCACGCCCAGAACCGCCAGCTCAACCGCCTCGGCAGCGATCCGGTCCGCAATCCTGTGCAGCACCTGCTTGCGCGCGGCGGGGCTCTGCCCCGCCCAGCGGCGATCCTCATATGCCCGCCGCGCCGAAGCCACAGCCTTTTCGACATCGGTTGCAGAGGCGCCCGCCAGCGTCGTCAGAACAGATCCGTCAACCGGCGAAGCAACTTCGAGTGTCTGGCCCGAACCTTCTTGCCATGATCCTTCAAGAAAGAGTTTCTGCGGCGCCACATCAAGCTTCCGAAGCTCGTCGATGCGCGATTGGTCTGCCATTCGGCCTCCTTCAGTTCCTTCCGGTCCTTCAGCACCCGCAGGATATGGACCGCCAGAACGATGATGATGATGCAAAACAGGATGAACGCCACCGGGCGGTCAATGAAATCAAAGGGTTCCTTCACCCGCGCCATGCCCGCGCGCAGCTTCACCTCCATGATGCCGCCCAGGACCATGCCCAGGATGATCGGCACCGACGGCAGCGACAGGCGCTTCAGGATATAGCCGAGGATGCCAAACGCTGCCGCCATCACACAGTCGGTGGCGGAGTTGCGCAGGGAATAAACCCCGACGAAGCTGAGCGTCAGGATGCAGACGCCGAGAAACCGGTTGGGGATGCGCACCACCTGGATCAGCGACCGGGTGGCAAACAGCAGGAACAGCAGCACCAGCACATTCAGCACCAGCAGTGCGAGATACAGTGCGACGACAAAGTCCATGTCGTTCTGGAAAAGCCCCGGCCCCGGCACCACGTTGTGCACATAGAACACCGACAGCATCATTGCCGTCAGCGCCTCACCCGGAATGCCCAGCGCCAGAAGCGGCACCATGGCAGCAGCAGGCACCGCGTTGTTGGCGGTTTCTGCAGCAATCAGACCTTCGGTGGAGCCATTGCCGAAATCCTGCGGCCGTTTCGATGTCTTTTGCGCATAGGTGTAGGACATGAACTGCGCGGTGAACTCGCCCACACCGGGGATCATCCCCATCAAGACGCCAAAGGTGGCAGAGACCCCCGCTACGCGCGGATGGCGTACCAGCTCGCGCAGCCCCTGGAACATGCCGCCGCGCAGGCGGGTCATCCGGACTTTCTCGTCTTCGTCGGTCAGCAGGACAAACGCCTGCGAGATCGCAAACAGCCCCAGAACCACAACGATAAGGTTGATCCCGCCGCCCAGGAAATCCTGCCCGAAGGTGTAGCGCTGGGTGTATTTCACCGGCTCCAGCCCGATGGTCTGAAGGAAGATCCCGAAGCAGGCCAGCGTCCCGGCAATCAACGCCTGGCCGCGGTGCGCGACCACCACCAGGATGAGGCCCAGCAGCGCCGCCATGAAAATCTCGCGCGAACCGAACATCGGCGCAATCTTTGCCAGCACCGGCGCAAACAGGATCAGACAGATGACCGAGAAGATGCCGCCGAAGAAGCTGGCCGAATAAGCCAGGCTCAAGGCGCGGCGCGGCTCGCCCCGCGCGGTCATCGGATAGCCGTCATAGGTGGTCAGCGCATTGACCGCGGTGCCGGGCGTGTTGATCAGGATCGCCGGGATCGCACCGCCGTACATGGAGGAGCCGTAGATCCCCAGCAGCACCGTCAGCCCGACAATCGGGTCCATCGAGAAGGTCGCGGGCAGCAGGATCGCAATTGCCACTGCCGGGCCAACACCGGGAATGGCGCCAATCAGCACGCCGCCGACTGAACCCGCCAGCAGCGCCAGCGCCACGTCCCAGCGCATCAGGATGTCTATTGCAGAGAGGATCAGGTCCATGACGGGCACTCAGAGATAGAGAATGAAGAAACTGCGCAGCGATCCCGGCAGGTACTCATAGATGAGCGCGCCAGGGATCTTGACTGACAGCAAGGCCTTGAACAGCACCACCACGGCCACGGCAAAACCCGCGCTGGTCCACAGCATGAGCGGGCTGCGGTAGCCCATCCGCCAGCTCAACAGCGGAACGAAAACCAGCGTCACCGGGAGGTAACCGATTATGGGAACCAGCAGGACATAACCCATGAACCAGCCGGCGAATTCAAACACCTGCCCCCAGCGCTTGACCTCCCACAGGTCATAACGGCTGACCCGCCGCCAGGGCAGCTTGTAGAGGTGCAGCCCGCCCAAGAGCACCATGCCGCCGATGGCGACAGCAGGCCAGAACCGGGGTTGGGCAAACAGTTTCGTCTTCTGCACCCAAGTGGTCTGCTCCGTAATCAGGACCAGCAGCAGCAATGCGACGCCCACCATGACCAGGGCAAAGACAAGCTGACCGCGCCGCGGTCCTACAAAGCGGCGTTCACGTTCCGATGGCATCTGAGGAGCTCTTTGTCCGCGCGAAGGGAAAGGGCACCGGGACCCCGCAAGGCCCCGATGCAGGGGGAGGATTATTCCGACAGCAAACCGCCGATGCGGGCCATGGTGTCGATGTCATTGGCCACGCGGGCTGCGCTGTCGTCCGCGCTCTGCCAGTAAACCAGTGCTCCGGTTTCCTTGGCGATATTCTGGGCGCGCTCGCTCATTACCGTCTTTTCAGCAACCGCAATGATCTTGTCACGCACGTCCTGCGGGGTGTCCTTGGTCACGAACAGCCCGTTCCACAGGGCGATATTCAGGCTTTCGTCCAGCTCGCCGATGGTCGGTGCATCAGGCGCCAGCGGGATACGCTCGTCAGTGATAGAGACCAGCACCTTGACCTGATCCAGACAGGGCAGCACCAGCTGCAGCGTGGTGTTGATCACATCCGCATCGCCGGAGGCCAGCGTGTTGCAGTCCAGCGCATCAAATGCCGCATCCGAGCCCCATTCAAAGCCGGCGTTCTTGGCATAGGCCTTGGTCACCTGCGTCGGGGTCAGAACATCGCCGAAATGACCCAGCGCCACGTCGTTATCCTTGGCATAGGCCGCCAGCTCTTCCATCGTGCTGTAGGGCGCATCGCCTGAGGTGGCGATCACAAAGGGATAGGTCAGGAAGATACCCAGCGGGTCGAACTTGGCCGGTGTCAGCGGCGGGATGTCGATCTGGTGGCCCATCACCGGCACACCGATCACGAAAGAGCCGATGGTGTAGCCATCTGCCGGCGCATTCGCGACCTCGATTGCCCCCGGGAAGGGCCCGCCGCCGCCGCCCGGTTTATTCACCACAGCTGCAGCAACACCGTATTCGTTCTGGAAATCCTCGGCGATCATCCGCGTCAGCACATCCTCCAAGTCACCCGGCGGCCACGGCACGATGAAGTTAACCGGTTTTTCCGGATACTCGGCCTGCGCCGCAACCGCGCTCAGCCCCAGCGCCGCCGCTGCGACCGCCCCTTTCATGAGGGTTTTGAGTTTCATGGCTTTCCTCCCAGTTTGGCCATTCGGTTCACTATTCGAACCATTGGTTTGAATTTAGATTGACAGGCGCCCCCGTTATCTGTCAACAAAATTGCATCAAAGGTGCGTCTTTTTGCGCAGACGGCACCTGGCAAGACCTAACAGGGAGCATCGGCAAGAGCATGGGAACCGTGTCCAAAGCCTTGTCATTACTGACTTATTTTAACCATGGCCGGACTGAGATCGGGCTCAGCGACCTCACGCGCTTGTCGAGCATGAACAAGGCAACGGTCTACCGGCTGATGAGCGAACTGCAGGAATCAGGCTTTGTCGAACAGGCCGGCAGCGATCGTTCCTACCGGCTCGGCCCGCAGGTCTTGCGCCTCGCAGCTCTGCGCGAGGCAGCGGTTCCGATTCTTTCTGTTTCGCGCCGGGTGCTGCGTGACCTCAGCGACGAGACCGGTGAGACCACCCACCTGTCGCTGCTTCAGGGCAGCCAGCTGAATTCACTGTCGCACGCCTATTCCCCGCGCAATGCCACCAAAGTCATGATGGAGGACGCCGAGGTTCTGACCTTCCACGGCACCAGTTCCGGCATGGCGGTTCTGGCTTATGCCGACCCCGGATTTGCCGAGGAGGTGCTGTCGCGGCCGCTTGAGGCACGCACTTCCGAAACCATCACCGACCCCCAGGAAATCCGCGCCCAGCTGGACGAGGTCCGCAGCACCGGCATTGCCCAGTCCATCGGCGGATTTGAGGCGGATGTGCATTCCCACGCGGTTCCCATCTTTGGCCCGGACCGCAAAGTGATCGGCGCATTGGCCGTGGCCGCGCCAGTCTCCCGGATGACCGCAGAACAAAAAAATCTGATCCCGGCGGCCCTGCGCCGCGCGGGCGCCACTCTCACCCATCGCATCGGCGGCTCTGCCCCTTCGGACTATCCGCAGGAAGAAACCGCCTGAACCTCTCACCGGCCCGGACCGGGCCGCATCCAGGAGCTGCCCCCATGAAAGACTCCAACTTTCTTAAAGAACACAATGCCAAATCCCTCTGGCACCCGATGGCGCATCCCGGCGACAGCCTGGCCAACCCGCCCGCCATCATCACCTCGGCCCAGGGAGTGAAGATCACTGACATTGACGGGCATGAGGTGGTCGATGCTGTCGGCGGCCTGTGGAACGTGAACCTCGGCTTTTCCTGCCAGGTGGTAAAGGACGCCATCGCCGCGCAGCTGGACGTCCTGCCCTACTACTCCACCTTCCGCGGCACCACCAACGACCAGGTGATTCAGCTGGCAGAGGAGCTGCGCAAGTTTTTTGCACCCGACGGGCTCACCCGCGCCTTCTTCACCTCCGGCGGCTCGGATTCGGTGGAAACCGCCCTGCGGCTCGCCCGCCAGTACCACAAGATCCGCGGCGAAGAAGGCCGCACCAAGTTCCTGAGCCTGAAGAAGGGCTACCACGGCACCCACATGGGCGGCGCCTCGGTGAATGGCAATGCCAACTTCCGCACCCAGTACGAACCGCTGCTGCCCGGCTGTTTCCAGATCCCTGCCCCCTACACCTACCGCAACCCGTTCAACGAAACCGACCCGGAACGCCTCGCCCAGCTCTGCCTGCAGGCGCTGGAGGACGAAATCGCCTTCCAGGGCGCAGGCACCATTGCCGCCTTCATCATGGAGCCGATCCTCGGCGCGGGCGGGGTGATACCGCCGCATTCCAGCTTCATGCCCGGCGTGCGGGATATCTGCACCAAACACGGCATCCTGCTGCTCGCCGACGAGGTGATCACCGCCTTCGGCCGCAGCGGATCATGGAGCGGCTCGCGCCACTGGGGCGTGCAGCCCGACATGATGGCGACGGCCAAGGCCATCACCAACGGCTACTTCCCATTCGGCGCGGTGATGATTGCGGACCATATGACAGAGACCTTCGAGAAAGACACCACTGGCAAGGCAGCGATCGGCCACGGCTACACCTACTCAGGCCACCCGGTCGGCGCCGCCGCCGCCCTCGCCTGCCTCGAAGAAACGCTTCGCCTGAACGTGCCGGAAAACGCCGCCGTCCGCGGAACCCAGATCCACCAGGGACTGCTGGCGCTGCAGCAGAAACACGAATTGATCGGCGATGTCCGCGGCGGCCATGGCCTGATGTGCGCGCTGGAGCTGGTCTCCAACCGCAGCACAAAGGCAGCCGTGGACAAGAAAACCATCGGCAAATTGCAGGAGGTTGCTTATGAGGCAGGCGCAATGGTGCGGGTTTCCGGGCCCAACATCATTCTGTCGCCGCCGCTGGTGCTGAGCGAAGCAGAGGCGGATACCATCCTCTCCGCCCTCGACGCAGGTTTCGCGGCTGTGAGCTAAGTCCGGCGGACAGCGCAACCCGCGCCCGGGCCGCCAGGGCCGGGCGCCACCAGATACCATAGCGGGCCCGAAGCAGATGCTTCGGGCCCGCACCTTCTGTGGCGCAATAAGGACACAGGCGCAGCTATCGCAACCGCGCCTGAGAGCATTTCCGCGATAGAGCCGCCAGACTCAGCCCTCCGGCACCTCCAGCACCAAACCATCCAAATCAGGATGCGCCTCAATCTGGCAACTGAGGCGGCTGGTCTCCCGGCGCTCCTCTGCCAGATCCAGCATGGCGCCCTCGAACTCACCGGCCTCACCGCATTTTGCGGCCCACTCCGGATCCACATACACATGGCAGGTTGCGCAAGCGAGGCTGCCGCCGCACTCCCCCACCACACCCGGCACATCCTGCGCCAGCGCTGCTTCCATAAGGCTCTGACCATAGTCCACCGTTGCCGTGACAGCCCCGCCGCCCGGCAGTTTCCAGGTTAGTTGCATCGGTATTCTCCTACGGAGGATCAGATGAAATGCACGTAGAAATCGCGCATCCCGTCACCTTCCAGGTCGCGGGTCTTGCGCACTTCCTTGCGTTTCATGAAGACGTGGTTTGCAACCAGCTCCGGCCCGACTGCCGCGGCCAGCACGCGATCCCCTTCCAGATCGCCAACAGCGCCCTTCAGGTCCACCGCCGTGCCTTCCCGCGCATCGGTACGGTCAAACCCGTCGCCGGTCTCCATCGGCGGCAACTGGTGGCCGTTCTCAACCCCCAGCCGCGCCGCTTGCAGGACTGCCGCCACCGCGGTGTAAGGATTGGCCGAGGCATCCGCCATCCGGTGCTCCAGCCGCGCCTTGGCACCGCCCTCAGAGCTGATGCGCGTTGTCACATTGCGATGGTCGCCGCCCCAGTTCTGCCAGTACCCGGACAAAGACCCCGGCTGCAGCCGCATATAGCTGTTGGCAGTCGGCGCGATCAGCCCTGCAAGCCCCTTATGATGATGCAAAAGCCCCGCCAGGCAGCCGCGTGCCAGATCGTTCATATGCTCCGGCCCGCCCCGCGGCCCTGACGACAGCGCATTGCCGCCCGCCTCGTCCACGAATGAAAAGTTGATATGCATGCCAGAGCCGCCGGCCTCGGCAATCGGTTTCGGCATGAACGTCAGGACAATGCCGTATTCCAGCGCCACTTCCCGCGCCATCAGGCGGAACAGCACGATGTCATCCACCGCCTTCACCGCATCATCAAAGGTCAGCGTGTATTCGAACTGCGGGCTGTCGAACTCGGCGGTGATCATGTCCAGCGAGAAGCCCATGTCATCTGCCATCGCCCAGATCCGGTCATTGAACCGCAAGGGGTCGGCAAACGGCCCGGTGCCATAGACCACCCCGCCCGGCGCATCATAGGGCATGAGCCGCCCGCTGTCGTCCGCCTGCAGGGCAAAGGCCTCCAGCTCGATCCCGACTTTTGGCGTCACCCCGTGCTTCTGCCAGTCCGCAACCGCACGCTTCAGCGCCCAGCGCGGGCACAGCGCCAGCGGCCGCCCCTCATCGTCATAGAGATCGCCCAGCACCACCTGGGTCGAGGCATGCCAGCTGTCGCGGATATCGTCATGCAGCCATTTCAGCTCCATATCCGGAAGACCCTGTTTCACCATCGATCCCGGCGCGTCCAGCAGATCCTTATCGTAATGGGTGCCAAAAACCGATCGGCAGAACCGCGTCGAGCCGTCACCGATCTTGGAATTCGGCAGGTATTTCCCCCGCATGATGCTGAGGTGGTCGCAGAACATCGCGCGCAAGCGGGTCTTCATGGCTCCAGGTCCTTCCCTGTTGGACAGTCTTCGGCATCGTTTTCCCGTGCCTTGTTACTTAACATATTTAGCGGTTTTCGCAGAGTCTTTCCTGCAAGAGCGCAATCCTCAAGCGGCCTCAACCCGCACCGGCAGTGACTTGATGCCGCCGACAAAATTTGACCGCAGGAACTTATGAGGTCCCGCAGCCTCGATATGCCGGATCCGCTTGGCCAGCTCCTGGAACAGCACCGTGACCTCCAGCCGCGCCAGCCACATGCCCAGGCAGACATGCGGGCCGAACTGGCCGAACGACAGATGCCGGTTCGGGCTGCGGAGCAGATTCACGTGAAATGGATCATCAAACTGCTTTTCGTCGCGGTTGGCCGAGACAAACCAGTACAGCAGCTTGTCGCCCTCCCGGATGGTCTTGCCGTGCATCTCCACATCCCGGGTCGCCGTGCGGCGGAAGTAGAGCGCGGGCGTCGCCCAGCGGATGATCTCATCCGCTGCCGTCTCCCAGACCGCACCGCCCTCTTGCATCTGCGCCAGCAGCTCCGGCTGGTGGCACATCGCCTGAATGCCCGCGGCAATCGAATAGCGCGTGGTGTCATTGCCCGCTGCCACCAAGAGGCAAAAAAAGTTGCGGAACTCGGTTTCAGTGATGACCGAGCCATCCTTGGCCGGTTCCAGGATCAGGTTCAGCACGCCCGAGGTGTCGCCCTTGCGCGCTTTCTCCTCCATCAGATCCTTGGCATAGACATACAGCTCCGCCCCGGCGGGGGAATTGAAGGGCATCATCCGGAACTCATCCGTCTGCATCTTATCGAGCACATGCGATGTGAAATCCGGATCGGTATTGGCGATCAGCGCATCCCCCTTTTCCACCAGCCAAGGCAAGTCCGCCTCCGGCAGGCCCACCACCCGGCCCAGCATCCGCATCGGCAGCTGGCGGGCAATCTCTTTGGTGGCGTCGAACTCCCCCTTGGCCAGCGCCTGATCCAGAATATCCGCGCAAAGGTCCCGGATGTCCTGCTCGTACTGCGCCATCGTAGTCTTGGAAAACGCCTTCAGGAGTTTCATCCGCACCTTGGAATGCTCCGGCGGGTCAGTCTCCTGAAAGGTGCGCCGCGCCAGGTATTCCTCGTAGGACTGATCCTCCATCCGGATCCCACGGGCAGAGGAGAACACCTCAGTGTTCTTGTTCATCACCGTGATGTCCTCATAGCGGGTCACCGACCAGAAATTCCTGCCGCCGTCGTATTCGGTCCAATGCAACGGATCCTCCTGCCGCAGCCGGGCAAAGGTGTTGTGCGGCGCGCCATTGGCAAAGGTGTCATGGCTGCTCAGATCCGCATAGCCGTCGTCGGTGGGGGTCCAAACTGTCATTGCGGGCTTTCCTAACTTACTTGCATTATGTATATTAATAGAGCCTGTAATTATGTAAATGAAAATCTTGCGAGCGTTCCCATGCACTTGGCCATTCTGATGACCAACACAGACGAAAGCGAATTTGCCCAAAGGCACCCCAAGGACGGTGAGAAGTTCACCGACCTGATCCGGATGGCCAGGCCGGGCTGGCGCACATCCGTCTTTGCCGTGAAGGACGCAGAGTTCCCGCAGGATCTGTTTGCGTTTGATGGCGCGATGATCACTGGAAGCCCAGCCTCTGTCCGCTCCGGTGCGCCTTGGGTCACACAGCTGCTAACGCTGATCCGCACAGCCCATGCCCGGAAATTCCCGCTGTTCGGCGCCTGCTTCGGGCATCAGGCCATTGCACAGGCCCTTGGCGGCAGTCTTGACCGCAACCCGGACGGCTGGGTCCATGGGCTGACCCGCAATCATCTGCTGCACCACCCGGATTGGGCCATCCCGCTGCCTGATGAGGTCAAACTCTACGGCTCCCATTGCGAATGCGTCAGCACCCTGCCGGGCGGCGCTTCACCGCTTAGCGAAAGCGGCGGCATGAACACGGGCTTCACCCTTGGCCGCCACATCTTCACCACACAGCATCATCCGGAGATGACCCACAGCTTCATCCTCGCGCTAAGCGACGAAATGCGGGACACACTTGGCCCGGCCGGTTTTGCCCGTGCCCTGGAAAGCCTGGCGGAACAGTCAGATCAGCAAGCCTTTGCGGAAACCCTCGCCCGTTTCTTCGAGCAAGCTGCGCAGCCCTGACCCTGCGGCTTCTTTCTGGTCAAAATACCCGCGCCGCAGGCAGGGGCCGCCAGGCCCCCCTTCCCTTCCGCTTCAGCCCAGAGCGGCCAGCAAGTCCATCACTGTCACCTGATCGAACTGCACATGCGCGGTCATTGCAGCTTCAGCCGCCTCCCGGTCATGGGCAAGGATCAGCGCGGCAATCTCCCGGTGCTCCTTGGCCGACTGCGCTATGACGCCGGGATACCGGTAACGCGCCCGGTAATAGGCCATTAGCTTGCGCGCGTTGGTTTTGATCATCTCAACAAGAAACGGATTGCCGGACCCTTCTGCCACGCAGGCATGAAACCGCAGGTTCAGCTGGTAATAGCCAGCCGGATCGCCGTCACCCTTCTCTGCTGCGTGTTTCTCGCAGGCGGCCACCGCCGCTTCCAGTTCCCCGGCCTGCGCCGGAGACAAACGCCGCGCGGCCAGCGCCGCTGCCTGCCCTTCCAGCCGGGCATGAACCTCAAGGATCGCCAGGAACTCCTCAAGCGTCGGCTTGAACAGAACCGCCCCCTTGCGCGGCAAACGCTTGATCAATCCAATGGCTTCCAGCTGAATGAAAGCCTCCCGTACCGGCGTGCGCGACACCCCGTGGCGCTGCACCAGCTCGCTCTCCTCCAGTGGCGCGCCGGGCACCAGCCGTCCGGCCTCGATATCCTCAAGGATTGCGTTCAGAACCTGTTCCGTCTGCCCTGCCATTCTGCCGCCTCTGATGCGTTTCCGGTCAATTTATGCGCCCCTCTGCAGCTTGGCAACGCGGGTAAGGGGCGCTGCCCCCGCCCTTACGGGCTCCCCCGAAATACTTGCGCAAAGGTGAATAGGCAGGACAGCTACTGCGGCACGGGACCGCGGTATTTCTCCGTCAGCTCGGGTGCGACCTCGTCAGCTTCATAGACCCCAAGCAGAATCCCCTTGCGCCCAGACTTGCCGCGGCGCGCCTTGATCTGCGTGTCCGACAGGGTGATCCGCTGCGACATCCTGAGCCCCCATTCCAGCAAGCGGTCATACATCAGATCGATGATCTCCCGATGACCATCGCCCTTTGCCAGGTCCACCAGCTCCTGCGGATCATTCTCCATGTCGAACAGCATCGGCCGCAGCCCGCCTTCCGCATGCATGAACTTCCAGCGCTTATCGGTGACCATGAACAGTCGTGCATCCTTCGGCTCCAGCCCCAGTTTTTCGCACAGCGGCATGGTGGAAAAGTCGAACTCTGCAATCGCATACTCGCGCCAGTCCGGGCTTTCGCCGCGCAGCAAGGGCATCAGCGAGCGCCCCTCCAGGATGTGCGGCGCAGGTTCACCGCCCGCTGACTCCAAGAAGGTGGGCAGCAGGTCGATCGCCTCCACCAGTTCGTCGCAGGTGGTGCCGCGGGTGGCGTCGGCCTCCGCGCGCGGGTCATAGATGATCAGCGGCACCTTGATTGACGGCTCGTGAAACAGGTTCTTT
The DNA here is from genome assembly GCF_000813905.1 of Leisingera sp. ANG-M6. NCBI lineage: Bacteria > Pseudomonadati > Pseudomonadota > Alphaproteobacteria > Rhodobacterales > Roseobacteraceae > Leisingera > Leisingera sp. ANG-M6. Next base: position 37,109 of record NZ_JWLG01000021.1, read on the forward strand.
TCCCCCAGCCAGTGATCACCCAGGTAATCGCCATGGTCCGAGGTCACCACGATCATCGTGCCCTGCATCCGCCCGGTTTCCTCCAGCCAGGCAAACAGCCGCCCCATCTGGTCATCAGCTTGCTTGATCAGCCCCATATAGGCCGGGATCACCTTCTCGCGCACTTCATCGCGGCTGAAGGTCTTGCCGATCTGGTTGTTCATCATGCCGTCGAACACAGGGTGCGCGTCTTCGCGCTCTGCCTCCGAGCGCACCACTGGCAGCACATGCTCCGGCCCGTACATATCGTGATAGGGTGCGGGCACGATATAGGGCCAATGCGGCTTGATGTAGCTGAGATGCGCGCACCACGGCCCCTCAGCCTGTGCGATGAATTCCATCGCCTGAGTGGTCAGCCAAGGTGTTTCGCTGTCTTCCTCCGCGATATTGGCGGGTTTGTCCGCATTGACCATGAACCAGCCGGAGGCAATGTCATTCCCCTCCACCCCAGCATTGGCAAAGTCGTTCCACGGGTTTTCACCGGGATAGCCCCTTTCCTTCAGGTACTCATTATAGGGGCTGCGTTTCTGGTCATAGAACCCGTCCGGCCCTTCTGCCCACAGCCCGTCATCGCGCACCCAGGGATCAAAGCCGCATTCCGACTGGCGCACGCCGATCAGGCTGTCCGGCGCCAGCCCCAGCCGCTGCATCCCCTCGGCATCCGCCACCATATGGGTCTTGCCGATCAGGTGGCAGCCCATCCCTGCCTTGCGCAGATGGTCGCCCATCGTCCACTCGCCGACCCGCAGCGGGTAGCTGTTGAACTGCACTCCGTGGCTGGATGGGTAACGCCCCGTATAGCTCGACATCCGCGATGATCCGCAGGTCGGCGACTGCACATAGGCGCGGGTAAAGCGCACACCCCTGGAGGCCAGCCCGTCGATATGCGGCGTGTGCAGATGCGGGTGGCCGGCGCAGCTCAGATAGTCGAACCGCAGCTGGTCGAACATGATATAGAGAATGTTCATCGGCGCCTCCCGCGTTGCGTTGCCACATTAATAAACAAGTGAAGCAATTTTGGCGAGGGGATCTTCTTGACCTCGGCGCCCGCCGCCCGACTATGGCGCGTGTTTTTCTTATTCCCAATGGCATTCATGACCGGAAATTCAGACCACACCGTTATCCGCCCCGCAAATGCAGAGGACTGCTCCAGCCTCGCCGCCCTTTCAATTGAAGTCTGGCTAGGCACCTACCTGCGCAACGGGATCAGCGGGCATTTCGCTGATTATGTGCTTAGCCAATATACCACTGCGTATTTTGCTGAGGCATTGGACAGCACAGCCGAACGTTTGCTGGTTTCGCAGAACCGTGACGGCATAGACGGCTACATCCGGGTATCAAATGGGCGGCCCAGCCCGGCAGGCGGGCCGTCTAGGACCGAAATCTCCACGCTCTATGTCCAGCCCCGGCATCACGGCCGTGGCATCGGCGCCCGCCTTCTGCAAGCCGGACTGCAGCTCTGCCGCAGCAACAGCTGGGAAGCGCCCTGGCTCACCAGCAATTCAGAGAACGCCCGCGCCCGCAGGTTCTACCTTCGAAACGGATTTGAGCATGCGGGGCTGACCCGCTTCAGGATCGGACAGGAGAACTACCCTAACGACATCCTGCAATACTCTGCACTCTGACGGCACCAGCGGACCACGTCCGGCCGCCTGCCTCTCCCGCCGGCCGTCAGCCTTTCTGGCGAAAGACCTCCATCCGTTGGGCCCGGCACCGCGCAGCGCGCGGTGCCGGGCCCAACCGCTACGGTGCATTTCCAATGCTCCGGCAGCGGGCGGGGGAACCCGCTTAAGGCATCCTGCCGCTTAATACACGCCCCGCCAGGAGTCTCTCAGCCGGTTGCCGAACCCCAAAGCGTTACAAAAATTAACACCCGCCACTTTTCGCGTTACATTTTATCTTGCCGCGAATCATCTTCCGTCGTAATACCGACCCAACGGTCGGCTTTTCCTGCCGCCGCCACAGGAGACGCGAACACCCATGGATGCTTTCATCTGCGATGCCACCCGCACCCCGATCGGCCGCTACGGCGGCGCGCTGAGCCAGGTGCGGACTGACGACTTGGCCTCTTTGCCGATTGCGGCACTGGTTGAACGGAACCCGGATGTGGACTGGGGCTCCTTGGATGACGTGATCCTGGGCGATGCCAATCAGGCGGGTGAAAGCAACCGCAATGTGGCCCGCATGGCCGCCCTGCTGGCAGGCCTGCCAACAACAGTGCCCGGCACCACCATCAACCGCCTCTGCGCCTCCGGCATGGATGCCGTCGGCATGGCGTCGCGCGGGATCAAGGCCGGCGACTATGATATGGCCATCGCCGGCGGCGTCGAAAGCATGAGCCGCGCGCCCTTCGTGATGCCCAAGGCCACCAGCGCCTTCACCCGCGCCAATGCGGTCTATGACACCACCATCGGCTGGCGCTTCGTGAACAAGAAGATGCACGACATGTACGGCACCGACTCGATGCCGCAAACCGCCGACAACGTGGCCGAGGATTACGGCGTCTCCCGCGCGGACCAGGACGCCTTTGCCGCCCGCAGCCAGGCCCGCTGGGCCGCCGCGCATGAGGGTGGCATCTTCAAGGACGAAATCACCCCGGTCACCATCCCGCAGCGCAAGGGCGATGACCTGGTGGTGGATACCGACGAACACCCCCGCCCCGGCACCTCGGCCGAAAAGCTTTCGAGCCTCAAGGGCGTCAACGGCCCGGACAAATCCGTGACCGCAGGCAATGCCTCCGGCGTCAACGACGGCGCCGCAGCGATCCTGATGGCAAATGAGGCCGCGGCTGCGAAGAACGGCCTGAAGCCAATGGCCCGCATCGTCGGCATGGCCGCTGCGGGGGTTGAGCCGCGCATCATGGGCATCGGCCCGGTGCCTGCCACCCGCAAGGTGCTAGCCCGAACCGGCCTGACCATCGAACAGATGGACGTCATCGAACTTAACGAGGCCTTCGCGTCCCAGGGCCTCGCCACCCTGCGCGAGCTTGGCGTTGCGGACGATGCGCCCCATGTTAATCCCAACGGCGGTGCGATTGCGCTTGGCCACCCGCTCGGCATGTCCGGTGCGCGGCTGGTGCTGACCGCCGCCTACCAATTGCAGCGCACTGGCGGGCGGTATGCCCTCTGCACCATGTGCGTCGGCGTCGGACAGGGCACCGCCCTGATCCTGGAACGCGTGTAAGAACCCTAAGGGAGGTCCCAGACATGTATGCTCAGATGATCAAATCCGAGGCGACCCAGGACGATCCGGAAAAGCTGGCCGCCTTTCAGGCGCGCATCGACGCGGGCGAGAAGATCGAGCCCAAGGACTGGATGCCCGAAGGCTACCGCAAAACCCTGATCCGCCAGATCGGCCAGCACGCCCATTCCGAAATCGTTGGCCAGCTGCCCGAGGGCAACTGGATCACTCGCGCGCCGACACTGGAGCGCAAGGCGATCCTGCTTGCCAAGGTGCAGGATGAGGCGGGCCATGGCCTGTACCTCTATTGCGCGGCGGAGACCCTGGGCGTGTCGCGCGACGAAATCACCGAGATGCTGCTGGATGGCCGCATGAAGTACTCGTCGATCTTCAACTACCCGACGCTGAACTGGGCCGACATCGGTGCGGTCGGCTGGCTGGTAGACGGTGCGGCGATCATGAACCAGGTGCCGCTGCAGCGCACCTCGTTCGGCCCCTACTCCCGCGCGATGATCCGCATCTGCAAGGAGGAAAGCTTCCACCAGCGCCAGGGCTATGACGCGATCCGCAAGATGGCCGAGGGCACGCCCGAGCAGAAGAAGATGGCTCAGGACGCGCTGAACCGCCTCTGGTACCCGTCGCTGATGATGTTCGGCCCGTCTGACAAGGACTCAGTCCATTCCGCCCAGTCTATGGCCTGGAAGATCAAGATGAACACCAACGACGAGCTGCGCCAGAAGTTCGTCGACCAGACCGTGCCGCAGGCCGAATACCTCGGCCTGACCATCCCCGATCCGGACCTGAAATGGAACGAGGAACGCGGCCACTACGACTACACCGATCCGGACTGGAGCGAATTCTTTGACGTGATCAAAGGCAACGGCCCCTGCAACGTGGACCGCCTCGCGGCACGCAACAAGGCCTGGGATGATGGCGCCTGGGTCCGCGACGGCCTGTTGGCCCACGCCAAGAAGAAAGCCGCGCGCCAGCACGCCGCCGAGTAACCCCAAGCATTCCGGCGCCCGCTACAGCGGCGGCGCCCCCTCAGCCAAGAGGATTTGAGACATGAAAAACGAATGGCCCCTCTGGGAAATCTTCATCCGCGGCCAGCACGGCATGAGCCACCGCCACGTCGGCTCCCTGCATGCGCCGGACGCCGAAATGGCGATCAAGAACGCCCGTGACGTCTATACCCGCCGCAACGAAGGCGTGTCGATCTGGGTGGTTGAGGCGAACCACATCGCGGCTTCCTCGCCCAGCGACAAGGGCCCGCTCTATGAGCCGTCGGAAAGTAAGGTCTACCGCCATCCGACCTTCTTCGACATCCCCGAAGAAGTGGGGGCCATGTAATGACCCGCGACGACGCATTTTTTCAATTCCTGCTGCGGATGGGGGACAACACCCTGATCCTCGGCCACCGGGTCAGCGAATGGTGCGGCCATGCACCGGTGCTGGAAGAGGACATCGCGCTGGCCAACACCGCGCTGGACCTGATCGGCCAGACCCAGATGTGGCTCGGCCTCGCCGCTGAAGTGCAGGGCGACGGCAAATCCGCCGACGATCTCGCCTTCCTGCGCGACGCCTGGGATTTCCGCAATGTGCTTCTGTGCGAGGTGCCGAACGGCGACTTCGGACGCACCCTGATGCGCCAGTTCCTGTTTGATGCCTGGCATTCGATCCAGCTGGGCCGTCTGATGAAGTCCTCGGACGAGCGGGTCGCCGCGATCGCCGAGAAGGCCTCGAAAGAGGTGGCCTATCACCTGGAGCGTTCCGCCGACACCGTGGTGGGCCTGGGCGACGGCACTGAGGAAAGCCACCGCCGGATGCAGGAAGCCTTGGACTATCTTTGGCCCTACGTCGGCGAGATGTTCCAGTCCGACGATGTGGACGCCGAGATGGTGAAGGCAGGCATCGCCCCCGATCCAGCCTCCCTGCGCGAAGAATACGACGCGCTGATCTCCCGCATCCTGGGCGACGCGACGCTGACCATTCCGGAGAGCCGCTTTGCCCACAAAGGCGGTCGCACCGGTGCAATGCACACAGAGCACCTGGGCCACCTATTGACCCAGATGCAGTGGTTGCAACGCGCCTATCCCGGCGCCAAGTGGTAAGACCACGGCCAAAGAACTGAGCGCATCCCCGGCGTCAGGCGGGGGTGGGGCCCGCTTCCGCGAGGGAGGCCGGGCGGACCAGCCAATGAGGGTAACCGCATGAGCCAAGTGACGACTCAGCCAAGCACCACCCGGGTCTGGGAGTGGCTCGACGCCGTGCCCGATCCGGAGATCCCGGTGATCTCGCTGGTGGATCTCGGCATCATCCGCGATGTGGCCTGGGAGGGTGAGACCCTGGTGGTCACCGTCACCCCGACCTACTCCGGCTGCCCGGCCACGTCTGTGATCGCGATGGACATCGAAACCGCCCTGCGGGACCGCGGCATCACCGATCTGAAGCTGAAGACCCAGATCTCCCCCGCCTGGACCACCGACTGGCTGACGGAGAAGGGCCGCACCAAGCTGGAGGCATACGGCATCGCCCCGCCTCAGCCCGCAGGCGGCCCGGAAAAATGCCCGCATTGCGGCAGCCCGCATGTCACCAAGGTCAGCCAGTTCGGCTCGACCCCTTGCAAGGCCCACTGGCGCTGCCAGGACTGCCTCGAACCCTTTGATTATTTCAAGTGCATCTGAGGAGACCCTGATGGCGCGCTTTCACGACCTAGAAGTCACCGACGTCCGCAAGACCATCCGCGATGCGGTGGTTGTTACCCTGAAGCCCGTGAACGGCGCGGCTGAGGAGTTCGATTTCACCCAAGGCCAGTACCTGACCTTCCGCCGCGACTTTGAAGGCGAGGAGCTGCGCCGCAGCTACTCGATCTGCGCCGGCAAGGATGAGGGTATCCTGCAGGTCGGCATCAAGCGCGTCGACGGCGGCGCGTTCTCGACCTGGGCCAACACCGAGCTGAAGGCCGGCGACACCCTGCAAGCGATGGCGCCGATGGGCACCTTCTTTACCCCGCTCGAGGCAGGCGCAGAGAAGAACTACCTGGGCTTTGCCGGCGGCTCCGGCATCACCCCGGTGCTGTCGATCCTGAAAACCACGCTGGCGGCAGAACCCAAGTCTTCCTTCACGCTCGTATACGCCAACAAGGGCGTGAACACGATCATGTTCCGCGAGGAGCTGGAAGACCTCAAGAACCTCTACATGGGCCGCTTCAACGTGATCCATGTGCTGGAGTCCGACGCTCAGGAAATCGACCTGTTCACCGGCCTGGTCACCGAAGAGAAATGCGCCCAGCTGTTCGAGCACTGGATCGACATCCAGTCGGTCGACACCGCCTTCATCTGCGGCCCCGAACCGATGATGCTGGGCATCGCCAGCGCCCTGCGCACCGCGGGCCTCGATGACGGCCAGATCAAGTTCGAACTGTTCGCCTCTGCCCAGCCGGGCCGCGCCAAGCGCAAGGCCACCGCAACGGATGCGGCCAGCAGCGCCAACCAGACCAAGGCCGCCATCACCCTGGACGGCGCCACCCAGACCATCGAGATGGGCAAGGACATGACCCTGCTGGACGCGGCGCTGGAAAACGCCATGGACGCGCCCTATGCCTGCAAGGCCGGGGTCTGTTCCACCTGCCGCTGCAAGGTGCTGGAGGGCGAGGTCGAGATGGTCGCCAACCATGCGCTGGAAGATTACGAGGTCGAAAAGGGCTATGTGCTCTCGTGCCAGGCCTATCCGGTGACCGATAACGTCGTGGTCGATTACGACCAGTAATACCTGCCCGAGGGAGGAAAGATCATGACTGACGAAATGAGTATTAGCAGCTATCTGGCCCAGGGCGGCGTGCTGTCCAACCCATCCAACGTGCCGCCGCGCTACCGCGCCGAGCTGATGAAGATGATGGCGACCTTTGTCGACAGCGAGCTGGCGGGTGCCGCAGGCTTTGCCGACATCATCAACGAAGGGCCAGGCATCAAGGCGCGCATCGCCGCCGCAAAAATCGTGCTGGAGAAATCCGACAGCGCCGAAAAGGTGCTGCGCATCATGGGCGACTTCGGTGCTGATACAGAGCGCTATGCCGACCACCACCCCTGGACCGCGCGGCTGGAACGGGACGCCGACATCGGCCAGACCCGCAGCAAGCACGACATGCGGCTGGCCGTGTTCAACTACCCGCTGGAAGGCTGGGCCGACGCGGTGGTGATGAACCTGCTGATGGGCAGCGCGGTTGCTGTGCAACTGGAGGAGCTGAGCCATGTCTCCTACCAGCCGCTGGCCGAAGCTTTCCGCACCATCCAGCCGATCGAGGCGCATCACGCCGAGTTGGCCGAGGAAGGCCTGATGGTGCTGGTGGAAGCACAAGGGACAGAGGCCCTGCAGGAACTGGTCAGCTACTGGTGGCCGCGGGTCGCAGCCAGCTTCGGCTCTGAGACCTCACAGAAGTTCGAAGGGCTGAAGGCGATGGGCCTGCGTCGCACTCCGAATGCAGAGCTGAAGGCACGCTGGGAACAGACTGCCTCTGCCGTTCTGGCCAAGGCCGGTCTGAAACCCGCCGCCTGATCTCCAGTGGAAGCTCTCCCGCCCGGGCTGCCGTGCATCACAGATGCGCAGGTCCGGCTGGGTCCGGCGCGCCTGATGGCGCGCTGAAGATGCCGCGCCGTCAGGCTGTGCATATCCACAGGGAAATGGTGCAGCCTTGCGGAATGGAACCAGCGCCGCGCCGCCTCCATATTGCAGAAAACAAGCAATTGGAGACTGTCATGAGCACCGGAACTGCCCCCCTGCCCCCAGGCACCCGCATCGGCCATGTCCACCTCAAGGTTGCCGACCTTGAACGGGCAATCGGGTTTTACAGCGGCGTGCTGGGTTTTATCGTAACCCAGCAGCTGGGCAGTTCCGCCGCCTTCCTGTCGGCCGGCGGTTACCACCACCACATCGGGCTCAACACCTGGCATTCGCGCGGCGGCCCGGCACCGGCACCGAACATGACCGGCCTCTACCACACCGCCATCCTGCTGCCGGACCGCAAGAGCCTGGCCGCGGTGCTGCGCCGGGTGCTGGAGTCGGGCATCGCGCTCGAAGGCGCAGCCGACCACGGCGTCTCCGAGGCCATCTACCTGCGCGACCCGGACGGCAACGGGGTGGAACTCTACCGCGACCGGCCCGAACAGGACTGGCCGCGCGGGGCGGATGGCAGCCTGCAGATGGTCACTGACCCGTTGGATTTGCAAGATTTGCTCGCAGAGGTTGAGTAGGTCAGAACTGCTGCCCGAATGTTTCGCGCGCGAAACAATTGGTCAGTCACGCTGACCTATATTTCGCTGCGTCAGATTTCGCTCCAGAACGCCAGCCAACCAACTGAAACAAAACAATTAACAGCCTTCCCGCCCCTCCTTGCCTGTATCCGGCGAGGCCTAGAAAGGTCTGAACCCCTGACCTTTCTGGGCCTACCCTTGCGGCAAGCAGAGGGAGCGAGACGATGGCTGTGGGCAGAACTATCCGCACTTATTTCAACGGCAGCTGGCAGAACGGCAACGCGGCGGTGATGCGGGCTGCAGACCATGCGATGTGGCTGGGCTCCTCCGTGTTTGACGGCGCGCGTTTCTTTGACGGGCTGACCCCGGATTTGGACCTGCACTGCGCCCGCACCAATGCCTCTGCGGAGGCGCTGCTGATGACGCCAACCCATTCCGTGGAGCAGATGGTGGAGGTCATCCGCGAAGGACTGGAGGGGTTCGCCCCTAGCTCCGCGGTCTATATCCGGCCAATGTACTGGGCGGCTGATGGCGACGAGACGCTGATCGCCCCGAAGGCGGAGAGCACCCAATTCGCCGTCAGCCTGGAGGAAATCCCGATGGCGGCCCCCGATGCCGCCGCCACGCTGACCCGCACCCGCTTCCGCCGCCCGGTGCTGGAAAGCGCGGTGGTGAATGCCAAGGCGGGCTGCCTCTACCCCAACAACGCCCGGATGCTGAGGGAGGCGCGCAGCAAGGGGTTCAGCAACGCACTGGTGCTGGATGCCATGGGCAATGTGGCTGAAACCGCCACCACCAATGTGTTCATGGTGCGCGACGGCGAGGTCTTCACCCCAATCCCCAACGGCACCTTCCTGGCCGGCATCACCCGCGCCCGCCATATCAGCAACCTTCGCGCCGACGGTATCACCGTGCATGAATGCGTGCTGGGCTATCAGGATTTCGAGGAAGCCGACGAGATCTTTCTGTCGGGCAACATGAGCAAGGTGACCCCGGTCACCGCCTTTGACGAGAACCGCTATCAGGCCGGCCCTGTCGCCAAACGTGTGCGGGAGCTCTATTGGGACTGGGCCGCCAGCCAGCCGTAAATCCGTAAGCTCAACCCGAACATGCCCGGCCGGCGCAAAGTCTATGGCCAGAAATACGCAGCGTTGACGGCTCTTTGGCTCTATTGCCTGATCGCCCCGCATGCGCCATGATCCGCGGTGCAACAACGAGAGAGCGAAGATGCGCAAATTCCTTGTGGTCCTGGACGACAGCCGCGAATGCCTGAACGCCATGCGCTTTGCCGCCATGCGGGCGGCGCATACCGGCGCGGGCGTCACCATCCTGTCGGTCATTCCCCCGGATGAGTTCAACCACTGGATCGGCGTCGGCGAAGTGATGCGGGAGGAAGCGCGCGAGCGCATCCATGCTCATTTCGAAGTTTTCGCCAAATGGATGCGCGACCGCCAGAATGTGGACCCGGAACTGGTGATCCGCGAAGGCGAACCGGTGCCGGAAATCCTCGACTTTATCGAGGGCGATCCGGAAATCGGCGTTCTGGTGCTGGGTGCGGGCACCGGCCGCAAGGGCCCCGGGCCGCTGGTCACCCAGCTCACCAAGAACTCCGGCGCCCTGCCGGTGCCGATCACCATCGTGCCCGGCGACCTTAGCAAGGAAAAGCTGGAAGCAATCACCTGACCAGAAGGGACGGCAGAGGCGATGACCGGCGGGATCACATTCTGGTTCGAATTCGCCTCCACCTACTCCTATCTCAGCGTGATGCGCATCGGCGAACTGGCTGCCGCCCGCGGCGTTGCCGTTACTTGGAAACCGTTTCTGCTGGGGCCAATCTTTGCCGCTCAAGGCTGGGACACCTCGCCTTTCAACATCTATCCAGCCAAGGGCCGCTACATGTGGCGCGACATGGAACGGATTTGTGCGGCTCGCGGCCTGCCCTTTAGCCGCCCTGCGGTGTTCCCGCAGAACGGGCTGATGGCGGCGCGGCTAGCTTTAGCTGCGGCGGAACAGGACCGCATTGAGCCTTTCACCACGGCCGCGTTCCAGGCGCAGTTTGGTACGGGCAAAGATATCGCGGATGAAACTGTCTTGCAGCGTTGCCTGAGCACGGCGGGCCTTGACCGCAATCTGATGCAGCGGGTACAGGCGCCGGATATCAAATCGGCACTCAGGGCGAAGACCGATGAGGCCATTGCGGCGGGCATTTTCGGCGCGCCCAGCTTCACCAGCGGGGCGGAACTGTTCTGGGGTGATGACCGGCTGGAGCAGGCGCTGGAGCACGCCGCGGGCGGCGCAATTTAGAATCGTTCCAAATCTTGACTTGGCGGGCCGCAAGGCGCATATCGGGGACACGCTTAACGGAGACCCGACATGTTCATTCAGACTGAATCCACGCCAAACCCGGCGACGCTGAAATTCCTGCCGGGCCAGACCGTTCTTGAGGTCGGCACCGCCGACTTCCCCAGCGCAGACGCTGCCGGAAAATCGCCGCTGGCCTCCCGCATCTTTGCGGTTGAGGGCGTGACAGGCGTGTTCTTCGGCAATGACTTCGTGACAGTGACCAAGGCGGACGCTGTCGAATGGGACCACATCAAACCCGCCATCCTGGGTGCAGTGATGGAACACTATCAGTCCGGCCAGCCGGTGATGGCAGATGGTTCCGAAAGCCCGGCCTCCGGCCATGCCGAGCATTCCGGCGAGGACGCGGAGATCGTCAACCAGATCAAGGAACTGCTGGACAGCCGGGTGCGCCCGGCAGTGGCCCAGGACGGCGGCGACATCACCTTCCACGGCTTTGACCGCGGCGTGGTCTATCTGCATATGCAGGGTGCCTGCGCCGGCTGCCCATCCTCGACCCTGACCCTGAAGATGGGCATCGAGAACCTGCTGCGCCACTACATCCCGGAAGTCACCGAGGTGCGCCCGGTTGCCGTCTGACCGCGCGCGAAAGGACATCTGATGGCTTCCGAACCGCTGGTTCTGGGTTTTGACACATCGGCCGCGCATTGCGCGGCCGCTTTGCTGCGCGGGGAGACCCTGCTGGCCTCCCGGCTGGAGGAAATGACCCGCGGCCAGGCCGAACGGCTGATGCCGCTTCTGGAAGAGGTGCTGGCTGACGGCGGTGCCGCATGGCAGGATCTTGACGCCATCGGCGTCGGCATCGGTCCCGGCAACTTCACCGGCATCCGCATTGCGGTCTCCGCCGCCCGCGGGCTGGCTCTGGGGCTGGAAGTGCCAGCCGTGGGCGTGGACGGGTTTGAGGCCCGCGCCGCCGAGGGCACCTTGCCCGCCGTGCCCGCGCCGCGCAATCAGGTTTATGCCGCCCTGCCCGGGGAGGCACCGCGTCTGATGCCGCGCCAGGAGGCCGAGGACGCCGCCCGCGGTGCCGGGCTAGCGTTTGCGCCTGAGGCAAGCCCGGCAGGGATCGCCGAAGCGATTGCGCGCATCGCAGCTGCGCGGTTTGAAACCGTGACCGAGCCGCCTGCACCGCTGTACCTGCGTGCAGCCGATGCAGCGCCGTCCAGCGACGTGCCGCCTGCGCTGATTGATGAGTGATCCCCTGACACCGGCGCAGATGGCCGCCACCCATGCCGCGGGTTTCACCCAGTCGCGGCCGTGGTCTGCACTGGAGTTCGCTGCCCTTCTGGACAGCCCGCTGATCTTTGCCGCCGGGGATGCCCGCTGTTTCGCCCTGGTGCGGGTGATCGCGGATGAAGCTGAACTGCTGACCATCGCCACCGATCCCGCCCATCAGCGCCAAGGGCTGGCCCGCGCCTGCATGGCGGAATGGGAATCACTGGCCTGCGCCCGCGGCGCCGCAGAGCTGTTTCTGGAAGTGGCCGAAGACAACGCACCCGCAAAGGCGCTGTACCGCGTCTGCGGATTCGCGGAATGCGGGCGCCGGGCGGGATATTACCGCCGCAAAGATACCAATCCGGCGGACGCAATCCTGATGAGAAAGTCTTTACCCTAGGCCAGTTGCGCGGATTTCGCACCAAATGGTCAAAAAGCGGTTGACCCCCTCCCTGCCCTGCAGGCTAAATTGCCGCACCCTCTAAGGCCTGAACGGGGCCGGGCAGCGGAAAATCCCCGCTGCATCCAACAAATAATGACAGTGGGAGTTAACCTGATGACCCTGATGAAACCGCTGATGGGCGCAGCCGCGACGCTGGCCCTGACTGCAGGTGCCGCACTGGCGGAACCGGCCCTGATCTTTGATCTGGGCGGCAAGTTCGACAAGAGCTTCAACGAGGCCGCACACGGCGGTGCCCAGCGCTGGGCTGAAGAGACCGGCGAAAGCTACCGCGAGATCGAACTGCAGTCCGAAGCCCAGCGTGAGCAGGCCCTGCGCCGCTTTGCCGAGGCCGGCGCCAACCCGATCGTGATGGTCGGCTTCGCCTTTGCTGATGCCCTGGGCCAGGTGGCTGCCGATTATCCGGACACCAAATTCACCATCATCGACATGGTTGTCGAAGGCGACAACGTGCGCTCGGTTGTCTTTAACGAACACGAAGGCTCCTACCTCGTAGGCATGATGGCGGCCATGGCGTCCAAATCGAACACCGTCGGTTTCATCGGCGGCATGGACATCCCGCTGATCCGCAAATTCGCCTGCGGCTATGCAGAAGGCGTCAAGGCAGCTAACCCGGATGCCACCGTAATCGCCAACATGACCGGCACCACCCCGGCGGCCTGGAACGACCCGGTCAAGGGTTCCGAACTGACCAAGGCACAGATCAGCCAGGGCGCGGACGTGGTCTATGCCGCGGCTGGCGGCACCGGTGTGGGCGTGCTGCAGACCGCAGCCGACGAAGGCATCCTGTCGATTGGTGTGGACAGCAACCAGAACCACCTGCACCCGGGCAAGGTGCTGACCTCGATGACCAAGAAGGTCGGCAACGCCGTGTTTGAGGCCTTCAGCGATGGCGCCGACATGGAAACCGGCTTCTCTGTCATGGGTCTGGCCAACGGCGGTGTCGGCTATGCCATGGATGAGCACAATGCGTCGCTGGTTTCTGCCGAGATGCAGGCCGCTGTGGACGAAGCTGCTGCCAAGATCGCCTCGGGTGAGATCAAGGTGCATGACTACATGTCCGACGACAGCTGCCCTGCGCTGAGCTTCTAAGAAGAAAGCCCCAGGCCATGACGGATTCACTTCATATTCTGTTTGAAGCCTGGGGCGACCCATCGCCCGAAGCCCGCGCCGAAAAGACGGACGCAGCCATCGGGTCCGAATTCTATTACTCCGATCCCAACACCCCTGCCCCCATAACCACCCGCGATGCTTACCTGGAGTACATTGCGCAGTTCAGCGCGATGATGCCGGGCGCCGCGGCCAAAGTGGTTGCCGTCTCTGAACACCACGGCCACGCACGCGCCACGGTGGATTTCGAGAAGGACGGCCAGCGCATGGTGCGCGGACAGTATTTTGCCGATCTGAAGGACGGCAAGGTGGTACGGCTGATCGGATTTACAGGCATGGGAGAGCCCGATTGACCGCCCCCGCCATCGAACTCAAAGGCATTTCCAAAGCCTTTGGCCCGGTCCAGGCAAACAAGGACATTTCCATCAGCGTTGCCCCCGGCACCATTCACGGCATCATCGGTGAAAACGGTGCGGGCAAATCGACGCTGATGTCGATCCTCTATGGCTTCTACAAGGCCGACAAAGGCGAAGTCTGGATCAAGGGCAAACGCACCGCGATCCCGGACAGCCAGGCAGCCATTGCCGCAGGCATCGGCATGGTGTTCCAGCACTTTAAACTGGTGGAGAATTTCACCGTGCTGGAAAACATCGTGCTGGGGGCTGAGGACAGCGGCATGCTAATGCCCTCGCTGCGCCGTGCCCGCAAGGAGCTGAAGGCGCTGGAAGAGGAATATGAGCTGTTCGTGGACCCGGACGCCCGCATCGACGAGATCGGCGTTGGCATGCAGCAGCGTGTTGAAATCCTCAAGGCGCTTTACCGCAAGGCTGAGATCCTGATCCTGGATGAGCCGACCGGCGTGCTGACGCCCTCTGAGGCTGACCAGCTGTTCCGCATCCTCGACCGGCTGCGCGCCGAAGGGAAGACCATCATCCTGATCACCCACAAGCTGCGGGAGATCATGGAGTATACCGACACGGTGTCCGTCATGCGCCGCGGCCAGATGACTGCCACCGTCAAGACGGCAGAGACCAGCCCGGAGCATCTGGCCGAGCTGATGGTGGGCCGCAAGGTTCTGCTGCGCGTTGACAAGGTGCCCGCCCAGCCCGGTGCCCCGATCCTGGAGATCGAGAACCTGAGGGTGGTGGACAGTGCCGGCGTCGAGCGCGTCAAGGGCATCGACCTGACCGTGCGTGCGGGCGAGATCGTCGGCATTGCAGGCGTGGCCGGCAACGGTCAGTCGGAGCTGCTGGAGGTTCTGGGCGGCATGCGCCCCGGCACCGGCAGCATCAAGCTGCACGGCAGTCCTCTGCCCCTGCAGGGACTGGGCTCGGACGCCGCCGCGCGGCGCAACGCCCATATCGGCCATGTGCCGGAGGACCGCCAGCGCGAAGGCCTGATCATGGACTTCCACGCCTGGGAAAACGTCGCATTCGGCTACCACCGGGACCCGGCCTACAAGAATGGTGTGCTGATGAACAACGCAGCCCTGCGCGCCGATACTGAGGCCAAGATGGAGAAATTCGACGTGCGCCCGCCCGATCCCTGGCTGGCGGCCAAGAACTTCTCCGGCGGCAACCAGCAGAAAATCGTCGTGGCGCGCGAGATAGAGCGCAACCCCGACCTGTTGCTGGTCGGCCAGCCGACCCGCGGCGTCGACATCGGCGCCATTGAATTCATTCACAAGCAGATCGTCGAGTTGCGCGACCAGGGCAAGGCGATCCTGCTGGTCTCGGTCGAGCTGGAGGAGATCCTGTCGCTCGCGGACCGGGTTGCTGTGATGTTTGACGGCATGATCATGGGCGAACGCCCGGCGGACCAAACCGATGAGAAAGAACTCGGCCTGATGATGGCCGGTGTCGCGGGGGAGGCCGCGTAAATGGACAAGATGCCGAAATGGGCCGATGTGGTCCTGATCCCGCTGATCAGCCTTTTCCTGGCCGCACTCCTGTCGGCGCTGGTGATCCTCGGGATCGGCGAAGACCCGGTCGCCGCGGTCAAGCTGATGGTCGATGGCGCTCTAGGCTCATCCTATGGCTGGGGCTACACGCTCTACTACGCCACCAATTTCATGTTCACCGGCCTTGCGGTGGCGATTGCCGCCCACGCGGGCCTGTTCAACATCGGCGGCGAGGGCCAGGCGATGCTGGGCGGGCTTGGCGTGGCGCTGGTCTGCCTGCTGATCCCTTGGCCGCATTGGACGCTGGCGCTGATCTTTGCGGCCCTTGGTGCGGGCCTGTTTGGTGCCGCCTGGGCCGCGATTCCCGCCTATCTGCAGGCCAAGCGCGGCAGCCACATTGTGATCACCACCATCATGTTCAACTTCATCGCCGCGGCGGTGCTGAACTACGTGCTGGTCAATTTGCTGCGTCCCGAAGGCTCGATGGATCCGGCCACTGAACGCTTCCCCGAAGCGGTGCACCTGCCGTCTTTGCATGAGCTGCTGGCGCCGATCGGGATCGAGTTTTCGAAATCCGCACCGGCCAATGTCAGCCTGCTGGTGGCCGTCGGCGCCTGCCTGTTTGTCTGGCTGCTGATCTGGCGCACGCCGCTGGGGTATGAAATCCGCTCCCTCGGCAAGTCCGAGCCGGGCGCGCGCTATGCCGGTATCTCCTCGGTCCGAACCATCATGATCGCGATGCTGATCTCCGGCGCGCTGGCGGGCATGATGGCCGTCAACAACGTGATGGGAGAGGCAGAGCGGTTGGTTCTGAACGCCACCGAAGGCGCCGGTTTCATCGGCATCGCGGTGGCGCTGATGGGGCGCAACCACCCGTTCGGCGTGTTCCTGGCGGCGATCCTCTTTGGCTTCCTCTACCAGGGCGGCGCTGAACTGGCGCTGTGGACCTCGATCCCGCGGGAGCTGATCGTAGTGATCCAGGCCTTGGTGATCCTGTTCACTGGTGCGCTCGACAACATGGTGCGGATGCCGCTTGAGCGAATCTTCCTGGCGATGCGGAAGGGGCAGAACTGATGGATTTCCTGACGATCATCCAGCTGCTGGACTCCACTGTCCGCCTGGCCACGCCGCTGCTTCTGGCCTGCCTGGCGGGCCTGTTCTCCGAGCGCGCGGGCATCTTCGACATCGGCCTTGAGGGCAAGATGCTGATGGCCGCCTTCTTCTCTGCCGCCGTCGCCGCCGTCACCGGCAATGTCTGGCTGGGGCTGCTGGCCGGCATCGGCTCCTCGCTGGTGCTGGCGGGGCTGCACGGGGTGGCCTCGATCACCTTCCGCGGCAACCAGTTGATCTCCGGGGTGGCGATCAATTTCCTGGCCGCTGGCATGACGGTGCTGATTGCCCAGGACTGGTTTCAGCAAGGCGGCCGCACACCGTCGCTGATCGGCGGCGGGCGGTTCACCCCGATCAACCTCCCCTTTGCCGAAAGCCTCTCCGGCGTGCCGGTGCTGGGTCCTATCTATGCTGAGCTGCTCTCTGGCCATTCGATCCTGGTCTACATTGCCTTCCTAGCGGTGCCTGCGACCTGGTGGGTGCTGTTCCGCACCCGCTTTGGCCTGCGCCTGCGTGCTGTGGGGGAAAACCCGGCCGCAGTGGATACCGCCGGCGTTTCGGTTGTCGGCTTGCGCTATGCGGCGGTGCTGATCTGCGGCCTGCTGTGCGGCATTGCCGGCGCCTATCTGGCCACCGCGCTGCAGGCGGGGTTCGTCAAGGACATGACCGCGGGCCGCGGCTTCATCGCGCTGGCCGCGCTGATCTTTGCCAAGTGGCGGCCCTGGCATGCCATGGGTGCCTGCCTGCTGTTTGGCCTCTTGCAGGCGATTGCGCTGCGGTTCCAGAACATTGAGCTGGGCGGCATCACCATCCCGGTGCAGGCAATGGACGCGCTGCCCTACGTGCTGACGGTGGTGATCCTGGCCGGTTTCGTCGGCAAGGCGATCCCGCCCCGCGCCGGCGGCGAGCCCTACGTCAAGGAACGCTAAACGCCATTCCAGAACCAACGAAACGCCCGGCCAAAGTGCCGGGCCTTTCTTTTTTCCCTCCTTCGTCTTTTCCGGGTCAGGGGCCTCGCAGCGGCGGCGCGGAGGCGCCGTTCACCCTTGACGCGGCAAAGACGCAAACACACTCGACCAGGCCACTGAAGGGCAGTCCTGCCCCTCAGCGGCTTCTCAGCAGAACCCCTTCGCGCCGCTCGCAGAGCGGCGCCCGGCCCAAGGCTGCCGAGGCGAAGGGCTCCGCCCATCACCTGCAGGCGCGGGAGCCTCCGCCTTTAAGTCCAGATCATGCTCCGCTGTCGGTCCTGTCTGCCGCAGTGCCGCCCGGCCGGTTGACCACGCGCACCGCAGTTGCTGTAAGACCTCATGCACATCTTCCTCCCCATCGCCGAGGTCTCGGTCAACTTTCTGCTGCTCTTGGGCATTGGCGGCGCCGTGGGGGTACTCTCGGGCATGTTCGGGGTCGGCGGCGGCTTCCTGATTACGCCGCTCTTGTTCCTGATCGGCATCCCGCCGGGGGTTGCGGTGGCCACCTCCGCCAATCAGGTGGTGGCCTCTTCCGTATCTGGCCTGATGGCGCATTTCCGGCGCCGCACCGTGGATCTGAAGATGGGCTATGTACTGCTGGGCGGCGGCCTCATGGGGGCTGCCCTGGGAATGGCCGTTTTCAACTGGCTCAAGAAGCTGGGCCAGGTCGATCTGGCGGTGCAGCTGTGCTATGTGCTGTTCCTCGGCGTGATCGGCGCGCTGATGTTTATCGAAAGCGTCAATGCAATCCGCAGGGCCCGCCAGGCTGGCGGCGCCCCCGCCTACAAACGGCGCCAGCGGTCCTGGGTGCATGCCCTGCCCTACAAGATGCGGTTCAAAGCCTCTGGTCTCTATATCTCCGTGATCCCGCCCGCGCTGGTCGGCTTTGGCGTCGGCATCCTGTCGGCAATCATGGGCGTCGGCGGCGGCTTCATCATGGTGCCTGCGATGATCTACATCCTCGGCATGCCGACCAAGGTCGTGATCGGCACCTCGCTGTTCCAGATCATCTTTGTCGCCGGGTTTACCACGGTAATGCACGCAACCACCAATTACACCGTCGACGTGGTGCTGGCGCTGTTCCTGCTGATCGGCGGCGTTGCGGGCGCCCAGCTTGGCACCGTGATCGGCGCCAAGCTGAAGGCGGAACAGCTGCGGGTGCTGCTGGCGCTGCTGGTGCTGTCAGTCTCAATCAAAATCGGCTTTGAGCTGCTGCTGGAACCCGCCGACCTGTTTTCCTTGACCGTTCTGAACTTGCCCTGATGCAGGCAAATGCGGAAGGACCTCAGGCTGCAATAAGTCCAGTTTGCAACGGCAAATCAGTCCTGCACGCTGCAGAGCGGCATAGATCATTGATTTTTGATATGACTGCGGTCTAACAAAGAACATGCAGATATACCTTCCCATAGCTGAGGTCTCGGTCAATGCCTTCCTTCTCCTGGGCCTTGGGGGAATGGTCGGGGTTCTCTCGGGCATGTTCGGAGTTGGCGGCGGCTTCCTGATGACGCCGCTTTTGTTTTTCATCGGCATCCCGCCTGCGGTGGCGGTGGCGACAGAGGCGAACCAGATTGTCGCCTCCTCCTTCTCCGGCGTGCTGGCGCATTTCCGAAGGCGGACGGTCGATATCAAGATGGGGCTGGTGCTGCAGGCCGGCGGTCTGATGGGCGCGGCCCTGGGGGTTGTGGTGTTCAACTACCTCAAGGCGCTCGGCCAGGTCGACCTGCTGGTCAAGCTTTGCTACGTCGTCTTCCTGGGCGTGGTCGGCGGGCTGATGTTCATCGAAAGCCTGAATGCGATCCGCAAGTCCAAGAAAGCAGGCGGCGCTGCCCCTGCCCCGCGCCGCCAGCGCGGCTGGGTACATGCGCTGCCGTTCAAGATGCGGTTCCGCACCTCCGGCCTCTACATCTCGGTGATCCCGCCCGTTCTGGTTGGCGTCTGCGTTGGTATCCTGGCTGCGATCATGGGTGTCGGCGGCGGTTTCATCATGGTGCCTGCGATGATTTATATCCTCGGCATGCCGACCAAGGTGGTTGTCGGCACCTCGCTGTTCCAGATCATCCTGGTCACTGGCTTCACCACCATGCTGCATGCCACCACCAACTATACCGTGGACATCGTGCTGGCGGTTCTGCTGCTGGTCGGCGGCGTGATCGGCGCCCAGATCGGCACCCGTATCGGTGTCTACCTCAAGGCCGAACAGCTGCGCATCCTGCTGGCGCTGATGGTTATCGCGGTCTGCGCAAAATTGGGCCTCGACCTCTTGCTGCAACCGGCTGAGCTGTTCTCGCTCGGCGACGCAGGAGGCCACTGATATGCGCAAACTTCTGCTCTCAGCACTTACAGCCGCCGCGCTGGCGTTGCTGCCCCAATCCGCAGCCCAGGCCGCCAAGGAAGAGGTCGTTCTGGGCCTCAGCCAGGACCGGGTGGCGATCACCGCCACCTTTGATGGCTCTGAAATCCTGATCTTCGGCGCGGTCAAGCGCGAGGCTCCGATCCCCACCGACGAGCCGCTGGAGGTCATTGTCGCAGTTTCCGGCCCGGCGCCCTCCGTGATGGTGCGGCGCAAGGAGAAAAAGCTGGGCATCTGGGTCAACGTCGACAGCGTTCTGGTCGACTCGGCTCCTGCGTTCTACGCGGTTGCCACCAGCGCTCCATTTGCCCAGGTGCTGAACGACACCGAAGACCTGCGCTACCGGGTGTCGATCCGGCGCGCGATCCGCTCGGTGGGTGCTGCCATGCACATCCGCGGCGCCCAGGCCTTTGCCGATGCGGTAATGCGGATCCGCGAAAGGAACGGGCTCTACTCCCTGCGTGAAAACACCGTTGCGGTCGATCAGCAAACCTTGTTTCGCACCGCGATCGAGATGCCCGCAGACTTGACCGAAGGCGACTACCAGACCCGTATCTTCCTGACCCGCGGCGGCGAGGTGGTTTCGAGTTACGAGACCACCATCGACGTGCGTAAGGTGGGGCTGGAGCGGTTCCTGTTCTCGCTGTCGCGCGAGCAGCCGTTTCTTTATGGCCTGATGTCGCTGGCGATTGCGATTGCGGCCGGCTGGGGCGCCTCGGCTGCATTCAGCCTGCTCAGGAACCGGTAAAGAGGCGCGCTGCGCGCCAGCGCAGCGCCACGCCCAACGGGAGCGGTGCTTCCTGGATGCACCAGCGACGGCCGGGAGCGCTCAACCGCGGCCGATATAGGGCATCTTGGTCGCCATCACAGTCATGAACTGAACATTGGCCTCCAGCGGCAGATTGGCCATGTGCAGCACGGATGCCGCCGCATCCTCCACCGCAAATGTATGCATCGGCTCAGCACCCGGATTGGCGTCGGCGTGGCGCTGGCTCAGGTCCTCAACCATCGGGGTGCGGGTATTGCCGATGTCGATCTGGCCGCAGGCGATATCAAAGGGGCGGCCATCCAGCGACAGGCTTTTGGTGAGGCCGGTAATGGCCGCCTTGGTCGCTGCATAAGGCGCCGAATGGGGCCGCGGCACGTAAGCAGCGATGGAGCCGTTATTGATGATCCGCCCGCCTTGCGGCGCCTGGTGGCGCATCTGGCGGAAGGCGGCGCGGGCAGTCAGGTACATGCCGGTGAGGTTCACGTTCACAGAGGCGAACCAGTCCTCCAGCGGGATCTCGTCGATGGTGCCAGGCGGGGTGAAGATACCCGCATTGTTGAACAGCACATCAAGCCGGCCCGCAGCCATGGCAAAGCTGTTCACCGCATGATCGACCGCCGCAGGATCAGTTACATCGGCGGGCAGGACATGAGCGTTCGTGTGGCCCATCGCCACGTCTTCAAGCCTCTCTGCCCGGCGTGCTGTCAGACCGACCTGCCAGCCCTCGGCCAGGAATAGTTCTGCAACAGCCCGGCCGATTCCGGAGCTGGCGCCGGTGATCAGGATTGATTTGCTCATGCCGGGGTCTCCTCCTGTGCTTCCAGCGTCAGCGCCGCGGCCGGCACCGCCCTGAGGTCATCCACCTGCAGCGGGCCGGAGGGTTTGGCCAGGCGGTTCCTGACCACCCAGATCAGCCGCTCCTGCGCCCGGGTAATTGCCACATAGGCCAGCCGCTTCCACAAGGGCTGTCCCGCCTCCACCCGGCCCATGCGGGCGGCAGCATAGATGTCGGGTGCAAAGACCTGGGTGGTATCCCATTGCGAGCCTTGCGCCTTGTGGATGGTCACCGCCGCGCCGTGCAGGAACGTGGCCCCCATGCGCGCGGCAAAGGGAATGAAGGGCTCTTCCTCGTCCGGTTTCTCAATTTTCACGATTGAGGCGGCAGAGACCTGCGGGTCCTCTGCGCCCATCACATGCAGGCGTGAAAACCCGGGCTTGCGGCCTGCCCCGAGGTAGATCACCTGCGCGCCCTTGATCAGCCCGCGGGCCTCCAGGTCCAGCCGCTTCTTGCGGTGTTTCATGGGCAGTTCGATACCGTCGCAGATCAGCGGCTCGCCGGCGATCAGCTGATCCTCCGGCGCACCATAGACGGTGCGGAAGGCGTTGATCAGCCGGATGCGGGTGTTGTTGCGCCAGACCAGCACCGGCGAGCGCGCCATCAGATCGACCTCTACCCGCTGGCCCCAGACCACACGCTCATCGCGGCGCGCCGTGTCCTCGATCATCCGCTCGAAATCCTCGAACCCCAGCTGCGGGTCGGCCAGCGCATGTGCCAGATCCAGGATCGGGTTGCCGGCCTCCTGCCGGTGGATGCGGTTCAGGATCAGCCGGCGCGGCTCCGGCAGCGCATCAAACACCATTGACCCCGACTGGTTCACCGGCGCCAGCTGGGCCGGATCGCCGAACAGGATCAGGTTCGGGAAAATCTCCTTCAGGTCTTCGAACTGGCGGTCGTCGAGCATCGAGGCTTCATCGACAAAGCCGATATCCAGCGGCTCCTCGCGCCGTTTCCAGCCGGTGATGAAGTCTGAGCCGCGCAAACCCGCGGCGGCCAGTGCGCCGGGAATGGATTTGTTTTTCTCGTAAAAGGCCGCCGCGCGGGCCAGCGCCTCCTCGGTCAGCCCCTCGATCTCGGGCTGTTCGCCCTGCCCCGCCAGCCATTCGGCGATCTTCTCGAACTCCGGATCATAGACCGGAGTATAGAGAATTCGGTGGATGGTGGTGGCCGGCACCCCGCGCAGGCGCAGCACGCTGGCGGCCTTGTTGGTTGGCGCCAGGATGGCCAGAGTGCGGCGGTCGTCGCCTTTCTTGCGGCTTTCGTAGTCGCCGGAGACCACCTCGACCCCCGACTGCTCCAGCGCCTTGTAAAGCTCTGCCAGAAGCAGGGTCTTGCCCGATCCTGCCTTGCCGATCACCGCCATCACCCCGGCGTCGCCGCGGGGCGGGTGCAAGAGCCCGTCATCAAGGTCCACTCCCGCCTGTCGCAGGAGTTCGGTCACGCTGTCATAAGCAGTGGCCTGGTCATCGGAAAACTGTACGGGCAGAGCTGTCATGGCGCGACCCTACAGCCGCGGGGCCGGGTCCGCCAGAGGCTCCGGCCCCGGAGATCGTATCTGTCAGGCGGTAAGCGCCAAGGGCTCAGCCGCCCGCGCCCCGCCGAACGAACGGTCGAACCAGAGCTGCGAAAGCTCCGGCGCGATGCCTGCTTTAGCGGCCACGTTCAGGTAGACCTCAGGCGCGTATTCCCAAAGCCCCAGGCAGATGCGCTCCCGCCCCTCTCCCTGGGTGCCGATCACCTCAGGGCTGAAGCCCAGGCTGCGGTAGATCCGCACCATGCGGCGGTCAAAGACACCGGCGAAATGCGCCACCGAGAAGTTGCGCATGATCTCGACCCCGCCCAGGGTCAGAGCGCCTGCCACGTTGCGGCCCGCCTCGCGCGACAGGCAGAACCGGGTGCATTCCCAGATCAGCGGGCTGCAAATCGGCACGCCGCCCGTGAGATCCAGAAACACATCATTGACCATCACCGGGCCGGTGGTCGGCAGAAACCGCATGGAGCCGCCATGGCTGCCATCAGGCATTTCCCAGATCACATAAAGCGGGTCCAGCGCGTCATACTGGTCACGCTCCTCACCGTTGCAGTCAACCTGCACCTCCCAGCCCAGCCGGGTCCTGAACTGGTCTGCCCTGTCCCGGAACATCGAATGCGCCAGAAAAGCGTGGTTGTGAAGATCGCGGCCATAGACATAACGAAGCATGATTTAGTCCCCTTCTGGTTGAACAGTGAGGACAGGGTACGGCTATTAGGCACAATCTCAGAATGTATTTGCGGTAGCTTTTTCGCCCTACCGTTAAATCACAATCAAACCGAGCGACATCGCCCGGGCAATTGCATGGGTGGTATTGATTGCGCCCAGCTTGAACCGGGCGCTTTCGATGTAGACGCGCAGCGTGTGCTCGGAGATCGACAGGGTCTTTGCCACCTGCGCACGGCTGTATCCGATCGCCAGAAAGGTCAGCGCGTCCACTTCCCTGGGCGACAGAGGCTGGGCCTGTTCCGGGGTACGCTCAGGTTCGAACTCCAGCGCTTTACGATTGAAGTAATGCGCCATCAGGATCATGTCACGGCTGTAGCGCTCAGTCAGCCTTTCCCAGGCCTCGTCATCGCAGTTGTGGCTTACAGTGAACACCGCGAATTGCCCGTTGGGGCCCCGGATCGGAATTGAGTAGCCCTGATTGCCGACCCCGTGCTCCAGCGCGTCTTTCAGAAACTCGCGCGCCGGTTTCGGCGACCAGTCCAGCCGCTTCCAGTCCACCGGGTGAAAGCGCTGGTAGCAGCCTGCGACGACCGGATCGACGCGGACATAGGCCTTTTCCTGATACCGCTCGACCCAAGTCTGCGGATAGGTGCCGAAGTAGTAGTGGTCGCCAGCGCTGTCGACCCAATGGTACATGGCATGGTCGACACCGAACACGGTGCAGACCTGATCAATGATCTGCTGGAGACCATCCAGGGTATCTGTGGCGTCCAGCGCCTCCAGGATACGGTCCAGTTCTGCTTTGCCTGCCATGGGTCGCTCGCCGCCGTTGTTCGCTGCCTTGGTTCGGATATCTGCAATACCTGTAGCTTCAGGCATGACATATTTGCAGGGTTTTTGCAGCGCCTGCTTCCCCGAGGTCAATGGAAGCTTTTGACTTTCAGGTCAAAAAACGGATCCACGCCTGCCCGAAAGGCGCAATAACTTGCGTAAATGACGGAAATGACGCCTTTAATCTGCAGCCGGCAGCACCCCTCCCCCAAAATAGCGAGTACGCTGCAACTAAGCCGCTGAAATAGATAAATTTATAAATAAAATTTCCCGCGAATAGCCGGAGCGATTCGCGGGACCACTGTTTCATTTCAGCCGGCTGAGCCGGTCCGCCCTCAGGCGTCGAGCACATCCTGCAGGGTGCGCAGGCCGGTCTTCGGTGCCTGCACCAGCACTGACATGTTGCCAGGCAGGTGCTCGTTGCGCAGCATCTTCATGTGCGCTTCGGGCAGGTCGGCCCAGGTGAATACCTCGGACATGCAGGGGTCCAGGCGGCGCTCAACCATCAGCTTGTTGGCAGCCGCGGCCTGCTTGAGGTGGGCAAAGTGCGAGCCCTGCAGGCGCTTCTGGTGCATCCACATGTAGCGCACGTCGAAGGTCAGGTTATAGCCGGTGGTGCCAGCGCAGATCACAACCATGCCGCCCTTCTTCACCACGAAAGTCGAGACGGGGAAAGTGCTTTCGCCCGGATGCTCGAACACCATGTCGACGTTGTTGCCCTTGCCGGTGATGTCCCAGATCGCCTTGCCGAACTTGCGGGCCTCCTTGAACCACTCGGCATATTCCGGGGTGTTGACCGTGGGCAGCTGACCCCAGCAGTTAAAGTCCTTGCGGTTCAGCACGCCCTTGGCGCCGAGGCCCATGACAAAGTCGCGCTTGCTTTCGTCGGAGATCACACCGATGGCATTGGCGCCGGCGGTATTGATCAGCTGGATCGCATAAGAGCCGAGGCCGCCCGAGGCGCCCCAGACCAGCACGTTCTGACCCGGCTTCAGGTCGTGCGGCTCGTGGCCGAACAGCATCCGGTAGGCAGTGGCCAGCGTCAGCGTGTAGCAGGCGCTTTCTTCCCAGGTCAGGTGCTTGGGGCGCGGCATCAGCTGCTGGGCCTGCACGTTGGTGAACTGGGCAAAGGAGCCGTCCGGGGTCTCGTAGCCCCAGATGCGCTGGCTGGGGGAGTACATCGGGTCGCCGCCGTTGCATTCCTCGTCGTCGCCATCGTCCTGGTTGCAGTGGATGACCACCTCGTCGCCGACCTTCCAGCGGGTGACCTTGGAGCCCACCGCCCAGACGATGCCCGAAGCATCGGACCCGGCAATGTGATAAGGCGCCTTGTGGCCGTCAAACGGCGAGATCGGCTTGCCCAGCGAAGCCCAGACGCCATTGTAGTTGACGCCCGCCGCCATCACCAGGACCAGCACCTCGTTGCTGTCCAGCTCCGGCACATCGACCACTTCCTGCTGCATCGCAGTATTCGGCTCACCGTGGCGCTCCTTGCGGATAGCCCATGCGTACATCTTCTTGGGCACATAGCCCATCGGGGGAATTTCCCCCAGCTCATAGAGATCTTTCTCGGGCGCCTCGTACGACATGACGTCAGTCTGGGTATCCAATGCCATGATGGCCTCCTTTGCATCCTGTTCTTTGCCGCGGTGCAGAATCGCAGCGGTTACCTGATGGATAGGATCGGGAAAGTAATATTGCAACCACTTTTGCGCCGTTTGGGTAATTTTATGACCCAGCGGATGCAGCATTGACTTTAGCAGGTGCAGAAAAATCACTGCTTCCGCCAGGCAGATCACTGTCTTCTGGCAGCAGATGACGGATCGAATTGGCGTAAAACGCCAGCAAATCCTGGCGGTCTGCTGCGGGCGCAATCTGTCCCCCGGTTTCGATGATCAGGCCCCGCCTCTGCAAAATATTCAGCGCCATGCCAGCCGCATAAGACAGGTTTTCCTTGGGGAGATGAACATGCGCCAGCGGTACCGCCGCGATCAGATCTTCCAGCCGGTGCTCGATTGCCGCGCGGCTGAGGGGACCGTGCCGCAATAGAACAGCAGCAATCATCGGCACCGGCAGCACCGGGACAATCGCACTGATCCGTTGCATCAGCTCCCGCGCCAGCGGCTTGGTGATGTCGCCCTGCCGCCCGGCGCCAAACCCGGCGAGGCTGAGAGGCCGGCCAAAGTTCACCGCCGCATAGCCCGCCCGGCGGTAGCGGCCGGTCATCCACAGCCACAACTGCCGCAAGAGCCGCAGCGCCACCAGCCCGATCCGGGCCTTGAACCGCCGATCGCCTGCCTTGGCAGCAGAGGTCAGAATGCGGTCTTCCAGCACCCGGTCGTAATTCAGCGCCACCGGCACAAAGACCACATCACGCCGGTCCGGATCATAGCCCTCAACAATGTATTTCAGCAGCCCGAGCCGCGGCGCAGCCAGGGCGCCGTCCAAGCTAAGGCCGCCCTCTGGGAACATCGCCTGCGTGGACCCGCCGAGGGTGGCCAGACGCACATAGGCTGCCAGCACTTTGCGGTAGAGGTCGTTGCGCGAACGCCGCCGGATGAAGTAAGCGCCCATCGCCCGGATCAGGCGGCTAAGCGGCCAAACACGCGCCCACTCCCCTACCGCGTAAGACAGGGCTGAGCGTTCCGCCGCCAGGTAGGTGACCAGCACGTAATCCATGTTGGACCGGTGGTTCATCACAAAGACCACAGTGGCATTGGGATCGATGGCGCGCAGCGCTTCCTCGTCCTGGTGGCCCAGCCGCACCCGGTAGACCGCATTGGACAGGAACCGCGCCGCCCGGATCGCCAGGCTGAAATAGGCAAAGGCGGAAAACCCCGGCACGATCTCACGCGCGTAGCGGCGCACCTGCTCAAACGCCACGTTCTCCGGGATGCCTTCTG
Source organism: Leisingera sp. ANG-M6 (assembly GCF_000813905.1). NCBI lineage: Bacteria > Pseudomonadati > Pseudomonadota > Alphaproteobacteria > Rhodobacterales > Roseobacteraceae > Leisingera > Leisingera sp. ANG-M6. The sequence goes on from NZ_JWLG01000021.1 coordinate 64,592, forward strand.
CCGCGGCATGGTCCGCCGCCGCCTGCGCCACCTGCGGATCATGGATCAGCCGCTGGATCATGTCATGGCGCCGCGCCAGCTTGAACGGCTCTATCGGGCGTTCCAGCCGTTTGTTCAGCCGTGCCACTGCCCGTTCCAGCCGCCGCCGGAAGAACCAGCGCACCGAGGGGAACAGAAAATGCGACGCAAAGGTCACCGCGGCAAAACCCACGATCAGCATGAATAGCCACAGCGGCAGTTCCACGGTTTGCGTCATGAGAGAACAGTTGCGCATGGCAACCGCCTTGACAAGCACCAAGCCACCCGGGCTTCCCGCCGCAGAAGCGGAATTGCCGCAACGCAGCGAATTGACATGGGTCGAAAATTGCAGTTTACATCTGCGTGACGAAATAAAATTACCGCCACACTGACTCGCGAGGCCCGACATGCCGCAGATGCAAAAAGACCGCCCCTGGCTGATCCGCACCTATGCCGGCCATTCCACGGCATCGGCATCCAATGCGCTTTACCGCGCTAACCTGGCGAAGGGGCAGACCGGCCTGTCCGTCGCCTTCGACCTGCCGACCCAGACCGGCTATGACAGCGACCATGTGCTGGCCCGCGGCGAAGTGGGCAAGGTTGGCGTGCCTGTCTGCCACCTGGGCGATATGCGGGCGCTGTTCGATCAGATCCCGCTGGAGCAGATGAACACCTCGATGACCATCAATGCGACCGCACCCTGGCTGCTGTCGCTGTATATCGCGGTGGCAGAGGAACAAGGCGCTGATGTGTCGAAACTGCAGGGCACGGTGCAGAACGACCTGATCAAGGAATACCTCTCGCGCGGCACCTATGTTTGCCCGCCCAAGCCCAGCCTCAAGATGATCGCGGATGTGGCGGAGTACTGCTACACCAACGTGCCCAAGTGGAACCCGATGAACGTCTGCTCCTACCACCTGCAGGAGGCTGGCGCGACGCCGGAGCAGGAGCTGGCCTTTGCCCTGGCGACCGCGCAGGCGGTGCTGGACGAGCTGAAACCGCGCATCGCGCCGGAAGACTTCCCGGCCATGGTCGGCCGCATCTCCTTCTTTGTGAATGCGGGCATCCGGTTCGTCACTGAAATGTGCAAGATGCGCGCCTTTGTCGACCTGTGGGACGAGATTTGCGAGAAACGCTATGGCGTCGCCGACCCCAAGTTCCGCCGCTTCCGCTATGGCGTGCAGGTGAACTCGCTGGGGCTGACAGAGCAGCAGCCGGAAAACAACGTCTACCGGATCCTGATCGAGATGCTGGCGGTGACGCTATCCAAGAAGGCCCGTGCCCGCGCGGTGCAACTGCCCGCCTGGAACGAGGCGCTTGGCCTGCCCCGCCCCTGGGACCAGCAGTGGTCGATGCGGATGCAGCAGATACTGGCGTATGAAACCGACCTTCTGGAATATGGCGACCTGTTTGACGGCAACCCTGCAGTTGATGCCAAGGTGGAGGAGCTGAAGGACGGCGCCCGCGCCGAACTGGCCAACCTGGAATCGATGGGCGGTGCCGTCGCCTCCATCGAATACATGAAGGGCCGCCTAGTCGATTCCAACGCCGAACGGCTGAACCGGATCGAAAAGAACGAGACCGTGGTGGTCGGCGTCAATAAGTGGACCGAGGGCGAACCCTCGCCGCTGCAGACCGAAGACGGCGGCATCATGGTGGTCGACCCGGCGGTGGAGCAGGAACAGATCAGCCGCCTGAACGACTGGCGCGGCGAGCGTGACAATGACGCGGTGCAGTCGGCGTTGGCCGCCCTGCGCGCCGCAGCGCAAAGCGGCGCGAATATCATGGAACCCTCGATTGCTGCCGCCAAGGCCGGCGTCACCACCGGTGAATGGGCTGAAGAAATGCGCAAGGTCCACGGCACCTACCGCGGCCCGACCGGCGTATCAGCATCGGTGTCGAACAAGACCGAAGGCCTTGACGACTTGCGCGATGCGGTCAACGCCGTCAGCGATGTCTTGGGCCGCCGCATCAAATTCGTGGTCGGCAAGCCGGGGCTGGACGGCCACTCCAACGGCGCCGAGCAGATCGCCTTCCGCGCCCGCGACTGCGGCATGGACATCACCTATGACGGCATCCGCATGACGCCCGCCGAACTGGTGGAGGCGGCGCAAACGGACGACGCCCATGTGGTTGGTCTGTCGATCCTGTCCGGCAGCCACCTGCCGCTGGTCGAGGAAATGATGCAGCGCATGCGTGACGCCGGGCTGGCTCATATTCCTGTGGTCGTGGGCGGCATCATCCCGGACGAGGACGCGCAAAAGCTGAAATCAATGGGGGTCGCACGCGTCTACACCCCCAAGGATTTTGAGCTGAATTCAATTATGAGCGATATTGTCGACCTGGCAAAACCACCGGAACTTGCAGTGAATTGATATTATTTGGGCAGTTTTCTGCAAACCGCTAAAAAAGATGCTGAAATGCGTCTGGCATTCGGTCCATAAGAAATGACATACCGGCATTTCCGGTGTGTCATTTTATAAATGGAGTTCAGAATGACCTTCGATCTTTCGGCAATGAGCAGAAAAGAGCTTCTCCAGCTGCAAAGCGATGTTGATAAAGCATTGCAGGAAGCAGAACTGCGCGAGCGTCAGGAAGCCCTGAAAGCCGCCGAAGAAGCCGCTGCCAAATACGGTTTTTCGCTGGATGAAATCGCCAATGCATCGCGTCAGGGCGCCAAGAAGACCAAGGCAGCCCCGAAATACCGCAACCCGAACAATCCCGAAGAAACCTGGACCGGCCGGGGCCGGAAGCCGCATTGGGTGCATGCCGCGCTGACCGCCGGCATGGATATTTCCGACCTGGAAATCTGAGGCGGCAGCGGAGCAAGGCCATGACCATTCATATTGGCGCCGCACCGGGCGATATTGCCGAAACCGTACTGATGCCCGGCGACCCCTACCGGGCAAAATGGGCAGCTGAAACCTTTTTACAGGATGCCAAGCTGGTCAACGAAGTGCGGGGGATGCTGGGCTATACCGGCACTTGGAACGGCCATCGCGTCACCATCCAGGGCAGCGGCATGGGCATGCCCTCGCTGTCGATCTACGCCAATGAGCTGATCCGCGATTACGGCGCAAAAACCCTGATCCGCATCGGCTCCTGCGGCGGCATGCAGGAGAAGGTCAAGCTGCGCGACGTGATCCTGGCGATGACGGCCAGCACCGTGAACAGCCCCTCCAGCGGCATTTTCCGAGAGCTGAACTTTGCCCCCTGCGCCGATTGGGGCCTGCTGCAGGCGGCTGCAACTGCGGCAGCCAAACGCGGCTCCGCGACCCATATCGGCGGCATTTACTCCTCGGACGTGTTTTACGACGAACGCCCGGACCTGAACGAGCAGATGGTCCGCCACGGCATCCTCGGCGTTGAGATGGAAGCCGCAGAGCTCTACACGCTTGCGGCCCGTCACGGCTGCCGGGCGCTGGCGGTGCTGACGGTCTCTGACCATCTGGGCACCGGCGAAGCCCTGCCCTCCGATCAGCGGGAGCGCAGCTTTGGCGACATGGTGGAAATTGCCTTGGAGGCAGCGTTCAGCTGACGCCACGTAATTTCGATTTACGGCTTTCCCAAGGACAGCGGTTATTCCGCTGTCCTTTTCTTTTTGGGAGCTCGGGAAATTCACAAGGTGCGATTGTTCACGCCGCCCTGAATTTCAGCAAGACCTCTGGCCAAAATAACTTTTGACCGGTTTTACTTGCACCCGTGGCTGCGGTCATATCCATTTGGCGGCGGGCTTTTCCAATCGCCAAGCGCGCCCTCTGCCGGGGCAAAAACTTCGACCAGCATCGGGTAACAGGCGGCGGTATCGCTGGAATGCTCTGCTGAACAATCCCCGCCCGGACAGGCGCTAAGGCAGCCCAAAAGGTCGATCTCGGCAAAAAACTCCAGGTAATCGCCGGGCCGCACCGGGCTGGCTTTCATGAAGTACTGGCCGGTATCGCGGGTGAAGCCGGTGCACATGAAGACATTCAGGACGTCATGCACATGCGGCTCCGCCTCTGCCGGGGAGATGCCCAGATGATCTGCCAGGGCGCGGGTCAGGTTGGAATGGCAGCAATGGTGGTACTGGCTGCCAGCCAGCAGGTTACCGGTATAAGGATCGCAGCGGGTGCCGATCACGTCATGCACCGAACCGCCGAAGTCATCGATGCCGTACCAGTCCAGCGTGTCCGCAACGATGGTTGCCATCGGGCGAAGATGCGGGAAGCTGGTCCACATTCGTTCACCGGTGGTGATATGGGTGCCATGCAGGGCGCGGGTTTTGCCGGAATAGAAGCGTTCGCTCAGGTCATGCCTGTTCCACAGGTTCAAATCGCCCACCTGCGGCCCATCGATTGAGGTGATACGGAAGAAATGCCCGGCGGGCACTTCGAAACAGGCGGCATCACGGGGCGGCACCTGCACTTCGCCGGTCTTAACCGCGCCTTCCCGCGCCCGGCTGTAGAGCGCCAGATCCGGCACCGGCAGTGTCTCGTTCGGGTAGCAGATCACCGGCATGACGGCGCGGCGGGCATCTGCGTCGGCGGGATCAGCGGGTGTGCTGGGCATTGGGGCAAACCTTCCTGTTCGTTTGCCCCATCAAGACCGCATCGCTGACTTGGCGCAAGCCCCTCTCGGCGCAGGTGCGGAATTGGGCCGTTTCATCCGGAACTGAACAGCCAAATCCACGGCGCAGCCGGTGCGCCTGCAGGCGCGGGAGTCCCGCTTAGCCTCGACGCTGCGGATTACGGCAAATGCGGGGAGCGGCGTCACCCGGTTCAACGGCCCCGCAAGAGATACAGCGCCACTGCCCCTCGGACTTCATCTGCCGCCAGCGGCAATTGCGGGTTAGATCCATCGCGCGATGGCGCCACAGGAAGTAGCAAAAAACTCCAACAGCAAGGACGGCAATAAGTATCATGCGGCCTGTCTAGCCCTGTCCTGCCGCCCCTTCAAACGCAAAACCCGGCACTGCAGGGCACCCCGGATCAAGCCGCCTGGTAGTATTCGAACAGCTGATCCTGACGCCGTTCCTGCACTGCTGCCACCGGCGGTTCAGGGATGTAATAGGCATAGGCCTGCTCCAGCGCTTCCAGTGCAGCGCGTGCGTCTTTGGCTTGCTGTTCTTCCAGAGTTTCAACGGGTTTCATCGGGCGGTCTCCTTACTTGCGGCACCATCCTCCCTTAGGTGGCAGGGTATCCGCTGGCGCCGCCCGGCGCACCGGATGTTTTTGCAGGCTTGCCATGCAGCTGATGCAATCCGGCGCGCTGTCCGCAGCTCAGCCGATCAGCAAGTGCCCGGCCAGCCCCAGCGCAAACCCCGCGACCGCCCCCAGCGCCGGGGCGCTGCTGCGGTTGCTGTGCGCCTTGGGGGCGATGTCCTGGAACAGCAGATAAAGGATGCCGCCCGCAGCAAAGATCATGATCCCGCCAAGCACCGCATGAGCTTCCGCCAGCCAGAAAAGCCCCGCAAGCGCGCAGGCAGGCCCCAAGGCAGCCAGCCCCAGGAACAGCAGCAGCACATGCCAGGCCGGGCTGTCACCGCTCCACACTTCGCGGAAGGCGGCAAATCCCTCAGGCAGGTTCTGCAGGAAGATCATCAGCGCCAGCAGCTTGGCAGTTGCGGCATCCGCCACCAGCATCGCCCCCAGCGCCATAGCCTCCGGCAGGTAATCCAGCAGCATTGCCAGCAGCAGGGCGCCGCTGCCGCCATGCCGCTGCAGGAGGGTGTCGACCAGATAAAAAACCAGACCGCCCGCGGCAAACAGGCCAACCGCCCAGGCGGCAGGCAGTGCCGCCGCCGCCTCCGGCACCAGAACCAGCGCCACGGCTGAGGCCAGCGCGCCGCCGCCAAAGGCCGCAATTGTGTGCAGCACCCGGTTGCGCAGCACCGGGTTGCTGATGTGCTCGCACCAAGCCAGAAGCCCGCCCAGAGGCATCGAAAGCCCGGCAACACCGGCAAGCAGAATGGCATAAAAATGCGGTTGCATTGCGGCAGCTTAGGGCGGCAACTGCCGCCGCTCAACCAATTAGGGTCAGGTATTGATGCAGGAGGTCGCCTGCGCCGCCTGCGCCTCTGTCACATTTGGCCCCGGCTGCACGTTTCGCAGCACCGTTGCGCCCGCACCATGGCCCAGGAACTCAGTACTGACGCGCACCTCCCCGGTGATGCCCGCGGCCTCGACACAGCCCGGAATCCGCGCATCGGTCACCGCCAGCTGGCCGCCGATCCGGTCGTGGTCCGTTGCCGTCATGCAGCCCGCCAGGAGGGTCAGCGCGCCCGCGGCACATCCAAGAAGTCTCATGCCGTAAATCCATTTCCTGCCAAAAACACACCCCCGGTTTCGCAAGAAACCGGGGGGCATGCAATTTTCAACATTTTAAGCGGCGGATCCTTGCGGGCCGCCTGCCACGGTCAAACCGCGCGCTCAACCATCATCTTCTTGATATGCGCAATTGCCTTGGCCGGGTTCAGTCCCTTGGGGCAGGTCTTGGCGCAATTCATGATGGTGTGGCAGCGGTAGAGCTTGAACGGATCCTCCAACTGGTCCAGGCGCTCCGGCGTGGCCTCGTCCCGGCTGTCGATGATCCAGCGGTAGGCGTGCAACAGCGCGGCCGGCCCTAGGTAACGGTCACCGTTCCACCAGTAGCTGGGGCAAGAGGTCGAACAGGAGGCACACATCACGCATTCATAGAGGCCATCCAGTTTCTTGCGGTCCTCGATGGACTGCTTCCACTCTTTCGCGGGGCGGTTGGTCTTGGTCTCCAGCCACGGCATGATCGAGGCATGCTGGGCATAGAAATGCGTCAGATCCGGGATCAGGTCCTTGACCACCGGCATATGCGGCAGCGGGTAGATGGCCACATCGCCCTTGATCTCATCCATGCCGTAGATACAGGCCAGCGTGTTGATACCGTCGATGTTCATCGCACAGGACCCGCAGATCCCCTCGCGGCAGGAGCGGCGGAAGGTCAGGGTCGGGTCGATCTCGTTCTTGATCTTGATCAGCGCGTCCAGGACCATCGGGCCGCAGCTGTCCATGTCGACGAAATAGGTGTCGACCTGCGGGTTTTTCCCGTCATCGGGGTTCCAGCGGTAGATCTTGAACTTGCGCACATTGCTGGCGCCCTCCGGCTTGGGCCAGGTCTTGCCGGTGGTGATCTTGGAGTTCTTGGGGAGGCTGAATTGAACCATGGTCTGTCTCCTTAGAACGTCCGCGCCTTGGGCGCGATTTTCTTGAGGCTGATGCCGCCTTCGTCTTCGGTGGTCAGCGGATCCACGATCACCGGACGGTAGGACAGATCAACCTTGTTGCCCTCCACGCGCGACACGGTGTGGACCCGCCAGTTCTCGTCGTCGCGGGTAGTGTAATCCTCATGCGCGTGCGCGCCGCGGCTTTCCTTGCGCGCTTCGGCGCCAACGATGGTGGCCAGCGCGTTCGGCATCAGGTTGGTCAGCTCCAGCGTCTCCATCAGGTCGGAGTTCCAGACCAGCGAGCGGTCGGTCACCTGCAGATCGTCGAGCTTAGCCGCAATCGCGGTCATCTTCTCAACGCCTTCCTTCAGGGTCTTGTCGGTGCGGAACACTGCCGCGTCCGCCTGCATAGTGCGCTGCATCTCCAGCCGCAGATCGGCGGTCGGGATACCGCCCTTGGCGTTGCGCAGGGTATCAAAGCGGTCAAACGCCTTGTCGACAGAGGCCTGGTTCAGCACCGGGTTCGCCGCATCGGCGTCCACAACCTTGCCCGCGCGAATGGCGGAGGCACGGCCAAAGACCACCAGGTCAATCAGCGAGTTGGAGCCCAGCCGGTTGGCGCCATGCACCGAGGCGCAGCCCGCCTCGCCCACGGCCATCAGGCCCGGCACCACGGCGGTCGGATCCTCGGCGGTCGGGTTCAGCACCTCGCCCCAGTAGTTCGTGGGAATACCGCCCATGTTGTAGTGCACGGTAGGCAGAACCGGGATCGGCTCCTTAGTCACATCCACGCCGGCAAAGATCTTGGCGCTCTCGGAAATACCCGGCAGCCGCTCCGCCAGCGCCTCGGCTGGCAGGTGGGAGAGGTTCAGGTGGATATGGTCGCCCTCGGCGCCCACGCCGCGGCCTTCGCGGATTTCCATGGTCATCGAGCGGCTGACATAGTCGCGCGGCGCCAGGTCCTTGTACTGGGGCGCATAGCGCTCCATGAACCGTTCGCCTTCGGAGTTGGTGAGGTAACCGCCCTCGCCCCGCGCGCCCTCGGTGATCAGGCAGCCGGATCCGTAGATGCCGGTCGGGTGGAACTGCACGAATTCCATGTCCTGCAGCGCCAGGCCTGCCCGTGCCACCATGCCGCCGCCGTCGCCGGTGCAGGTATGCGCCGAGGTGGCGGAGAAGTAGGCGCGGCCGTAACCGCCGGTCGCCAGCACCACCATCTTGGCGTTGAACACATGCATGGTGCCGTCGTCCAGCTTCCAGCACACAACACCTTGGCACTGCCCGTCCTCGGACATGATCAGGTCGATGGCGAAATACTCGATGTAGAACTCGGCATTGTTCTTGAGGCTCTGACCATACAGCGTGTGCAGGATCGCGTGGCCGGTCCGGTCAGCCGCCGCACAGGTGCGCTGCACCGCGGGGCCTTCGCCGTATTCGGTGGTGTGGCCGCCGAAGGGGCGCTGGTAGATCTTGCCTTCCTCGGTGCGCGAGAACGGCACGCCGTAATGCTCCAGCTCATAAACCGCCTTGGGGGCCTCACGTGCCAGATATTCCATCGCGTCGGTGTCGCCCAGCCAGTCAGAGCCCTTGACGGTGTCATACATGTGCCACTGCCAGCTGTCCGGCCCCATGTTGCCCAAGCTGGCGGCAATGCCGCCCTGCGCCGCCACAGTGTGGGAGCGGGTCGGGAACACTTTGGTCACACAGGCCGTGCGCAGCCCCTGCTCCGCCATGCCCAGCGTCGCGCGGAGACCGGCCCCGCCGGCGCCAACCACGACCACGTCATATTCATGTGTTTCGTATTCGTAAGCAGCCATTGAAAGAGACCTCGGGGAGTTACAGGGCCAGGCGGATCAGCGCATAGGCGCTGGTCGCGGCGACAGCATAAGACAGGCAATTGACCAGGATGATCGTCAGGCGGCCTTTCAGCCCATGGACGTAATCCTCAATCATGATCTGGGCGCCGGATTTGAAGTGCATCATGCCGACCCACATGGTCAGCGCCGCCACGAGTGCCGGGAACGGGCGGGAGTAATAGGCGGTGATCTGTTCATAGGTGCCGCCCAGCGCAGAACCGAAGGTGAAGACGAACAGCGGCACCAGGATCAAGAGAGCGATTGAGCTCACCTGCATCGACCAGTGATGTTCCGTTCCGGATTTTGCAGCGCCCATGCCAACGGCGCGCTTGCGGTCAGTCAGATATCGCATTGCGTGTGCCTCCCGGGCTTAGACGATGATGATGGTCAGGACGGTCAGAACGGCAGAGCCGATCACCACGAACCAGCCCAGTTTCTCGGCCTGCTCCAGGTCCAGCATCATGCCGTTGTCCCAGATCAGGTGCCGGATGCCCGCCAGCGTGTGATACCACAGGCCCAGCGCCGACAGTGTCATCACCAGATCACCGAACCAGCTGGTCAGCAGGCCGTTGGCAATGGCGAAATACTCGGGCGAGGTTGCGGCAGCCAGGAACCACCAGGCGATCAGCAGCGCCGAGACGATCAGCGCGTTGCCGGTGATCCGTGTCAGGATCGAAGTCACGGAGGTCAGCTGCGGCCGGTAGACCTGCAAATGCGGCGAAAGCGGGCGGTTGCCCCGATTGACATCGGCCATGTTGGCTCCTTTTCAGGTTGGCTGACGACGTTTTAGCCGATTTTTACGGCGTGTCACCCGAAGGAACGGTTAAAAACGGCAGGTTTCTCGCCTGTTGGCGCTAAAACGCCACGGCTTGTGATCACAGCAAATAATTAGTGATCACAAATCCGCCGATTGAAAATTTTTTGCAGAATCAGGGCCCCTTCTGCAAATCACTGCAAAGACGCAACTGCCCTCCCCGTGCCTTCCGGCAGTGCAGCGGTCTGCCGTGCGACCTCCCTGACCAGCTTCTTGCGGATGCGCGACGGGTAATCAGCAAAGCTCGCGGCAGAGACCACAAAGGCCCCCTCACCGCGGATCACGTTTTCAAAGAAATAGGCGGTCAGGTCCGGCTCGCTCTGCTCAATGGCGATGGCATTCACCGTCACACCGGCCGCCGCCAGCGCGCCATGCGCCTCGCGCGGCTCGATCCCTTCGTTGGAGAACCCGTCGCCGGAGACATCAATCACCCGGCGCTTGCACTGCTCCACGGCCGGAAACTGCTCCAGCGCCAGAAACAGCGCCTCCCCCACCGCGGTGGAGTAGTTGCGCCAGGGCCGCGGCGCCTGCTCGATCTGCTGCGCCAGCGCTTCCACATCCCCGAACGTCCGGATCTCGACCCAGGGCAACGTCACCTCCTGACGCGACTCGCCCGACCATTGCAGCAGCAGCACCTGCGCGCGCGCCTTGACCAACGCCTCAGAGACCACCCCGTCGCGCAGGCCTGCCGCCAGCCCGTCCATCTGAATGCGGTATTCCTCGGCATCAACAGAGCCGGAGACATCCACCGCCAGCACCAATGCCAGATCGCAGGCCGCTGCGCGCAGCGGCCCAAGGGAGAGCATGGAGAAAACCAGAAGCTGCAAAACCCGCATGCAGCCAGCTTATGCGGCAAACCGGCTGACGGTCATCACATTTTTGCCATCCCCCTGTTCATCTGGCTGAAAATATCCTGGGGGTGAGCAGGCACCGCCTGCGAGGGGGCAAAGCCCCCTCAGATCACTTCGGCATCAACGCCCAGTAATCCAGATCCAACAGCACATCCGGCAGATACTTGCCATCCTCGCCCTTCAGCTCAAACGGCGCGCCGCCTTTGGTCGCCACCAGCCGCAGCCGGATCGCGCCGACGCCGGGCGCTGCGGTGTCGGCCTTGTCCAGCACCTCGGACCACGCCCGCACAGTGAGCCCGGACAGGCAGGGGTTGGCGTGTGCGCCGCCATTCAGGCCGACAATCATCTGCGCATTTGCGAGGCCATTGAACGACAGCGTCCGCGCCATCGAAATCACATGGCCGCCATAGATCAACCGGGTGCCGTCGGGCCGCGCGGTATTGTCGAAATGCACCTTGGCGGTGTTCTGCCACAGGCGCGTCGCCATCATGTGCTCGGCTTCCTCAATGGTGACGCCATCCACATGGTCGATGGTCTCGCCCACCTCATAGTCGCCCCAGCGGTGCGGCTCGCCTGCCAGGGTGAAATCGTAATTGCTGAAATCCAGCCCCGCCGGGATCACCAGCTGGTCCGCCGGGATCACCTTGTTCAGCTCGGGGATCACGGTCTCCGGCGCCGGGGCATCCAGGTCGCGTTTGCGCACCATCACCCAGCGCACGTACTCCATCACGCATTCATCGCGCTGGTTCAGCCCGCGGGTGCGCACATAGACCACACCCGATTTGCCGTTGGAGTTCTGCTTGAGCCCGATCACCTCGGACTCCGAGCGCAGCGTGTCGCCGGGATAAACCGGCAGCAGCCAGCGCCCCTCGGCATAGCCGAGGTTCGCCAGCGCATTCAGCGAGATATCCGGCACCGTCTTGCCGAACACCACATGGAAGGCCGCCAGATCATCCAGCGGCGCCGAGGTCAGACCAGAGGCCCGGGCAAATTCGTCCGAAGAATAGAGAGCATGGCGCGCCGGGTAGAGCGCATGATACAGCGCCCGCTCGCCGCCCGACACCGTGCGGGGCACCGCATGGCGGATCACTTCGCCAACGGTATAGTCTTCGAAAAAGCGGCCCGGATTGGTCTTGGCCATCAGTGTTCTCCCAGTTTGGTCTCAGGCGTGTAGGTTCCGTCCACCTCCTTCACCACCGCCTGACCGCAGCGCATGATCCCCTTGACGGGATCAAAGGCCTGGGTCGGGCTGCCGTGCAGCTCCCAGCCCTTGTTCAGCGCATCGGTCACCTTGTGGCAAAAGGCAGAGGTGTCGTCTTCGGACAAAAATCGGTAAAGCTTCATGGTTTCCTATCCTGGCTTAGGGCCTAGCCGCCGAACGGTGACGGGCCGACGATGCCGTGGACGTAGCCGATCACCCCCATCAGGACAATCGAGGCGGCAAGGAACATCCCGTCCTTGGCAATCGCGCCCTTCGGCCCCGGCTGCCAGCCCGGCTCTGCCCGGTTGATCACCACTTTCTCGGTGATGGACCATGCCCACAGGCCGCCGAACAGGACAAACGACGCCGGATCCCAGTTCACCAGCAGATGCGCCAGCGCCCACAGGCCAAAGCCCGTCAGCATCGGGTGGCGCATCTTGTAGAACAGCGCGCCCTTATGCGGGCCAGGGCTCATGAAATAGATCGCAACCAGCACCAGCAGGTTGTTGATATGCTTCAGGAACGGCGGCACCAGCGCCAGATCGAAACTCTCGGCTGAGCGGTAGCCGATCACCATCAGCGCAACGCCCGCGACCAGCACCAGCGCCACCACGCCGCGCCCGCCATTGCCCATGGAGGCACGCATATCCGGTGCCAGCCGTTTGAACAGGTGGCCGCCCCACCACAGCAGAAGTCCCAGGATCAACAGTGCCATATCAGCCCCTCTTAGATGTTAAGCTGATTAACACCTACGCGGAAACCGCAGCGATTGCATCCGCTTTTGCCAGAATTTCTCGCGCCGTTACAACATGCAGGTTCTCGACTATCTTGCCATCAACCACGGCAACACCCTGCCCTGCGGCCCGGGCCTCATCAAATGCGGCAATCTGGCGGCGGGAGATGTCGATCTCGCGCTCAGTCGGGGCAAAGGCGGCATTGGCCACCTCTACCTGCGCCGGGTGGATCAGGGTCTTGCCGTCAAAGCCCATGTCGCGGCCTTGCGCGCATTCCGCGGCCAGCCCCTCCACGTCCTTGAAGGCGTTATAGACGCCGTCGACGATCACCAGCCCCTCGGCCTTGGCCGCCAGCAGGCACAGGCCCAGACCTGCCATCATCGGCATCCGGTCGGGGCGGTAGCGGGTCTGCAGTTCCTTGGCCAGGTCATTGGTGCCCATCACCATGCCCTGCAGCTTGGGGTGCGCTGCAATTGCGGCGGCATTCAGCATGCCGCGCGGGGTTTCCATCATCGCCCACAACGGGATATCGCCGGTAATTTCCGCCAGCGCGTCCAAATCCTCCGGCGCATTCACCTTGGGCAGAAGAATCGCATCCGGGTTCATCCGCGCCGCCGCCGCCGCATCACCACGGCCCCATTCGGTATCCAGCCCGTTGATCCGCACGATTTTCATCCGCGCGCCATAGCCGCCACCCTTCAGCGCCTGGGCCAAGGTCTCGCGGGCATTGGTTTTTTCATCGGCTGAAACCGCATCCTCCAGGTCAAAGATCACCGCGTCCACCGGCAAGGTTTTGGCCTTCTCCAGCGCACGCGCGTTGGAGCCGGGGATATACAAAACCGAGCGGTAGGGGCGCGTGCGCGGGTCCATGAGGACTCTCCATAAGTTATTTTGTTGCGTAAAGCGGTACAGATTCGATTGTATACTTTCAAGTACAATTCCGCCGCAGCGCAGCGTAACCTTTCGCGCATTTGCAGCAAGCGCTTGAAAAAATGTGTGAATTTTCGGCGCACGCCTGGTTAACCACTTATCAGCACCTGACCGGCACACTGAGGGGCACCAAGGCACAGGACCACTGCCGCCGCCACAGGCCGCACCTGCTGCCCGCAGGCATGGGGCCTGCATTTCGAATTGCGTCACACACCGGCCCGAACAGGGACACCGGGGGCTGCCGTCAGGCACCCTTCCCTGTCCGGCCGTTCCGGAAAGGGTAAAACGAGATGAAACACTCGACTTTCGCACTGCCGCTGGCGCTGGCCGCGGTGACCATGGCCGCCGCACCCGCCGCTGCCCAAAGCCGCAACTGCGCCCCGCGCGATGCGGTGATCAAAAGGCTGGCCGAAAAATACGGCGAAAGCCGCCAAAGCATCGGCATGGGCCAGCAGGGCATGGTGATGGAAACCTTTGCCTCTGCCGACACCGGCAGCTGGACCATCACGGTGACCACCCCCAACGGCATGACCTGCCTGGTGGCCTCCGGACAATCCTATGAAGTGCTGGCAGAGGCCCTGCCGAACACCGACAGCGACGCCTGAACAGGCATTGAGGCAGGATTCCCGGCTGCAGGCTAATTGGCCGAGGACGCCGCGCGGGCTGGCTGATGCGAGCAGTCTTCAGGCCAGCCCGTCCCAGATCAGCTTGGCGCCGGTCACTGTCAGCAGCACATAGGTCAGCGCAAAGAACCAGCGCTCCGGGATCGAATGGTGCAGCTTCACCCCCAGCCAGGCCCCGAGCAGCGCAAAGGGCGCCAGCATCAGGTCCAGCATCAGGGTTTCCCGCGTGAACATCCCCAGCCCGGCATAAGGCACCGCCTTGGCGATGTTGATGGCCCAGAAGATCAGCACCGTGCTGGCCTGGTATTCGGTTTTCCGCAACTTCAGGCTGAGAAGATAAACCGCGGCCGGCGGCCCGCCCGCATGGCTGACAAAACTGGTGAACCCCACCGCCAGCCCGGCCAGCGCACCGGCGCCCGTTGACAGCGGCGCATCTGCCGCCAGCCGCAGCCCCAGCCGCCCGCGCAGCTGCCACAGCACAAAGCCGACAGAGACCAGCCCGATCAGCACCCGCATCGCATCCGCATCCACCGCCGCATAAAGCCAGGCACCCAGCGCCACGCCGGGCAAGCCGCCGCCAATCAGCAGCAGCGATGCCCGCAGGTTCCAGCGTCCCCAATAGGGTTTCAGATTGGCCACGTCGATCAGCATCAGCAGGGGCAGCATCAGCGCCAGCGCCATGCCCGGCTCCAGCACCAGCGCCAGAATCGACGCCGAGGCAAAGGCCGCGCCGGACCCGAAACCGCCCTTTGACACGCCCGCAAAAACGACCGCCGGGATGGCAAAAACGAAAAACATTGCATCAAACGCCGCCATCACCCGCCCTCCGAAATGCCCAGATTACAGACGGTTTAGCGGTATCAGCACGGTATACACAAGCATACAGCGCCGAATGCCGCAGCGCAGAGCCCTTGCACGGCACGGTTTTACGCCGTAGGCATCAGGAAATTTCAACCGGACCGGAGACATTTTCCAATGGCACGACCCAAAATCGCCCTCATCGGCGCAGGTCAGATCGGCGGCACCCTCGCACATCTCGCAGCCCTCAAGGAACTGGGCGACGTTGTTCTCTTCGACATCGCCGAAGGCATCCCAGAAGGCAAGGCGCTGGACATCGCAGAATCCGGTCCCTCCGAGGGCTTCGACGCCTCCCTGAAGGGCACCCAGTCCTACGAGGACATCGCAGGCGCCGACGTCTGCATCGTGACCGCCGGCGTGCCGCGCAAGCCGGGCATGAGCCGCGACGACCTGCTGGGCATCAACCTCAAGGTGATGAAGTCCGTTGGCGAAGGCATCCGCGACCACGCGCCGAACGCCTTCGTGATCTGCATCACCAACCCGCTGGACGCGATGGTTTGGGCTCTGCGCGAATTCTCCGGCCTGCCCCACAACAAGGTTTGCGGCATGGCCGGCGTTCTGGACTCCGCCCGCTTCCGCCACTTCCTGGCTGAGGAATTCGGTGTCTCCATGAAAGACGTCACCGCGTTTGTGCTGGGCGGCCACGGCGACACCATGGTGCCCTCCGTGCGCTACTCCACCGTGGCCGGCATCCCGCTGCCCGACCTGGTCAAGATGGGCTGGACCACTCAGGAGCGCCTGGACGCGATCCTGCAGCGCACCCGTGACGGCGGCGCAGAAATCGTTGGCCTGCTGAAAACCGGCTCCGCCTTCTATGCGCCCGCCACCTCTGCCATCGAAATGGCCGAGGCCTTCCTGAAAGACCAGAAGCGCGTGCTGCCCTGCGCCGCCTATTGCGACGGCGAGCTGGGCGTCAAGGACATGTACGTGGGCGTGCCCACCGTGATCGGCGCCGGCGGCATCGAGAAGGTGGTGAACATCCAGCTGAACGAAGAAGAACAGACCATGTTCGACAATTCGGTCAACGCCGTGAAGGGCCTGGTCGAAGCCTGCAAGGGCATCGACGCCTCGCTGGCCTGATCCGGCAAAAAGACAAGATGAAAAACGGGGCCTCAGCGCCCCGTTTTTTTGGTTTTCTAGCTGGCAGCCTTCAGTTTGAACTGAGGGCGATTCCCGGAAATTTCCATCGTATACCCCTCCCCTTTGCGAACAGGCGTTCCCCAGGACGGACCATAGAGAAAGGCGCAGACCTCCTCAGGCCGCGCCGGAACACGGATGGGAATGCCCTGCATTTCCGCGTCCTGCAAAGGAAAAATCAGCTCCTTGGGCACATGGATCGTGGTCGCGGGGTCGCGCCACAATCCTGCGAAATTCCACCGTTCGATCAGGTAGTCCGCGGGACTGTCGTCGTAAAAGTAGAAATCGGCGTAGGTCTTGATCCCGTCCTGCATCCGCGTGGCCTGCACAACCAGCGGCTTGCGCCAGAACTGATACCACTTCGCCCGCGGATGAAGCTCCAGCTCGAAACCGCTGCTTTCAAGCGCAGCCAGCAGCTTCTTCCTGTCCCGCGCATTCACATAGATATCGATGTCATCGTCATGCGGAATGATGTCGCCGTCGCGCACACAGCCCAGCAGCGTGCCAAAGAAGACAAATGCCTCCACCCCTGCCAGACGGGCAAAGATATCTCTCAGATTGTTGCGGTTAAGTTCAGCGGGAACCGGATCAATCATTGGCGCTCCAGAACCATGCGCGCAACAAAGGCATCATCGGCCTTGTATTTCGCAAAACCGAAGCCTTCTGCCAGATAAGTGCATGTCAGACCGTGCCGGCCGGCGCTGGCGATCACCTGAAGCGGCTCCACATAGCGGCGGTAGTGCTCTGATGTCACCTTGGTCTGGAACTGATCCCGCGGCGTGCGGAACTCCAGGCACAGACGGCCTCGGTCTCCAACCAGCCCCGCTGCAAGACGCAGCAGGTTTGCTTCGGCGTCTTCGTCAATCGCGTGCAGAAAGAAACGCGCATAGACAATCGCGTCACCCCAATCGGCGGCGTTCTGCTCCAGGAAGCTCGAACAGGCGGCGGCGTCCTGCATATCCAGCTGGCTGAACCCGATATTGTCCACCCCCCGGCGTTCCGCCACAGCCTGGCACAGCGAGACCGCGGAGGCAGATCCGTCGATGCCGCGGACGGACTTGCCGTGCATGGCGAAAAAGAAACTGTCCCGGCCGTCACCGCAACCGAGGTCCACGAACCTCTGCCGGTCGGAAAATTCATTCAGCACAAAGGCTGCGAATTGCGACGGCACCGCCGGTCTTTCCTTTTTGCCGTAGTAGGCATCCCAATAGTCTTTGGTGTCGATAGTCAAAACAACTCTCCTGAGTCTCGCGCCGCGGCGCTGCGGTCCATGCGCCCTAATGCCAAAAAAGCCCCCTTCAGGCAACGTGCTCAAGCCTGCTTTCCTGCCGCGGCCTGCGGGAGCTGCCTGTTCTGAGGCAACAGCAGCAAACTGCTGCCGTCCAGCACGCGCGGCACGAAAACGGCAGATCAAGCCAAGGAATCGGCGCCGGTGCCCCAAGACGGCAGCGGCGCTATGTGATCACACGGCCAAATAGTGTGATCACAAAAGTCGAAAATCTTCCGCATTTCCCCGCGGCCAGTCAAAAAAGCCTTTAACACTTGGCATTATGACGGCCTATAAAACAGCAGACAATTGCAGCCAGACGGGACAGTTTCAAATGAACATCCACGAATATCAGGCCAAAGCCCTTCTTCGCAGCTACGGTGCGCCGGTGTCCGACGGACGCGTGGTGCTGCGGGCCGAAGAAGCCAAGACAGCCGCCGGTGAACTCGACGGCCCGCTTTGGGTCGTAAAGGCACAGATCCACGCAGGCGGCCGCGGCAAGGGCTCCTTCAAGGAAGCCGATGCCGGCGAAAAAGGCGGCGTGCGCCTGACCAAATCGGTGGAAGAAGCTGCCGAGGAAGCCAAGAAGATGCTGGGCCGCACTCTTGTGACCCATCAGACCGGCCCGGCCGGCAAGCAGGTGAACCGCATCTACATCGAAGCGGGCTCCGGCATCCAGACCGAGCTGTACCTGGCACTGCTGGTCGACCGCCAGACCTCCCGAATCTCCTTTGTCTGCTCCACCGAGGGCGGCATGGACATCGAGGAAGTGGCCGCCGCCACCCCGGAAAAGATCCTGTCCTTCTCTGTCGACCCGGCCACCGGCTACCAGCCCTACCACGGCCGCCGCATCGCGTTTTCGCTGGGCCTTGAAGGCGCGCAGATCAAGCAGTGCGTCAAGCTGATGGGCCAGCTCTACAAAGCCTTCGTCGAGAAGGACATGGAGATGCTGGAGATCAACCCGCTGATCGTCGGCGACGACGGCGCGCTGAAAGTGCTGGACGCCAAGGTCGGCTTTGACGGCAACGCGGTTTACCGCCACGCCGACGTGGCTGAGCTGCGCGACACCACCGAGGAAGACCCGAAAGAGCTGGAAGCCTCCAAGTACGACCTGAACTACATCGCGCTCGACGGTGAGATCGGCTGCATGGTGAACGGCGCGGGCCTGGCGATGGCCACCATGGACATCATCAAGCTTTATGGCGCCGAGCCTGCCAACTTCCTCGACGTGGGCGGCGGCGCCACCAAGGAGAAGGTGACCGAGGCCTTCAAGATCATCACTTCCGACCCGAACGTCAAAGGCATCCTGGTGAACATTTTCGGCGGCATCATGCGCTGCGACGTGATCGCCGAGGGCGTGGTTGCCGCGGTCAAGGAAGTCGGCCTCAAGGTGCCGCTGGTGGTCCGCCTCGAGGGCACCAACGTCGAGAAGGGCAAGGAGATCATCAACACCTCCGGCCTCGACGTGATCGCCGCCGACAACCTCAAGGACGGCGCCGAAAAGATCGTGAAGGCGGTGAAGGGCTGATCCTGCTCTCCCGGGCTCAGCCCGGGAGCTTTCCGGATCAAGGACAGGTTCCAGCACATGAAACTCGCAGCCTACATGATCTCGCTCGAACGGGCGGCCGGGCGGCACGCAGCAATGCGGGCAGCACTGGCGGACGCCCGCATCGAGGCCGAGTTCGTGCCTGCCGTTGACCTGCAGACAACACCTGAATCCGAACTGCTGAAGCAATGCCGCAGCTTTGGCCCCTGGGGGGCCTTTGCAGCGGGCAACATGGCGTGCACGCTGAGCCACGCCCGTGTCTGGGAAACATTTCTGGACAGTGATGCGGATATCGCTCTTGTGTTTGAGGATGACGTCTTCATCTCGCCGGAGCTGCGTCTGTGGCTGGATGATCTGAGCTGGTGGCCGGACGGCTGCGGGCTGGTGAATATCGAATTCTGGCGCAGCGACTCGCTGCGGGTGATGCTGGGCACTGGCGGCACGGCGCGTCATGGCCGCAGTCTCGCACCGATGCTGTCACGCAACCCAGGCTCAGCCGGCTATCTGGTGACACGGTCCGCTGCGGAACAGCTTCTGGCGGCGCGCCCGTTCGACCTCTCGATCGACCAGTTGCTGTTCAATCCGCTGGTTTCCC
The DNA here is from genome assembly GCF_000813905.1 of Leisingera sp. ANG-M6. Taxonomy (NCBI): domain Bacteria; kingdom Pseudomonadati; phylum Pseudomonadota; class Alphaproteobacteria; order Rhodobacterales; family Roseobacteraceae; genus Leisingera; species Leisingera sp. ANG-M6. The sequence goes on from NZ_JWLG01000021.1 coordinate 84,196, forward strand.
GCCTGGCAGTTTCCCTCAACCCCTATCAGATCACTCCAGCGCTGGTGAAACAGGGCAATACGCCCCCCGAAGAAAGCACTTTTCTGGGGCATGGCACCCGCCGCCCTGCTTCTGCTGTCCGCTGGCGCCAAAAACGTTTGCGGGGCATGGCTGAACTCAGTGCCTTGCCCCGGTCTCTCTTCCGCCTGATCTCCGGCCGCGCACGGCTTGCCCGTGTCACCTATGCAGATCGGGCACTTACCGACGACAACGCGGCGCGTGCCGCAAAGACACAAGCCGTTTAATCGAAAGGAAAGGACAACATGGCAGTCCTCATCGACGAAAACACCAAGGTCATCTGTCAGGGCTTCACCGGCTCTCAAGGCACATTCCACTCCGAACAGGCCATCGCCTACGGCACCAAGATGGTTGGCGGCGTGACCCCCGGCAAAGGCGGCCAGACCCATCTGGAGCTGCCGGTCTTCAACTCCGTGCATGAAGCTAAGCATGTGACCGGCGCCAATGCCTCGGTGATCTACGTGCCGCCGCCGTTTGCCGCGGATTCCATCCTCGAAGCCATCGACGCCGAAATGGAAGTGATCGTCGCCATCACCGAGGGCATCCCGGTTCTCGACATGATGAAGGTGAAGCGGGCGCTGGAGAACTCCTCCTCGATCCTGATCGGCCCGAACTGCCCCGGCGTGATCACCCCGGATGCCTGCAAGATCGGCATCATGCCCGGCCACATCCACCGCCGCGGTTCTGTCGGCGTGGTGTCCCGCTCCGGCACCCTGACTTATGAAGCGGTCAAGCAGACCACCGATGTGGGCCTGGGCCAGTCGACCTGCGTCGGCATCGGCGGCGACCCGATCAAGGGCACCGAGCATATCGACGTGCTGGAATGGTTCCTGGCTGACGACGAGACCGAAAGCATCATCATGATCGGCGAAATCGGCGGCTCCGCCGAGGAAGAAGCGGCGCAGTTCCTGGCTGATGAGGCCAAGAAGGGCCGCAAGAAGCCGGTTGCAGGCTTCATCGCCGGGCGCACCGCCCCTCCGGGCCGCCGCATGGGCCACGCGGGCGCGATTGTCGCCGGCGGCAAGGGCGGCGCCGAGGACAAGATCGAAGCGATGAAATCCGCAGGCATCGTGGTCGCCGAAAGCCCGGCCGGCCTGGGTGAAGCGGTTCTGAAAGCGATCGGCAAGTAAGCATGACGACCGAGCAAGCAGTCAAAGCTTGTTATGCCAAGTGGCGCGACCTCAAAGGTCGCGCCCAGAGAAGCGAGTTTTGGCAATTCTATATGCTCGTAACTGTCATGGTAATGGTCTCAAAAGCAGCAGATGAATGGCTTTCAGAGACCGCAGGACTTCGTTTCTCTGTTTTCTACCTTGCAGTTGTTTTAGCGACCCTGCTTCCCATAATCAGCTGCGCCGTAAGACGCTACCACGACATCGGTCTTAGCGGATGGCTATTGCTCATTTGGTCGGCCGCTTTTGTGGCACCTGCCTTCAGTTTTTCTGAAGAAACCGCATTTATCGTGACCTGCGTTTTATTTCTCGCTTTTCTGATTACCTTTGCACTTCCTTCCCAACCTGGCTCCAACAAATACGGCCCCAACCCGCAGGAGGCACACCAATGACCAAGAGAATTCGCTCCTCCCGCGTCCTCAGGCCAACGTCGGCAAGTGCAAGCACACTATGCCTCGCCCTCCTCACCGCCACCTCCGCCGCGGCCATCACCGCGCCGATGCAGGGCGTGCTGAACTTCGAGCCCGGCACCAGCATCGAGGACGTCCAGGCCCGTATCGAAACCGAAATCTGCAAGGGCGCCAGTTCCGTGACCATCACCTCCGGCCCGGAACAATCGCTCGACCCGACCAAGGAACAGGTCACGTTCCAGTGCGAACCCTGACCCGCCCCCACCAACCGCGTACCGACTCTTCGGGAGCTTAAGATGACCGACCAATCGCCCAACGACCTCTTCCACGCCTCCTCTTTCATGCAGGGGCACAATGCGGAGTATCTGGAGCAGCTTTATGCCCGTTACGCCAATGACCCCAATGCGGTGGATGCCGCCTGGGCCGAGTTCTTCCGCCAGATGGGCGATGCAGAACTGGACGTGAAGGCAGAGGCCAAGGGCCCCTCCTGGGCGCGCGGCGACTGGCCGCCGGCCCCCAATGACGATCTGACCGGCGCGCTGACCGGCGAATGGCCGGCCCCGGCAGAGGCCAAGGGCGCGGGCAAGAAGATCAAGGACAAGGCCGCCGCCAAAGGCGTTGAGCTGACCGACGATCAGGTGCAGCGCGCGGTGCTGGACTCGATCCGCGCCCTGATGCTGATCCGCGCCTACCGGATCCGCGGCCATCTGGCGGCGGATCTCGACCCGCTGGGCATGCGTGCCGCCACGCCGCACCCGGAGCTGGACCCGAAATCCTACGGCTTCACCGATGCCGATATGGACCGGCCGATCTTCATCGACAACGTTCTGGGCCTGCAGGTCGCGACCATGCGCCAGATCGTCGAGATCGTGAAACGCACCTATTGCGGCACCTTCGCGCTGCAGTACATGCACATCTCCAATCCCGAAGAGGCCAGCTGGCTGAAGGAACGGATCGAGGGTTACGACAAGGAAATCACCTTCACCCGCGAGGGCCGCAAGGCGATCCTCAACAAGATGGTCGAGGCCGAGGGCTTTGAGAAGTTCCTGCACGTCAAATACACCGGTACCAAGCGGTTCGGCCTGGACGGCGGCGAGAGCCTCATCCCGGCGATGGAGCAGATCATCAAGCGCGGCGGCGCCCTGGGTGTGCGCGACATCGTGATCGGCATGCCGCACCGCGGCCGCCTCAACATCCTCGCCAACGTGATGCAGAAGCCCTACCGGGCGATCTTCAACGAATTCCAGGGCGGCAGCTTCAAGCCCGAGGATGTGGACGGCTCCGGCGACGTGAAATACCACCTCGGCGCCTCCTCCGACCGCGAGTTTGACGGCAACAACGTGCACCTCAGCCTGACCGCCAACCCCTCGCACCTGGAGGCGGTGAACCCGGTGGTTCTGGGCAAGGTCCGCGCCAAGCAGGACCAGCTGGGCGACACCGAGCGCAGCCAGGTCCTGCCGATCCTGCTGCATGGCGACGCGGCCTTTGCCGGCCAGGGCGTGGTGGCGGAATGCTTTGCGCTGTCGGGCCTGCGCGGCCACAAGGCCGGCGGCACCATGCATATCGTGGTGAACAACCAGATCGGTTTCACCACCGCACCGCATTTCTCGCGTTCCTCCCCCTATCCCACCGACAACGCGCTGGTGGTTGAGGCGCCGATTTTCCACGTGAACGGCGACGACCCGGAGGCGGTGGTGCACGCCGCCAAGGTCGCCACCGAGTTCCGCCAGAAGTTCCACAAGGACGTGGTGCTGGACATCTTCTGCTACCGCCGCTTCGGTCACAACGAAGGCGATGAGCCGATGTTCACCAACCCCTTGATGTACAAGAAGATCAAGGGCCACAAGACCACCCTCACCCTCTACACCGACCGGCTGGTCAAGGATGGCCTCATCCCCGAGGGCGAGATCGAGGACATGAAGGCCGCCTTCCAGGCGCATCTGAACGAGGAGTTCGAGACCGGCAAGAACTACAAGCCCAACAAGGCCGACTGGCTGGACGGGCGCTGGTCGCATCTGGACAAGAAGGACGCCGACTACCAGCGCGGCCGCACCGCAATCGAGCCGGACACCCTGGCCGACATCGGCCGCGCGCTGAGCCAGGTGCCCGAGGGCTTCCCGCTGCACCGCACCGTCGGCCGCGTCCTGGACGCCCGCGGCAAGATGTTCGAGAGCGGCGAGGGCTTTGACTGGGCCACCGGCGAGGCGATGGCCTTTGGCTCGCTGATGCTGGAAGGCTACCCGGTGCGCCTCGCGGGCCAGGACGCCACCCGCGGCACCTTCTCGCAGCGCCATTCCGGCATCGTCAACCAGGAGACCGAGGAGCGCTACTATCCGCTCAACAACATCCGCGCGGGCCAGTCCCAGTACGAGGTGATCGACTCGGCCCTCAGCGAATACGCGGTACTGGGTTTTGAATACGGCTACTCGCTGGCGGAACCCAATGCGCTCACGCTGTGGGAGGCCCAGTTCGGCGACTTCGCCAACGGCGCCCAGATCATGTTCGACCAGTTCATCTCCTCGGGCGAAAGCAAATGGCTCAGGATGTCAGGCCTTGTCTGCCTGCTGCCGCACGGGTTTGAGGGCCAGGGGCCGGAGCACTCCTCCGCCCGGCTGGAGCGCTTCCTGCAGATGTGCGGCCAGGACAACTGGATCGTGGCCAACTGCACCACGCCTGCAAACTATTTCCACATCCTGCGCCGCCAGCTGCACCGCACCTTCCGCAAGCCGCTGATCCTGGTGACCCCGAAGTCGCTGCTGCGCCACAAGCTGGCAGTCAGCAAGGCAGAGGAATTCACCACCGGCTCCAGCTTCCACCGGGTGCTGTGGGACGACGCGCAGCACGGCAACTCCGACACCCAGCTGGTGGCGGACGACAAGATAAAGCGCGTGGTGATGTGCTCGGGCAAGGTCTACTACGACCTGCTGGAAGAACGCGACGCCCGCGGCATCAATGACGTCTACCTGATGCGGATCGAGCAGTTCTACCCGTTCCCCGCCATCTCGATGGTGAAGGAGCTGGAACGCTTCAAGCAGGCGGAAATGGTCTGGTGCCAGGAAGAGCCCAAGAACCAGGGCGCCTGGACCTTCATCGAGCCCAACATCGAATGGGTGCTGACCCGCATCGGCGCCAAGCACACCCGGCCCGTCTATACAGGCCGCGCCACTTCGGCCTCGCCCGCAACCGGCCTGGCCAGCGAACACAAAGCCCAACAAGCAGCCCTCGTGAACGAAGCGCTGAGCATCTGAGGATAAAGAGACATGACAACCGAAGTCCGCGTACCCACCCTGGGCGAATCCGTGACCGAGGCCACCGTGGCCACCTGGTTCAAGAAGCCCGGCGACAGCGTCAATGCCGATGAAATGCTCTGCGAGCTGGAAACCGACAAGGTGACGGTCGAGGTGCCCTCGCCCGCCGCCGGCACATTGGGCGAGATTGTCGCCGCTGAAGGCGACACCGTCGGCGTCGACGCACTGCTGGCCACCCTGACCGAGGCCAACGGTGCTGCCGCGGCCCCTGCCGCCAAGGCGGCAGCACCGGCTCCGTCTGCTGCGCCCTCCGGCGAAGACAGCGCCCCGGTGCCGGTCATGGTTCCCGCCCTTGGCGAGTCGGTCTCCGAGGCCACCGTTTCCTCGTGGTTCAAGAAGGTGGGCGACACCGTCGCGCAAGATGAAATGCTGTGCGAGCTGGAAACCGACAAGGTCTCCGTCGAGGTGCCCGCGCCCGCCGCCGGCGTGCTGACGGAGATCATGGCAGCAGAAGGCGCCACCGTACAGGCCTCCTCGCAGCTGGGCGTGATTGCCTCCGGTGCCGCCGGGGCCGCCGCCGCACCTGCCGCAGCCCCTGCCCCTGCTGCCGCTGCCGGCGGCTCCAAGGACGTCGCCAACGCGCCCTCTGCGGAGAAAGCCATGGCCGAGGCCGGCATCAGCGCCGATCAGGTCACCGGCTCTGGCCGCGACGGCCGCATCATGAAGGAAGACGTCGCCGCCGCCGTGGCCGCCGCCAAGGCAGCCCCTGCCGCCGCGCCTGCGCAGGCACCGGCCCAGGTCCGTGGCCCCGTCACCGCCGATGACGCCGCGCGCGAGGAGCGCGTGAAGATGACCCGCCTGCGCCAGACCATCGCCAAGCGCCTGAAGGACAGCCAGAACACCGCTGCCATGCTGACCACCTACAACGAGGTCGACATGACCGAGGTGATGGCGCTGCGCAACGAGTACAAGGATCTGTTCCTGAAGAAGCACGGCGTGAAACTGGGCTTCATGTCCTTCTTCACCAAGGCCTGCTGCCACGCGCTGAAGGAAGTACCGGAGGTCAACGCCGAGATCGACGGCACCGACATCGTCTACAAGAACTACGTCCACATGGGCATCGCCGCAGGCACGCCCACGGGTCTGGTTGTTCCGGTGATCCGCGACGCCGACGCGATGTCCTTTGCCTCCATCGAGAAAGCGATTGCCGAAAAAGGCGCCCGCGCCCGCGACGGCAAGCTGTCGATGGCGGAAATGCAGGGCGGCACCTTCACCATCTCCAACGGCGGCGTCTACGGCTCGCTGATGTCCTCGCCGATCCTGAACCCGCCGCAGTCCGGCATCCTGGGCATGCACAAGATCCAGGACCGCCCGATGGCGATCAATGGCAAGGTGGAAATCCGCCCGATGATGTATCTGGCGCTGAGCTATGACCACCGCATCGTCGACGGCAAAGGCGCCGTGACCTTCCTGGTCCGCGTCAAGGAAGCGCTGGAGGATCCGCGCCGTCTGCTGATGGACCTGTAAAGAAGACAAATTGCGCCCCGGACATATTCCCGGGGCGCTTATCGCGATTGGAGATATTCGTTGTTCGCGACAAAATACGAAAAAGCCATTGAAGGGCTGGAGCTGGATTCCTCCCCGGTGCTGTTTCCACAAGACATTGAACGCCAAGATCTTGTGAACCGCATGTACCTTAGCGACGAGACTTCGATTTCGGAAAATGAAGCAAGACAGTATATCCTGATGCGCTTGCTCATCTGGCTTGTTTTCTTTGCCGGGACTGCAGCCTACGCTTTAGGCCTACTAAGCGCTTCCCGTCTGCTAGAAACCGCTGTTTTGGCCGTCGTGTTCATAGGGGGCATGGCGATTACCGAAAACTCCCCTGTAGTGAAGAAAATGTCATGGTCTTGGGACAATCGCATCCAGATTAAACTGCTGGGTGCGGCCGCAGGTCTTCTGGCACTGGCGCTTCTGGAGCCTGAGCTACGGAAATTTGTAGGCACGTTTAATCCTTGGCTAGCGGTTGTGATCGTCGCCATCAGCGGTGACGGTTTGTTCCGCGCTTACTGGAAACTCACCGTTTTCCGGAAGGGCTACGCGGTGGCAGCATTTCTTAAGGGCAAGTCGCAAGCCGAACGACAAAAGGTCTTAGAAACTCTGGCGTCGCCTGCAGTGTCTTCCGTTCTGTGGCGAAACAAAGGGAAACTTAAGTGATTTTGGAAGCCCGCGTTTCACATTGGCCGCAGCCCGATCAGAGGATGAGAACTCAGTAATGGCTTCCGTCCCATGACCCTCCCGCTCTGGGGCCTTGTCTGCCTCTCGATCCTCGCCCTGATCCACGTGAGCTGCGACAGCTTCCTGTTGAAGCTCTCGGTCGGCAACGCCTGGACCGCAGGCCCGCGCGACACATCTGTCAGCCGCGGCGCATTGGCGGGCCGGGCGCGGCGGGCCTTCACCAATTTCCTGGAAACCGCCCCGGTCTTCATCAGCCTGGTGCTGGTGGCAGAACTGGCAGGCCTGCACAGCGCGCTGATTACCGGCGGCATCTACACTTACCTCGCCGGCCGCACCCTCTACTTGCCTGCCTACCTCAGCGGCGTGCCCTACCTGCGCACCACCATCTGGCTCATTGCCACCAGCGGCCTTGCCGCGATGCTCGCGGGGGTACTCCTCGCATGACCATTCACCTTTCCGAAAATACTCAAATTGGCTCCGCCCAAGCCGGGGGCAGCGCCGCTATTCTGCGGAAACTTCTGCGGCACACGCCTTTCTTGAGTGGAATCAAAGCGCTCCTTACCCTTACCGGGGCATCCTGCCCTCAATACGGATAAAGGAGTAACCCCGATGGCAACCCATGTTCTCTGGCAGGCCGATGTGGCCGATTTCAACGCCTGGCTCACCGTGTTCCGGCAGGACAAGCGCAACCGGCAGGCCGCTGGCATCACCGATCTGAACGTCTGGAGCGATCCGGACCGGAAAAACCACGCCGTGGCGCTGTTCGCGATCACCGATCTGGAGAAGGCCCGCGCTTTCTTCGGCTCCGAAGAACTCGCCATGCACCTTGAACGCGACGGGGTCACCAATATCTCGATCAAGATGTTGACCCCGGTCTGATCATAACACCACAATCCCCTAACGCGTGTTCCGAGAAACGGAACCGGGGAGAAACGAGGAAAACCGACCCATGTCCCAATATGACGTCATCGTAATCGGCGCCGGCCCCGGCGGCTATGTCTGCGCCATCCGCTGCGCCCAGCTGGGACTGAAAACAGCTGTTGTCGAGGGCCGCGAAACCCTCGGCGGCACCTGCCTGAACGTGGGCTGCATCCCGTCCAAGGCGCTGCTGCATTCGACCCACCTGCTGCATGAGGCAGAGCACAACTTTGCCCATATGGGCCTCAAGGGCAAAAGCCCCTCGGTCGATTGGGACCAGATGAAGGCCTACAAGGACGAGGTGATCGGCCAGAACACCGGCGGCATCGAGTTCCTGTTCAAGAAGAACAAGATCGACTGGATCAAGGGCTGGGCTTCCATCCCGGCGGCCGGCAAGGTGCAGGTCGGCGACGAGGTGCACGAGGCCAAGAACATCGTGATCGCCTCCGGCTCGGTGCCTGCCTCCATTCCGGGTGTGGAGATCGACGAGAAGATCGTGGTCTCCTCCACCGGTGCGCTGGAACTGCCGAAGATCCCGAAGAAACTGGCCGTCATTGGTGCCGGCGTGATCGGTCTGGAACTGGGCTCGGTCTATGCCCGCCTCGGGTCGGAAGTGACCGTGGTCGAATACATGGACGCGGTCTGCCCCGGCATGGACAAGGACGTGCAGCGCTCCTTCAAGCGGATCCTGGAGAAACAGGGCCTCAACATCATTCTGGGCGCCGCGGTACAGGGGGTGGAAACCTCCAAGACCAAGGCCAAGGTCAAGTACCAGCCCAAGAAGGGCGGTGACGAGGTGGTGCTGGACGCCGATGTGGTGCTGGTGGCAACCGGCCGCAAACCCTACAGCGAAGGCCTGGGGCTGGACAGCCTCGGCATCAAGATGACCGAGCGCGGCCAGATCGCCACCGACAACCACTGGCGCACCAACCTGCCCGGCATCTATGCCATCGGCGATGTGATCGAAGGCCCCATGCTGGCTCACAAAGCCGAGGATGAAGGCATGGCGGTGGCCGAAGTGATCGCCGGCAAGCATGGCCATGTGAACTACGGCGTCATTCCGGGCGTCGTCTACACCACGCCCGAGGTGGCCACCGTTGGTGCGACCGAGGACGCGCTGAAGGCCGAAGGCAAGAAGGTCAAGACCGGCAAGTTCATGTTCATGGGCAACGCCCGCGCCAAGGCCGTCGGCCAGGCCGAGGGCGGTTTTGTCAAGATCATCACCGATGCGGAAACCGACCGCATCCTGGGCGCCGCGATCATCGGCCCGGCAGCGGGCGACATGATCCACGAGCTCTGCGTTGCGATGGAATTCGGTGCCTCGGCCGAGGATGTGGCGCTGACCTGCCACGCGCACCCGACCTATTCCGAAGCCGTGCGCGAAGCGGCGCTTGCCTGCGGCGACGGGCCGATCCACAGCTGAGCAGCCACTGAGGCAAACCACCATAAAAAGAGGCGCCGCTGCCGCAAGCGGCGCCTTTTCATTTTGCCAAGCGCCTGGGTTCAAACAGCTTTTTCCGTCAGCCTTAAATAATTTAGCTAAACGGGCGCAGCAAACCTTTACCGAATGTTAAAGCCGCCGCCGCTAGCGTCGAGCGGCGCCGGCAACCATCTGGCGCAAAACATGTTTCACCCTTAGATTGAGTAGGCATTCCATGATAAAGCTGACGCATTCCCTGACTGCCCTGGCACTGGCCGCCGCCGCCACTGCCGCCTTTGCCGCCGCACAATCCGGCACCGTGAAATTGGAGCTGACCCAGGAATTCGGTGTCGAGCAGAACGGCTCCTATTCCGCTGCAGGCACCAAGATGTGCCAGGAAAGCATGGGCGGCATTGCCGGGTCGCCGCTGAAGGTCAGCTACTCGATCGACCCCAGCACCATGATTGAATCCGCCACCGCGGACTTCATGGGCGAAAGCGTGCAGCTCTATCCGCTGGGTATCTCGGGGACCTATTCATTTATGTCCGACGGCGTGCCACCAAGCCTGAAAGGCAAACATGTCAACAGGATCATTTTCAAGCTGAATGAGGACTTCAGCCATCCCGAAGGTGATGTGATGTTCACGCCAGGCGGCGAGTACAACTGCGTGATTTCCAACATGACGCCAAACTGAACCCCGGCCCCGTGAGGCAGAAAACAAGGGCCGGCTTGCGGGGCACTCCTCCGGCCAGCCGGTCGCTTGGACATCTCTCTCGGGTAGTGCGGCAAACGCAGCCTGTGCGTTTTCCGCATGTGCAGCGAGCCAGCCCCAAAGGGGTTCCCGGGCCTGCGGTCCTATTTCCGCACGGACGCAGCTGCATCTGATGCCCGATGCGCATCCAGGCCTTGCCGTACGTTCCTGTGCCCGTGCGGCACTGCCCATCCCGCCGGTCTCTGGCAGAGTCCGCGGCTGCCTTTTTCATTTGGCACGGTACCAAACCGGCCTATTACTGGGACAGCCGTTTCAACCCTCAGGAGACACAGCCATGCCCGTAACTTTGCAAGTCATCTACCCCGCCGCCGAGGGCAAGACCTTCGATCACGCCTACTATGCCGACACCCATATGCAGATCGTGGACCAGCATATGGGCCCGCATATCCAATCGGCTGTGGTGACCAAGGGGCTGGCAGGCGGGCCGGACATCGCGCCGCCGTTCTTTGCCATCGCCACATTTGTCTTTGCCGATCAGGCGGCGATGGACGCGGCTATGAAGGCGGCAGGCCCGGCGCTGGAGGACATTCCGAACTTCACCGATGTGCAGCCGCAGATACTGGTTGGCGATGTGATCCGCTGACAGGGTTCCGGGCTGACAGCGTAATGCGCCGCCAGCCCGGTCCGGCCAAAGCGGCCGGCCACCTGTGAGTGGTGTAACAAGCGCAGGACGAGTGCGCTTGCTGACGGCATAAACGCCCGCGGAAAGAACTTCCGTCGCTGATCTGCAGAAAATTTTTGAAGGCGTCCGGGCGGCGCCCGCCGGATCAGGCCTGAGCCGGCGCCTGTTCCGGGTCGAAACCGGCGTCGCGCATCAGCGCATCGGAGCGCGCCTCGACCCGCTCCTCCAGCTGCGTCATGAAATCCTCGCGGGTGATCCCGGGCTGCATCACTTCCAGGAACTCCACCACCGCCAGGCCGGGCTTGCGGTAGATGCCTGTGCGGGGCCAGAACACGCCGGCATTGGTGGCCGCAGGTACGCAGGGCTGCTTCAGCCCTTCATACAAAACCACAGTGCCGATCTTGTAGGGTTTCTTGGCCCCCGGTGCCACGCGGGTGCCTTGGGAATAGATGATCAGCTGGCCTGGCTCCTTGGTCTCCTTGGCGACGTCCTTGACCATCTTGGCAATCGCCGCGCCGCGCTTGCCGCGGTTCACCGGCACGCAGCCCAGCCGCTTGGCATAGACACCGATCACCGGCGTCCACATCAGCTCCCGCTTCATGATGAACCGGGCCGAGGGCACCGCGTTGAAGATGATGATAATATCCAGGAAGCTCTGGTGCTTGGCGGCGACGATCACCTCGCCATCAGGCACCTGCCCGCGCACTTCGGTGCGGATGCCGACCATCCAGCGCGCAGTCCAGATCACCCAGCGGGCATAGGCCTTGCAAGCCGTGCGCGCACCCTTCGGGGACACCAGCGCCCAGGGCGCGAACACGATGCCCAGCACCAGCATCGCCAGATACATCTGCGTGATGAACAGCAGCGAGCGCAGCCATTGGATCGGGTTTTTCACGACAGTTCCCCCAGTCGTTTGGTGGCCGCCCGGGTGGTGGCGGCAAAGGCCACCAGCGCGCCCAGCGGCGGAATCAGCAAGGGCACCAGCCAGCCCCAGCCCTGAAAGCCGAGCCCGGTCAGGAAACCGCCCTCATCAGAGGCTTCGGGCATCAGCCAGACACCGATCATGCCAAGAAAGACACCGGCGGCAGCGCCGGTCAGCGCCCGCAGGGTGAAGCGGCGGATAAAGGCCTGGGCGATATAGCTGTCGAGCGCGCCAACCAGCCGCAGCACCTCGATCACCTGGGCGTTTGCCGCCAGCGCCGCATTGGCGGCCAGGGTGATCATCGCGGCGGTGGCGCCGCCGATCAGCAGGATCGACACCCAGGCAAGGCGGCGCAGCGCGTGCGCCGCATCCACCAGAGGCGCCCGCCAGCGGGTGTGGTCATCCAGCACCGCGCCCGGCACCTCTGCCTGCAGCCGCAGCCGCAGACCCTGCGCATCATAGCCCGCATCGTCGCCGGTCACCTCGATCAGCTGCGGCAGCGGCAGGTCGCCCACCGGCACACTGGCGCCGAACCAGGGCGCCAGCAGCGCCGCCTGCTCCTCGCCCGTCAGCGCCCGCGCGGTGGCCACACCAGGGGTCTGGCGCAGGATCTCCAGCGCCGCCTCGGTCTGAGCCGTGCGCTGCTCTGCCGGGGCATTGATGCGCAGAGTGGCGGCGCGGGCCAGTTCCTCGGCCCATTGGTCCGCCAGGCGGCCAGAGGCCATCGACAGCGCCAGCGCAAAGACCGCCAGGAACGCCATGGCGCCGGAGACAAACAATGTCAGCTGGGCGGTGAAGCCGCTTGGCGGCACCACCCGGTCTGCCTGGGCATCACCCAGGATCAGTTTGCGCAGCCTGCCCTCGCTCATAGGTCCGCCCCCGCCAGCTGCAATTGACGGTTGGAAATCCGCAGCACCCGCGCCTGCACCTGGTTCTTGGCCGCGCGGATCAGCGACAGGTCATGGGTGGCGACCAGGATGGTCTTGCCCATCCGGTTCAGCTCCACCAGCAGCTGCAGCAGCCGTTGCGACATTTCCCAGTCGACGTTGCCGGTCGGCTCATCTGCGATGATCACATCCGGCGACAGGATCACGGAACGGGCCAGCGCCGCCCGCTGCCGCTCGCCGCCCGACAGCTCCGGCGGCAGCGCATGGGCGCGCTCGCTGAGGCCCACCCAATTCAGCAGTTCCTGCAGGTTGGCTTCCTCGTGGCTCAGCTCACGCCCGGAGACCAGCAGCGGCAGCGCGATATTCTCGATCACCGGCAGGTGGTCCAGGAACCGGCAGTCCTGATGCACAACACCCACGCGGCGGCGCAGATAGGCCATCTGGTCGCGGTCCAGCCCGTGCACATCCATGTTGAAGGCGCGCACCCGTCCCGCGGTCGGGTTCAAGGCGCCGTAGCAGAGCTTCAACAGCGTGGTCTTGCCCGCACCGGACGGGCCGGTCAGGAAATGGAACGAGCCCGGCGCCAGCTGCACCGACACCGCGTTCAGCAGCTCGCCGCCGCCATAGTTGTAGCCCACATTTTCCAGCTCGATCACTGCTGCCCCCTGAACGCGCGCGTTTTGGCGCCCGGCTGTTTTGCCCCAAGGGGCCGGCAGTTTCAATGGGGGCTCTGTTGCCGGGAAACCCGGGGCCGGCAGGTTGCGGCAATTGCCGCTTTCGCAAGATGCGGCGGATGCCTATAATCCCTTAAAAAAACAACCTGCCGCCAGTCAGGGCGGCGGGAAGGTGCCGAGGAGAGCATGATGCGCCTGACCTGCCCGAATTGCGCAGCCCAGTACGAAGTGCCTGAAGATGTGATCCCGCCTGAGGGCCGGGATGTGCAGTGCTCCAACTGCGGCCAGACCTGGTTCCAGGCGGCAGCGGGCGCGGATGCGGCGGAAGATGCCGCACTTGAAAATATCGGCATCGAGGAAGCCTTTGCCCGGGCAGCCGAAGCCGAGGCAAAGGAAAAGTCCGAACGGGAGCTGACAGCAAAGGCGGAACAGGACGCCGAACCGGAGCCTGAGCCGCAGCCTGAACCTGAGACCGGCACATCGGAGAGACCTGCACAGGAAGCGGACCCGGAAGAGGCGGTAACCGCCGCAGAGCCGCCCCAGGACAGCACCGAAGACGACGCGGCCGGGCAGCCCGGCGCGGATGAAGACATTTCGGACGAAGAGCCTGAGCCTGAACAGGCACCGCAGCCGCCGCAGCGGGGACGTTCGCTGGATCCGGAAATGTCCGATATCCTGCGCGAGGAAGCCGCGCGGGAAGCGGAACTGCGCGCCGCGGAAAGCCAGAGCCTGGAAACCCAGCCCGATCTGGGGCTGGAGGAAGCAGCGCCCGCCGAGGACGAAGCCGCCCGCCGCAGCCGCCAGGCCCGCGACCGGATGGCCCGCATGCGCGGCGAGGACCCGCGCCAGATCGCCGCTGCCGAAAGCGGCTCGCGCAAGGAACTCCTGCCGGACATCGAGGAAATCAACTCCACCCTGCGCTCTGCCGGCAGCGCGGCCCCTGCGCCGCAGGCGGACCCGGAGGCGCTGCCGGTACCGCGCAAGAGCAGCTTTGCCCGCGGCTTTGCCTTGTCGGTGATTGCGGCGCTGATCCTGCTGATGGTCTATGACAAGGCACCGCTGATTGCCGAGAAGCTGCCGCAGGCAGATCCGGTTCTCAGCAGCTATGTGGATTGGGTCGATCAGGCGCGGCTGTGGCTGGACAACCAGGTGAAGTCTGTCACCGCCACCCAGTAATCCGGGGTCATTTCTGAAGTAATTGCGCCGCAGATTTGCCTGCAGCACCCTGCGCTGCCGGGGTTAGAACCGGTCCAGCAGCCGCTGCAGGTAGCCGCGCTCCCGCTCGTCGCGCTCGCGCTCGCCGGCCCGGCGGCGGATGTCCTCCAGCAGGTCCCAGGCGCGGCGGTAGGCCGTGCCCTCGCCCACCTTGCCGCCGTCATTGATGCTGCCGTTGTTGCGACCCAGCGGGTCCAGCCGCTCTCCTTGCGCATTGGCTGAGGGCTGCTGCCCGTTCTGCTGCCCCGGTTGCTGCTGCTGCGCCAGCGCCTCGCCCAGGCTGCGCATGCCTTCGCGCAGCGCCTCCATGGCGTCGGACTGGCGGTCGATGGCCTCGGCGTGGTCGCCGCCGCGCAACGCGTCCTCGGCGCCCTCCATGGCGCGGCCCGCGCGGTCCAGCGCTTCGCGTGCGGCCTCACCGGCCTCACCGCCCAGATAGGGCAATCCTTCGCGCTGCTGCTGCAGCTGCTGTCGCAGCGCCTGCTGGCGGTCGGCCAGCGCGCCGCCCTGCCCCGGCTGTTCGCGGTTGCTGCCGCCCTGGCCGCCCTGGCCATCCGGGTTGCGGCTCTCTGCGCCCTCGCCGCCCTGACCGTCGCCTTGGTCGCCGCCCTGGCCGCCCTGGTGGCTCTGGCCGCGGCCCAAGCCGCCATCGCGGCCCTCGTTGCCCTGGCTCTCGCCGCTGCGGGCGCCGGGGTTGAACTGCTCCTGCAGGTCGCGGAAGGCCTGATCCGACAGCCCCTGCTGCTCGCGCAGGGTCTCTGCCAGCCCCTCCATCGCCTCGCGGCCCTCATTGCCCTGACCCTGCCCCTGCTGCGAACGGGTCATCCGCATGTTTTCCATCATCTCCTGGAACTCGCGCAGCGCCTGCTCGGCCTCGGCCATGCGGCCCTGCTCCATCAGTTCCTGGATGCGGTCCATCATTGCCTGCAAGTCATCCTGGCTGAGCGTCATCATGTCTTCGGGCATATCGCCCGGGTCCATCATCTCGCCATTGTTTTCAGCCATCCGGCTCAGCTGGCGCAGATAGTCCTGGGTCGCCTCGCGCAGCTCCTGCATCAGCCGGGCAATCTCCTGCTCGCTGGCGCCGTCGCGCATCGCCTGGCTCAGCCGCTCCTGCGCCCGCTGCATCCGCTCCAGCGCGTCGCCCACGTCGCCCTCTTCCAGCTGCACCGCCAGATCCCACAACGCGGCGGCAATCTCCTCCTGCCGCGGCTCGGGGATCGTGCCGGCAACGGTATAGCTTTCCAGCCGCCGAAGGATGGTGCGCAGCCGCAGGTAATCGCCATAGTCGCGGAACAGACCCTCTGGCCGGTGCGTCAGGGTGCGGATCACCTGCGCCACCCGCACCGCATTGGCGCGCGCCCACAGCAGGTCGCGGCGCTGTTCGATCACAGCCGCTGCCAGCGGATCGAAGAAGCGGCGGGTCAGCAGTTCGGCGCCGTAACCCGCAGCGGCCGAAGACTGCCCAGCCTCGTCGGTGGCAGAGAAGGTAAAGACCACCGGCAGGTTGGCCCAGGGGTGCTGGGCAAAGTCCTCGATCAGCTTCTCGGTGAAGTCCTGGCGCGACCCGCTGAGGGGCAGCGGCAGGTCCAGCACCAGCGCCTCACGCGGATCGGGATCGGCCGCCAGCCCATGCTGACGTTCCACCGCCACCAGATCCAATGCGATGCGCACCTGCCCGGCGGCCACGCCGTAGTCATCCTGCGCTGCAAAAGCCAGGGTGGTGTAGCCGTCGTTTTCCAGTTCCGGCTCGCCTGCAACCGCCACCATGGGCGGGTTGTCGGGGATCACCTCCACCTGCCAGCTGCGCCCGCCATCGCCCTCGATGGCAAAGCTGCCGCTGCGGGTGACATCGAATTCCATCGCAGCCTGCGGCGGTTCCGCTTCGCTGCCGCCCTGGCCGGACACAGTCTCCGCCAGTTCCAGCGCACCCAGTTCGCCATAAAAGCGCAGGGTGACGCGGCTGCCCTCAGGCAGCTTCAGCACCCCTGCGTCCAGGTCATTCAGATAGAGCACCGGCAGGCGGGTATAGGCGGGCGGCTCTGCCCAGCCCTCCCAAGCCGGGCCATTCAGGGCCGCGCTGCCGCCTGCACCCAGGTCCTTGACCGTGGCGACCTGCCAGATCGAGCCGAACAGAACCGCCACTGCCAGCATCAGCCCCGCCATATAGCGCAGGCCGTAAGCGTCGGAGGAGGCAATATTCAGATCGGGTGCCGGCGCCTTGGCCCTTGCCGCCGCCGCGGCCATCCGGCGCTGGTGTGCCTGCCATAGCGCGGCGGAAGCAGCGTCGTCTGCACCGATGGCCTGGGTATCCAGCAAGGCTGAGACGGGGCGGCCCGGCAGGGTCTGATCCAGACGGTCCAGCGCCGCGGCCTTGCTGGGCCAGCGGAAGCGCCAGAGCCCCCAGCCCAGCGCCGCCGCGGCGGCGATCAGCACCGCCATCGCACCGGTCCAGACCAGCCGCTCCGGCAGCATCTGGTGCAGCCCGAGCATCAGCGCCGCCAGCGCTGCCATCATCAATGAGGCCAGCGGCCAGAAACTGCGCAAAGCACGCTCTGCCACGAGACCGGCCCGCGTCAAGGCCAGCGGCCAGCGCAGGGGTTTCAGGGCCGGATCGGCCTGCCGGTTTCTATGGCGGTCAAAGGGCATACGGGCCATTTCCTCCGGTGGCCCGCGCCGGTTCGCGCCCGGATCGCTTCAGAGCCACTCCGGGATGGTATCGCGGTTTATCATCTCTTCATAGTCCGGGCGGCGGCGAATAACCGCGAATTGATCCCCGTGCACAAGCACTTCGGGGATCAAGGGGCGGGAGTTGTACTCGCTCGCCATCACCGCGCCATAGGCGCCCGCACTGCGGAAGGAGACCAGATCGCCCGCAGCCAGCGGCGGCAGGTCGCGCTGCTTGGCAAAGGTATCGCCGGTCTCGCAGACCGGGCCGACGATGTCATAGGGCTGGCTTTCCACGCCCGCGGCGGCTTCCTCAACCGGGATGATATCGTGATACGCCTCATACATCGCCGGGCGGATCAGGTCGTTCATCGCCGCGTCCAGAATGAGGAAATCGCGCCCCTCGCCCGACTTTACGTAAATCACCTTGCTGACCAGCTGGCCCGCGTTGCCCGCGATCAGGCGGCCCGGCTCGATCTCGATCTCGCAGCCAAGGTGGCCCAGGGTCTCCTTGACCATCTGGCCGTATTCCACCGGCAGCGGCGGCGCCGAGTTGGAGCGCTCATACGGGATGCCAAGCCCGCCGCCCAGATCGAGGCGGCGGATGTTGTGGCCCTCGGCGCGCAGCGTTTCGGTCAGCTCCGCCACCTTCTGATAGGCCAGCCGGAACGGCTCCAGGTCGGTCAGCTGCGAGCCGATGTGGACGTCGATCCCCACCACCTCCAGCCCTGGCAGCGCGGCGGCGCGGGCATAGACCTCGCGGGCGCGGGCAATCGGGATGCCGAACTTGTTCTCGGATTTGCCGGTGGCGATCTTGGCGTGGGTCTTGGCATCCACATCCGGATTAACCCGGATGGTGATGGGGGCTTTGGCGCCCAATTCCTCAGCCACGGCGCTGATCACTTCCATCTCCGGCTCGGATTCCACGTTGAACTGGCGGATACCGCCGGTCAAAGCCACGCGGATTTCCTCTGCCGTCTTGCCGACGCCGGAAAACACGATCCTGTCGCCCGGCACGCCCGCCGCCTTGGCCCTCAGGTATTCGCCCTGGCTGACCACGTCCATACCCGCGCCAGCCTGCGCCAGCGTCTTGAGGATCGCCTGGTTGGAGGCGGCTTTCATCGCAAAGCAGACCAGGTGGTCGGTGCCCTCCAGCGCCTCGTCGAACAGGCGGAAATGGCGCAACAGGGTGGCGGTGGAGTAGACATAGAACGGGGTGCCCACCGCCGCGGCGATCTCGGAGATGGGAACGTCTTCGGCGAAAAGCGCGCCGTCGCGGTAGAGAAAATGGTCCATGCCCCCGCGTTTAGGGCAAAAGGGGCTGATGGATCAAATGATTCCGCCCCGCCCGCCCTGGAGGACACAAAGCGGCACTCCCGCCCGCCGCAAACGCATCAAAGATGCGCCCGCGCCCGTTGGGCCGTGCGCCGCGCCATGCCCCGCCGGCGTTTCGTTCCGGGCGGCGGAGTTTGAGAATTTCGGGAAAGATGAAAACACCGGGCCTGCGCCTTCATCTTTCCCTAAATACTCACAGCGAAACAGCGGCAGCAAACGCAATGCCCAGGGTGTTGCGCACCCTGCGTACGCTGGTCTCACGGGATCTTAAGCGGCGTGCGGCATAGTTCCAATTGATCGCGGTCACCGCCGGGCCTGACACCCCCGGCACTTTGGAACAGGGCCCTTTGGCAAGGGCACGCACAGACGACGTTTCGCGTGCGGGAGCAACCCTCCCGTCCCGCCTCCGCCCCTTGGCGGCGCCGCCAACCTTAACTGCTGAAGATCAGCATATCAGATACGGAACACACAGCAGCAGGCATCAACCGGACGGGACAGGAACCCGGACCGGGTATTGCCCGTGTGTGCTAGAAGCTGGTGGACACCCCAACCCGGCCATACCCGGAGACTTTCACACCGGTTGCCGCTGGTTCTTGCTTTTGCGGCGGGCTGGACGCCGGGGCGCCGGTGTCGCAGGCGGCCAGGCCC
>NZ_JWLG01000022.1:0-150287 GCF_000813905.1 Leisingera sp. ANG-M6
CCACCGTACTTCTTCTTCCAGCGGTAATAGGTCTGTTCAGTCACGCCAATCTGCCGGATCGCATCCAGACGCGGCATTCCTTGCGCGGTCAGTATTTCAACCTGCCGCAACTTCGTGACAATCTCTTCTGGCTTTGGTCGCTTGTTGGCCATGCGTTTCCTCCGTTTTACTAAACATAGCGGAGGACCACTTCAGTGGGGGAAGACCATCTGGGTGCTGATGGGGCGATTTGCTGGCGGGAGGCGTCTGCGGATCAGCAGGCAGGCTTGACTTGGGGCGCGGCCGCTCCGGATACCAAGGGTGCGCGGGATGAAACTCTGAAAGAAATCCGCCCGGCGATGCGGATGGTCACGCGCATTGCGCAACTGGTGGCCCGGACCGTGAAACGCGTCCTCGCCAAGGAACGGCAAAAGCTGAAAATTGACGCGGATTATGTCCGCGGCCTGCGTCAGAAATGGGAGCCGGAAGATGATGCGAGGCTGTCGAGGATCACGCTTGGTGGGATGGACAGCGGACCGAAATAGGGCCGATTGCTGACTTTTGCTGCGTGAAAAGCCAAGGTTTGCTGTGCCGGACTTTGCTGCCGTTGCCCTTCCGGGTGTTTGCTGACACAGCATTCGCTTGCAACTGCGGCGTGGTTTCGCTGTGAATCAGCAGGTGTCAGCGAAGCAGCCGTTCAGCCGGGGGTGAGATCGTAAGTTGAAACCGTACTTTCGCCGCGCGGTGACGGAACCAAGACAGAGAAGGACAATGCCGGCTTTCAATTTCGTTGAGCGACCTGAAACTGCGGCACCGCATGGCAGCATGGCGCCCGGAGCGGACACGACCTTTGCTTCCTTTCCACCTTCTGCCCCCGGGAAAGGCGGCAAGTTTGAATTCGCTGCGCCTGCGAAAGCTAACCCTCTGAACTACGAAATGGGGCCACACGTGTGCAGTGTTGCAGCCGGAGGAGCACCGGTGAAGAGCGGCAACGGAGCAGGCCGCGGTTCAAGGCTTCGAGAGACTTCCTCGCTTCGCCCCTTTATCGGCAGAACCGGTCCAGGACATTGCGGGTGATGATCTCTACCTGACTGTCACGGCGTGTCAGCCCGGCGACCCATTCGCAGGTTCCAGCGCAAAACACTTCGCCATTGCCCTTTTCCCAGTAGATGACTGCCCCGTTGCCGCGGCTGGATTTGTCCAGCGTCTCTGCCGTCAGTTCACCGTGCATCGTCAGTGCCTTAAATTCAGCATCGGCGGTTCCGATGTAGAGGGTCTCGCCCCAGTGGGCGAAATCCGCCTCGACATTCGTCGCCATGCCTAAAGCAATGATCTCGACTGATCCGGCGGTGCCGTCCCGGCCAGTCGGATAAGGCAGCCCGTCGTCAAAGGTGAAATCCACCCCATCCACCTCGTAGCCGAAAATCCGCGATGTCGCGCCTAACTGGTCGCCGTAGCCAAGCCGCGCGCCGTCCAGCGACCAATGGTCCGGGCGGTAGACCGTGAACCCGCCGCTGCCTTGGCCGACGCAATTCCCGAGACCTGCATAAACACCTTTCAGGCCATTCACGCCGAAGGTCTGCGCGCCGGGCCGGTTGACCGGCGGGGCATCCCAGGCACCGGTTAGAAGGTGTTCCTGATCGCTTCCCATAAGGGGGTCGGCTTCCTTGGCCGTGTATTTGTAGCAGACCTGTGTTTGCGCGTTGTTTTCGAGCCGCGTCTGCCACAAGAAGTTACCGGCGAAGCGCGCGACCCGGCCCCCGTTTTC
The DNA here is from genome assembly GCF_000813905.1 of Leisingera sp. ANG-M6. Lineage (NCBI taxonomy): Bacteria > Pseudomonadati > Pseudomonadota > Alphaproteobacteria > Rhodobacterales > Roseobacteraceae > Leisingera > Leisingera sp. ANG-M6. Next base: position 1,748 of record NZ_JWLG01000022.1, read on the forward strand.
GGTAAAACGCTCTACCCGTTCGCGCATAGCCGCTGTCCAGTATTCGTCATGGCCGACGAAGACCGCACACCGGTGGCCCGCCAGAAGGTCCGGCTCCAGTTCCAGGTCGTGCTGCGTGACGATTTCGAAATTGTAGCCTTCGGCCTCCGCCCAGCGGGCAAAGTGGCGTTCATAGCTAGCCCAGCCAGCCGAGGCGTATTTCTTTGAATACCCGTAGGCGTAAGCCCACTCCATATAAGGGTAACGCACCATGCCACCGGGATCGGTCGGCCTCTCGGTCAAGGCGCGGGGAGCACCTTGGGGCAGCTTGCAGAACCCGCGGGTCCAGGGCCGCTGGTTCGACAGCACAGGGGAAAAGGCATTGCAATCCGGTCCCGTAATTCCTTCATAAGCGCTGGATCCACCCCAGCAGTTATAGGCAAGCCAGGTTCCGGTTGCGCAGACCAGCACCATAGGGGCTGGATCGGCATGTGCAGCCCGCCGGACAAAGATCACATGGTGTTCTTCGACAGCGTCATCTGCGCGGTCTGCCCGCAGGGTGATCAGATAGGCGCCTGCCGCCCAGTCATCCGGAATAACAAACGAATGACTGATATCCCAGCCGCAGCCATTGACCGAGCAGTCCAGGGGCGTGTCCTGATGCCGGCCCGGCAGGTTTTCCGCCCGCAGCACAGGGACATAATCTGCTCCGTCCCGTCCCACCTCCAGAGACCAGGTTTCGGCAGTTGTCGACACCTGCAAACCCACAGTTTCGCCAGGCCGGTAGCTGTAGCGGCCGGTGTAGCCCCAGATTTCAAGCACCCGTTCATCGCGGGCAGGACCGACGAAATAGTGATCCAGAATATGGCGTGCCCGCGCTCGGGTGCGCGGTGTGATAGCGGGGCCTGCGCTTTCCTGTTCCGGCTGAATCACAATTCCAATCCTTGTTGTTCTGTGCCGTGGCCCGGCGCACCGGCGCTGACAAAACCCGGAGGCCATATGTGCCTGGCGCACCGCATTTTGCGCACTGCGTTCAGGCACACTATGCGGCTTGAGAAATGGCTGCGGCAAGATCCAGACGGATCCTAAGATGCTCGTTCAGGCAAGGCAGTGTTTATAGAGTGGGAGGCCGTTTATGGCCTCCCGCTGCCTGTCGGCCTGCCAGCCCTGCACTTCGCCGCAGACGCCTTCCACGAATTCGTTGAACACCGGGCAGATCCGGCCGCCTTCTTCACTCATTCGGGAAGATATTTGTCCGCCCATTGCGTGGCGGCGGCCCCCGAGGCGATTAACTTGCCGATGGCCTCTTCATCCAATCCAAGGCGGGTCAGGATTTCCCGCGTGTGCTGCCCGTATTTTGGCAGATACGACGGGATGGCGATGCGGCTTCGCTCGGGCCGGACGGCATTCGGAGCCACCAGATCGCACCAGCGCCCCATCGGGTGCTGGTCATGGCGGATCACCCGAAAGGTGTCCTTCGACAGATCAATCGCCCCCCCGCTCTCCAGCTGCAAAGAGGCATCGCGGGTCGCATGCAGGGATCCTAGCGGAACCGCTGCGCTGGAAGTGCCGGACAAGGCTGCACTCCAGAAGGCTGCGGGCTGGGTTGCAAAACGCTCGGCCAATGCCGGTTGCAGTTCTGTCTCTCGCAGATCAGCCAGATCGCTTAGTTCCGCAACAGCGGCAAGGGCGGTTTGGCGCTCCTTCGGGGCGGCAAAGAACATCCAGCCGTCGGCAGCCTTATAGCAATGATAAAACGCATCCCAGCCAAGCGCTTCACGCCCCGCGGGCTCGTCGAAGGGCGCACGCCCGTTGAAATCATACATGAACTCGGCCTGGATCAGATTGCCAGCCCCCGCCAGGGCAGCCCGTGCGATGCTGCCTTCTCCGGTGCGCCGCAGCTTGATCAAGGCGCCGCCAAGCGCAACGCAGGCGCAATACCCGGTCAGCACGTCGATGGTGCCGAAATGCGCGTGCTCCTCCGGCGTGTCCATACCGCCCCCGAACCGCAGCATCACACCAGTGGCGGCCTGCGCCAGGTCGTCATAGCCAAGGTGGTTCGACTTCGGCCCCTGCAGCGGCCCGCCGAAGGCGTCAAGCTGGACCAGGATCAGCTGCGGATTAATCTCCTTCATCCGCTCCGGCGACAGGCCGAGCGCATCGCGCTGCGCATCTGTGCCGTTCATGGTGACCACATCAGCTTCGGCAATCAGCCGGGCCAGAACGTCCTGTCCCTCGCCGCTGCGCAGGTTGAGCAGGATGCTCTCCTTGCCGCGGTGCGCATGCAGGCCAAAGACCACAGCGTTCCACGGATCCACCGACGGGGAAACAGGCTGAACCAGCGTAACCTCGGCCCCGAACCGGGCCAGGGTCGAGCCGATGGTTGGACCGGCGATGACATTGGTGAGGTCAAGCACCTTGAGCCCTTCAAGCCACCCTTGATTGCCAGTTTCACCAACCGCGGTGGAGCGCGGCTCTTCCGCCAGCAGCATATCCAGATCCGCGGGGCGGGCTGGCTGCTTGACGGCCGCACCACGGTCATCCGCCAGCCAGGCGATGTTGCCCATCTGGCGCATTTCGCCATGCTTGGGGTCGTCAACCTTCAGCACCAGGCCGGAAGCCAGCGCATGCGGATCGTCCAGCCACTCCTTGGTGGTCCGCTGTGCCGTGGCGGGTGCTTTGGCCGCCCCAAACCGCGCTTCCCATTCATGTGCCGGACGGGTCAGAAAAGCTTCTTTCATGGCGCTGGACACGCGCGCTCGATCGGACACGCCGACCGGGTAGCTGCGCATCGACCAGTCCGCCGGCCAATCGGATTGATCCAAGTAAGCATCGAAGTCCGGCAGCTCACTCACCAGTTCGCCCAGCCCGAGCGTCTCCAGCGCCCGTTCGGGGTGGCCCTTGATACTGCAGGCCACAACATAAAATCCGCGACCGTCGGCGCAGGGATAGGTGCGGTAGAACGGGTCAAGGAACTCAGACAGTTCCTCGAACTCCAGATTCATCGGCAACCCTGCCGCCGCGCGCCGCTCCAGCTCTACTTCGCGCGGGGATTTATAACGCTCCGGGTAGTCCTCAATCTGTTCGCAATTGTAGACAAGGCCTTCCAGCAGGGCTGACGCCAGCGGCACTTCGATGTGCTCCCCGCCGTTGCGGCCGCGGGAATGAAGCGCAAACAGGACCGACATCGCGCCAAAGGTCGACCCGTAGGCCGAGGCGAGCGCCAGCGGCGTGAAGGAGGGATTGATCCCCATCAGCCGCCGGTTCAGCCCCATATCCGTGAATTGGCCGGTCCGCGCAGCAATTACCGCCTCCCAGGCGGCGACATCCGCAAGTTCCGGGTCCGCAGACGCAAAGCCCGGCATCGACAGGGAGATGACCGCCGGATTGATGGAGCGCATCGCCTCCGGTCCAAGCCCCAGGCGGCTCATTACACCTGGGCGGAAATTGTCGATTACAACATCAGAGCGTTCAACGAGGCGAAGAGCGGTCTCCAGCCCCTCTGCCGTCTTCAGGTTCAGCTCAAGAAAGGATTTGCCCCGCGACAGCATGTCTGCCGCGGGGGATTTGAGCCGCGGCCCGCCGGGCGGATCAATGCGGATCACTTCAGCTCCCATGTCGGCAAGCATCATGCCAACAAGCGGCCCAGCCAGGTACTGGCCAAAATCGAGAACCCGGACATTCGACAAGGGACGGTCGTTCATATGGTCAAAGTCTCCCGCTTGTTTGGACGGTGAATCGGTAGAACTTCCGGGAAGGTTAGCCTTGATACCCGCATCAAATTTGTCCAAAAATGCCAAAATTTAATCCATTTCGGACGAATTGATGTCTCTTAAGGTCAACATCCTTCTCTTCGAGAAGTTCTCAAACATGCTCTTGGCTTGTTTGCTGGAGCCTCTGCGGGTAGTGCGTGACCAGACTGGGGCCAATATTTCCTGGTCCATCCTCACTCCCAAAGATACTTCGGTCCGCAGTTCAAGCGGTCTGCGTCTTTCTCCAGACATACCGCGCGCTGACGCGGAAAGGTGCGATCTGCTTATGGTCGTTGGCGGCGATGACTTCCGGCAGGACGCTGCTGATCCCGTCAGCAGGAAGTGCGTCACACTCACCAAACGAGCCAAGACGGTCATTGGGGCTGACACCGGTGCCTGGATCCTTGCCTCCTGGGGGCTGCTTGAAGGCCGCAAGGCCACTTTGCACTGGCAGACACTCGCAGAATTTTCCGAGGTTTTTCCGAATGTTGAAGTTCTGCCTGACCGTTTCGTGCGGGATGATCAAATCTGGACCTGCGGCGGTGCTTCAACGGCGATGGATCTAATGATCGCCCTCATTTCAGAACTCTATGGCGACGCGCTGGCCCATGATGCCGCCAGCATGTTCCTGCACGACGGCTCTCGCTTTGAAGGCCAAGGTGCGGGATCCATGCAACCCAAGGGCTCGCATAACCTGCGGCGCTGCACAGCCATCATGGCCAAGAACATCGAGGTCCCCTTGTCCACTGAAACCATTTCCAAACAGGCCAACCTTTCGGTCCGGTCCATGTCGCGGATTTTCGTCAGGGAGCTGGGCATGCCTCCACAGCGCTACTATCAGCTGATGCGTCTGACGCGCGCCCGCGATCTTGTGGCACACACGGATCTGACGCTGAACGAAGTCGCGCTGCGGAGCGGTTATTCTTCCGCACAGTCGCTGTCCAAAGCATTCTCACGCCAGTTCGGGGTCAGTATTGGATCAACCCGCAAACACAAGCAAATCTGGTGACAAAATTGCACAGCTCCGAACACCTGTAAGGATGCGGTTTCGCGGGGCAAGCTGGCATCGCCGCCTGATTTAACAGCTGTAAATGCAGAAACACATTTGAAGCATAAACCGGTCTTTTCCAGTTTTGTGGGTTCACAGGGAGCCTTAGCTCGCACCGTGTTTGCCGAGAACTCAAAAAATGTCCTGAACTCAGGTTTGCGCGGCACCTAGGCGCTTTTCGAGATCAAGTTGATCAAAACGGCCTGCGTGACTTGGGCTGTGTCGGCATGCCCGCCCAAATCGGGAGTGAGATGACCGGAATTCAGAGCTTTCTCCACAGCCCGTTCGATGGCACGCGCGGCTTGAGGCAAACCAAAACCATGCTCGAACATCATCGCAATCGACAGGATCGCGCCGATCGGGTTGGCTATGCCTTGGCCGGAGATATCCGGAGCGCTGCCATGAGTCGGCTCGTAAAGGCCGCCTTTCACCGGGTGCCCTGCGCTCGCAGCGGTGGGCAGGGTTGCGGAAGGCAGCATGCCCAACGACCCGGAGACCACCGCGATCAGATCCGAGATGAGATCGCCGAACAGGTTGTCCGCCAGCAGCACGTCAAAGTTCCGCGGCGCGCGGGCCACGGCGAAGAGCGCATAATCCATCAGCAGATGGCTGAGTTTGACATCGGGGTACTCGTCGCGCCCGATCCGTTCCACCGTTTCACGCCAAAGCTTGCCGCTCTCCATCACATTGGACTTGTCCAGCGAGGTAACATGCCCGCGCCGCCCGCGTGCCGCCTCAAACGCGCAGCGGGCGATGCGCTCGATTTCATGGGTACGGTATTCGCTGATTTCGAAGGCCCGGATCTGGCCGTCACTCAGGACCTCGCGCCCGCGGGGCTCACCATAGTAGATGCCACCTGAATTTTCCCGCACGACCATCAGGTCAGCACCTTCCGCGACCTCCTGCCGGTAGGGTGTGTGCGGAAGAAGCGCGGACCATGCACGCGCGGGGCGCAACGCGTTGTAGACATCCAGCTCAATCCGAAGGCGGGTCAGGCCGTCCGTTTCCGTGACCGGCCCGTCGATCCTGAGACCGTCCCATTCCGGCCCGCCGACCGCACCGACCAGAATGGCGTCTGCGGATCGTGCTTTGGCCGCAACTGCATTCGTGCAGAATGTGCCATGCACGTCCCAGGATGCGCCGCCAAGCAGATCTTCCTCAATCTCGACCGCCACTCCGAATTGATCCGCGGCTTGACGAAGCACCGCCAGCCCGCTGGCCACGACCTCAGGGCCGATATGGTCGCCGCCGAGGGCCAGCACTTTGAACGGGCCGCTCATCCCGCCATCCCCTGCTGCAGCACCAGATGCATGGCATCCGGGTCCAGATCCCGTTGCAGCAAGCGCATGCTGGAATGGAAGTCATCCAGATCAACCGAAGACGTCAGCACAGTGCGCGGCGGGGTTTCGCGCGCAAAACCGGTCCGGCCGTGCAGCAGCCGCTGATTGTCGAACAGCAGGCCCTCACCCGCCTTCAGATCCAAGGTCAGGCGCAGATCCTCACTATAGAGAATCTCAAACAGCCGTTTCAGCGCGCGGTAGACCGGCACCACTTGATCGGCAGGCACATCCAGTGGTGAGATTTGCCGCTCGTTCATCCGCACCCCGCAGACCTTGCCCCGGTCATCCAGCCGGATGACCGGCAGGCGGGACTTGTACCAGCGCATGTTGCCATGGCTGTTGTCGCCAGGGTCGAAGCGCTGACAGGTGATCGGCGTTTTGCACAGAAGTTCGAAATCCTCCGGCCATTGCTCTTTCAGGTGCCGCGCGGCTTCGAACCCGTCCACCAGGGTCGAGGCGCCTCCGTTCGAGCTGGGCCGCAGAACCTGAAACACGGTGATCCCGATGGCCGCATAACGGTAGGGTTCGTCCACATGCGGATCCAGCAGACCGGTGGTATCGCCCACATTGGTCACGGTCGTCTTCTTCTTCAGCGTATAGGTGCCGAAATGTGTCTGCCGCTGGGCGCCGGCCAGCCGGATCATGCGCTGGCTTTCCTCACGGTTGGCCGGCGCATCCACGATTTTGCAGAACCCGTAGTCACGCACCATTTCAAGAATTTTCAAACGGGCTGCCGGGTCCGCCTCGGCCTCAATCAGCGATCCGACCGGGATATTCGAGCTGAGAGTTCTGTCCCACAGAACAGGCTGCACTTGCCTGCGAGCACGCTCTGCATCGGAATAGCAGTGATTGCGCAGCCAGCGAGCAGCATATTCGGACCGATGCCCATCCGGCCAAGTCACTTGAACGCCGTTCCCCTCCACCACCGCACTCTCGATGGAGACCCCTTCGTCGATATGGTGCAGTCGGATGCCGCGAACACCGGTCTCCGGGGTGCCGCAGTCCGGACACCAGCATTGGTGCCTCAGCCAGATGGGATGAAACCGGCTTTCGTGGCTATCCTCCCAGGTTAAAACCAAGAGGCCGTTTTCAATAGCAGCGGACCGGATGCTGTGGCGTGCAGATGGCATTGGACTGTTCCTCGCGGGTTTCCTGACCGCCATAAGGTCCTCAGCAAATACAATTGACAAATTCCAATTCAACACATGATGGTTGAGCCAAGCTCACACATGGAACACTCATGCTGCCCGACGCCAAAGATCCATCCTATCTGGGTGCCCTGGTCTATTTTCATCATGCCGCTGAAAGCCTGAGCTTTTCCCGCGCGGCCCAGGTCCTGAATGTAACACCTTCGGCAGTCAGCCACCGCATTACGGCGCTTGAAAACGCTCTTGGAATACGGTTGTTCGAACGCCGCGTGCGCGAAGTCCGGCTCACGCAGGATGGCGCCGAACTGGCACGCGCAACAGAAGTGATCTGGAACGAGCTCAAAGAGATCACCGGGAAGCTGACAGCCCAGGAAGTGCTGCGGGTCTCGGTCGGGCCCTATCTCTCATCGCAATGGCTGCTGCCCCGTATCGGCGCATTCGAAGCGCAGCATCCTGGTCTGAGAGTGGATCTGATCCACACGATCGGACCGCCGGATGCGGGCCTCGCGGACGTCTCAATCGTTTGGGCCGAATTGGATAGCCCTGCATCCGGCGCAGAACTGCTGTTTGATACCAAAGCTGTCCCGGTTGCTGCCCCTGGGGTGCAGTTGCCGGATGCGTTTTGGAACGGGCACTTGCCGCCCATTCACTATAGGGATCGCAGTACATGGCGCCACTGGCTCGCGGCGGCTGGGGCGCCGGCCGAGTTTGCAGACCGCGGAGAGGTTCTGGAGGAGCCGCATATTGTTCTCGAGGCAGCGGCCTATGGCCGGGGGATTGCGATAGGCTTTCTCCCCTTCATCAGAAAGTTCTTTGAACAGGGCCGGCTCGTCCCGGCAAGCCCGCAAACAGTCCGCTCTAGCCGTGGTTATTCAATGATCAGCAATGCCGGCGACAGGCCAATGGTAGGCAAGTTTTCAAAGTGGGTTTGCGAAGAGGCTGGCAGGGAAGTTGTTTCGGCGGGAAATCCAAGGCTCACATTCGATTGACCTGTTCGTTCGGGCAAAGAGACGTTGTTGAGAATTTCTTCCGAAACGGCAGGGCTGTTCTTCGAAAGACACGGAAGGTTTGCAACCGCTTCCCTGTCCTTCGAAGACTGGTTTTTCTGTAAAGGGAATGGTTTCCTTAGGTCGTGCTCGAGCATCCCGTAAACCGCTGCGGTCAGGCCATGTTAAAGAGAAATGATACCACCGAGATTCTGATCCTGGTCACACCGCATTTCAATCTTGCGGCGACAATGGCGTTTCTGGACCCGTTCCGGGCAGCAAACTATCTGGCCGGAAAGCAGCTTTTTCAATGGCAAATCGCCAGCGAGGCCGGGACGCTGTGCCGGGCCAGCAATGGCCTGGAAATTGCCGTCAGCCCGCTGGATCGGCTGAAACAGATGCAGCCTGATATCGTTGTTGTTTCCAGTAGCTGGACGCCTGAAGCTTTCGCTGGCGAGCCGCTGCTGTCCCTGATCCGGAAACACGCGCGGGCGGGCAGCTATACCGCCGGGCTCGACACCGCGGCCTTTATCCTGGCCGAGGCGGGCCTGCTGCGGGGGAAGCGCGCGACGGTTCACTACGAGCATATCGACGCCCTTGGGGAGAAATACCCCGAAGTTGATGTGTGCGAGGACCTGTTCGTTCACGAGGGCAGCACCGGAACCTGCTGCGGCGGCGCGGCAACCGGAGAGTTTGCGCTGTTCCTGCTGCACGGGATCGTTGGCGATGCGCTGACAAACGACTGCGCGAAGTACCTGTTTTACCGGAACATGCGGGGGCTGGGCGCACATCAGACCGATGGTAAGCTGGAGCCGATGGGGCTGGCGGCGCCGCCTAAGGTCCGCAAAGCCATTGCGATCATGGAGCGCCACCTGGAAACGCTGATCAGTATTCCCGAGCTGTGCAGGCTGGCCGGGGTGTCGCAGCGCCAGTTGAACCGGCTGTTCCAGGAATATGTGCGAACCAGTCCGCAGCTGTACTACCGGGATATCCGGCTGGACCGGTCGCGCGGGCTGGTCACCCAGACCGAGCTGCCGATTTCAGAGATTGCCCAAGCCTGCGGCTTTCCCAGTCATGTGCATTTCGCGCGCGCCTACAAGCAACGTTTCGGGTTGCCGCCGCGGCAGGACCGGATCGAAGGCAGGGTGCCCTTTGAGTTCCGGGCCTGGCCCATGTACCGCCCGTCTATGGTATCACAAAATGGCGAATGAGGTTCAATCAAAGGCGATTAGAGTGCGGTAATAGGTGTCATTTTCGCGGATCATATCTTTGACGCCTTCACGAGGCAGGCAAAGGAGTGTTCACCGTGACAGACCTACCGACCAAGGCACAGTTCGCATCTATCGCTGAAGGCTATTCCGCGGATGCAGGCAATTCGCAGTCACTCAAGGCGGATGCATACGTTCAGCGGGAATGGTTTGCCGCTGATCAGCGGGAAATCATCGCCAAGTCATGGCAATGGGTCTGCCATGTGGAAAAGCTGCGCGAGCCGGGTTCCTACGTCACCGTGGAAATCGCGGGCCAGCCGGTGGCCGTGGTCCGGGACCGCGCGGGTGTGCTGCGCGCCTTCTACAACGTCTGCAAGCACCGTGCGCATGAGCTGCTGAAGGGTGAGGGCAGCACTACCCGCATCATGTGCCCTTACCACGCCTGGGTCTACAAACTGGACGGCCAGCTGGTGCGGGCGCCGGACACCGAACATCTGGAGAATTTCAGCACCGGTGACATCTGCCTGGACCAGGTGCAGGCCGAGGAGTTCGCGGGCTTTGTTTATGTCAATTTGGATCCAACGGCTGCATCGCTGAAAGAACAGTCCGGCAATCTGGAAACCGAAATCCGCCATTGGGCACCGGATATTGACCAGCTGACTTTCGGCCACCGCCTGACCTACGATATCAAGTCAAACTGGAAGAACGTGGTCGACAATTTTCTGGAATGCTACCACTGCCCGACCGCGCACAAGGATTTCTGCGATCTGGTGGACATGGACACCTACAAGGTGACCACGCACGGGATTTACTCCAGCCACATGGCGGATGCGGGGAAATCCGCGAACACGGCCTATGATGTTTCCAATGCCACCGTGCGCACCCATGCGGTCTGGTGGCTGTGGCCGACCACTTGCCTGATGCGCTATCCAGGGCGCTCCAGCATGATTGTTCTGAACATCATTCCGGTGGGGCCGGACCGGACGCTGGAGACCTATGACTTCTTCCTGGAAACGCCGGAACCCGACGCGGGCGAGCTGGATGCTATCCGCTATCTGGACGAGGTGCTGCAGGTCGAGGACATCAATCTGGTGGAAAGCGTCCAGCGCGGCATGAATACGCCCGCGTTCACCCAGGGGCGCATCGTCAACGACCCCACGGGGTCAGGGAAGTCGGAGCACGCGGTCCATCATTTTCACGGGCTGGTGCTGGAGGCCTATGCCGGGGCTGCGGGATGACCCAGCCCAACATCGTTGTCATCATGGCCGACCAGCTGGCGCCGCAGTGGACCGGGGCCTATGGCCACCCTGCGGCGAAGACCCCGCATATCGATGCGCTGGCGTCCCGCGGCATGCGGTTTGATGCGGCCTACTGCAACTCGCCGCTGTGCGCACCGTCGCGGTTTGCCTTCATGTCCGGGCAACTGATCAGCCGCATTGCCGCCTATGACAACGCCAGTGAGTTTCGCGCCTCCGTCCCGACATTTGCCCACTACCTGAAGGCGCTGGGGTACCGCACCTGCCTGTCTGGCAAGATGCATTTTGTCGGCCCGGATCAAAAACACGGGTTTCAGGACCGGGTGACCACCGACATCTACCCCGCCGATTTCGCCTGGACCCCGGACTGGGAGGCACCGGATGAGCGAATCGGCAAGTGGTATCACAATATGCAGACGGTCAAGGAAAGCGGTGTAGCTGTCGCCACTTATCAGACCGACTACGATGACGAGGTCGGATTTGCTGCGCGCCGCTGGCTGATCGACCGGGGGCGGGAACGGGCAGCGGGACAGGCTGCTCCGTTCTGCCTGGTGGCGAGTTTCATTCATCCGCATGATCCTTATGTCGCGAAACCCGAATGGTGGGACCTCTACGCCGGCGTGGAGATCCCGATGCCTGAATTCACCCCGGCGCTCGAAGATCAGGATCCATTCTCGCGCCGGGTGATGGATGGGATCGAGGCCAGCATCATCCCTTTAAGTGAAGTGGAGGTGCGCCGCGCGCGGCGCGCCTATCTGGCCAATGTCAGTTATTTCGACAGCAAGGTCGGTGAAATCGTCAAAGCCATTGAAGACATTGGTGCAGCCGAAGACACAATCATCATCGTCACCGCCGACCATGGCGACATGCTGGGCGAACGCGGGCTGTGGTACAAGATGAACTTCTTTGAGCATTCCGCCCGGGTGCCGCTGGTGATGGCGGGGCCGGGCATTGCGCACGGCACGGCAGCCAATGCCTGCTCCTTGCTCGACCTGCTGCCGACTTTCGTGGAAATTGCGGGTGGTGATGAGACGATCCTTGGCGAGCCGGTGGATGGCCGGTCGCTGCTGCCGCTGGCGCAGGGAGAAACGGACCCCGTGGACGAGGCCATCGGAGAGTATTGCGCCGAGATGACGCCCTACCCGGTCTTCATGATCCGTCGCGGACCGCTCAAATACATTCACTGCGATCCGGACCCGCCGCAACTCTATCACCTGGCGAAGGACCCGCTGGAGACCCGCAATCTGGCCCAGGATCCGGCTTATGCGCAAGCCGCGCGCACCTTTGCCGCCGAAGTCGCTGAACGCTGGAACAGCGAGAAGCTGCGCTGCAACATCATCGCCACCCAGAAGTCCCGCCGTGCGCTTCATGCCGCAATGGAAGCAGGCGCCGGAGAGCATTGGGATTACAATCCGCCCTCCGACGCCAGCCAGCAGTATGTGCGCAACCACATGGACTGGACCGTGGCTGCTGAGCATTACCGTTTGAACCCAGGGAACACAGATGACAGGAAAACTTGAAGGCAAAACCGCGTTGGTCACTGGCGGCCGCGGCGGGATCGGGCGCGCCATTGTTGCGCGGTTCCTGCGCGAAGGCGCGCGGGTCTATGCGGCAGACCTGACCCCGCAGGGAACATTGGCAGCGCATGACGAGGACGGCAGCATCTTTGTCAAATTGGATGTCACCCAAGAGGCTGATGCCATCGTCGCGATGGAACAGGTGACGTCCGATGCCGGGAGGCTGGACATTCTGGTCAACGCCGCCGGGATCGAGATTGAAAAGACCATCGAGGACACCACGCTGGAGGACTGGAACCGCAGCTTTGCGGTGAACTGCACCGGCACTTTCCTGGCGTCGAAATACGCGCTGCCATTGCTGCGCGCCGCGGCCAAATCGGGCAGCAGCGCCAGCATCATCAACTTCGGCTCCTATGACGGGTTCATCGCCGATCCCGGCCTGGCGGCATATTGCGCCACCAAGGGCGCGGTGCATGCGTTGACCCGGGCGATGGCCTGCGATCACGGCCCCGAGGGCATCCGTGTAAACGCCATCTGCCCCGGCTATATAGACACGCCGATGCTGCAAAGCTTCTTCACCGGCGATGGGTCCGGCGGGGGTGGAAAGACCATTGATCAGCTGCAGCAGGCGGTGCGCGATGTCCATCCGATGCGCACCTATGGCACCCCGGAGGATATCGCCAATCTGGTCAACTGGCTGGCCTCGGACGAGGCGCGTTATGCCTCGGGCCAGCTGTGGGTGCTGGACGGCGGATTGTCTGCCCAGGTGCAGCAGATGAAGCTCTGAGGACGCAACCATGGCCAAGCAGAAATCCGTCATCATCACCTGCGCCCCGACCGGCGGGATACATACCCCGACCATGTCCGAGCATCTGCCCATCACGCCCAGCGAGATCGCCGCCGCCTCGATCGAGGCAGCAGAGGCTGGGGCCTCGATTATCCACCTGCATGCGCGCGACCCGGAAACCGGCAAGCCCGATCCGGACCCGGATCTGTTCATGGACTTCCTGCCGCGGATCAAACAGGCGACAGATGCGGTGATGAATGTCTCCACCGGCGGCGGGCTGGGGATGACCCGCGAGGAACGGCTGCGCGCCGCCACCCGCGCCTCACCCGAGATGGCCAGCATGAATATCGGGTCGATGAACTTCGGCATATTCCCGATGAAGGACAAATATTCAAACTGGAAACACGCGTGGGAGCCGGAATTCCTGGAGATGACCCGCGACTTTATCTTCCGCAACACATTTGCGGATATCGAGTATTGCCTGAAAGAACTGGGCCAGGGCCACGGCACCAGGTTCGAGTTTGAATGCTATGACCTGGGCCATCTGTATAACCTTGCGTGGATCCGCGACCAGGGCTGGATCGACGGCCCGATCTTTGTGCAGATGGTGTTTGGCATCCTGGGGGGTGCCGGGGCCGATCTGGACAACCTGATGCACATGCACACCATCGCCAACAAGCTGTTCGGCGACGACTACGAATGGTCGGTTCTGGCGGCCGGGCGCCACCAGATGCCCTTCACCACCCAAAGCGCCCTGCTGGGCGGCAATGTCCGCGTCGGGATGGAGGACAGCCTGTACATCGGGCCGGGCGAAAAAGCCGTGTCCAGCGCGCAGCAGGTCAAGAAAATCCGCAGTATCATCGAAAATCTGGGCCACAAGGTTGCCACCCCGGCAGAGGCGCGCGCGCGTCTTGGCCTGAAGGGCGGCGATCAGGTCGCATTCTAAGGGGGAGAGACCATGCAGACCAAGATGCTGATCAACGGCGAACTGGTTGCCGGTGACGGGGCGGCGCTGCCGGTCACCGACCCGGCCACGGGAACTGAGATCACTCAAGTGCGTGAAGCCAGCCCGGAACAGGTGGAGGCTGCGGTGCGGTCCTCCGAGGAGGCCTTTGACAGCTTTTCGCGCAGCACCCCGGCAGAGCGGTCAGCCCTGCTGCTGGCGATTGCAGACTGTCTGGAGGCACATCAGGATGAGCTAGCCGGGCTTGAAAGCCTGAATACCGGCAAGCCCTGGCCCTCTGCCCGCGACGACGAGATGCCGCTGACCATTGACACGTTCCGCTTCTTTGCAGGCGCGGCACGCACCATGACCGGTTCTGCCGCCGGGGAATATGTGGCAGGCCACACCAGCATGATCCGCCGCGATCCGGTGGGTCCGGTGGCCGCCATCGCGCCGTGGAATTATCCGCTGATGATGGCGGCCTGGAAACTGGCGGCGCCGATAGCGGCGGGCTGCACCGTGGTGCTGAAACCCTCTGAGCTGACGCCTTTGTCGACTCTGCGCCTGGCGGAGCTGTTGAACGGGGTCCTGCCGAAGGGCGTGCTGAATGTGATCCACGGCACCGGGCCGGGTATCGGCGATCAGCTGATCAACAGCCCGCAGATGGAGGCCATCACCGTCACTGGCAGCCCGGCCACCGGCATGGCGGCGATGCGCGCGGCGGGCAATCAAATCCGCCATGTGCATCTGGAACTGGGCGGCAAGGCCCCGGTGATCGTCTTTGACGATGCGGATATCGGGGCGGTAGCCGAAACCATCCGCTACGGCAGTTTCTTCAACGCAGGCCAGGACTGCGCCCAGCCCTGCCGGGTGCTGGCGCAGGATGGCATCTATGACAAGCTGGTCGCGGCAATCGACAATCAAGTCAGCCAGATCCGAACCGGCGCGCAAAAGGCCGAAGGCACGGAAATGGGCCCGGTAATCTCAGCCGCCCACCGCGACCGGGTAGCCGGGTTTGTCGATCGCGCCCGACGGTCCTGCGAAGTCGTGGCCGGCGGCTCATCAGGGGAAGGAGATGGGTTCTTCTACCGCCCCACCGTGCTGGCCAATGTCAGCAACGATGCCGAGGTTGCAACCAGCGAGGTCTTCGGTCCCGTCGTTTCCATCTCCCGCTTCGGAGAGGCCGAAGATGCCCTGCGCATCGCCAACAGCGGGCGCTACGGACTGGCGTCGTCGGTCTGGACTGCCAATGTCGGACGCGCGATGGAGATGACCAGCCGCCTGCGCTATGGTTTCACTTGGGTTAACACCCACGGCGTCGGTACACCGGAGATGCCCTGGGCGGCGATGAAAGGGTCCGGCACCGGCTGCGACATGAGCGTCTATGCGCTCGATGCCTATACCTCGGTCCGGCATGTGATGGTGGCGCACTGATGCGGCTTGCAGGGAAAAGAGCGCTGATCACCGGCGGACGTCAGGGGATCGGCCGGGGAATTGCTGAGGCTTTCCGCAAGGAAGGAGCAGCGGTGATGGTTGGCGGGCGTGGAGAACGCCCCGATGATCTGGATGCAAATATCGCATGGTTCACCTTGGATGTGACAGACGTCAAAGCCGTGAACGAGCTTGCCGAGGATCTGGGAGGGTTGGAGGTTCTGGTCAACAACGCCGGTGTCCAGGTCGAAAAGACCGTTGCGGACAGCACCGACGCCGATTGGGAGCTGGTCATGGGCGTGAACTGCCGGGGCGTGTTCAACATGTGCCGGGCATTCATTCCGGTCATGTCCAAGGGGGCGTCGATCATCAATATCGGCTCCATCTCAGGCAACACTGCGGATCCCTCGATGGCGCTTTATAACGCATCCAAGGCCTTTGTGCATGGGCTGACACGCTCCATCGCCGTGGACCATGGGCCCGATGTGCGCTGCAATGCGATCTGCCCGGGCTGGATCGAAACCGGCATGTTGGAGGCCGGCTTCGCCCTGTCGGGTGATCCGCAGGCGGCGCGTCAGGACGCTCTGGCCCGGCACGCTGCCCGCCGTTTCGGCCAGCCTGCTGATATTGCCGCAATGGCGGTCTGGCTGGCCTCGGACGAAGCGGGGTTTGCTACCGGGCAGCTGTTCACAATAGACGGCGGCATGACCGCTGCATCACCAATCAACACGGGGTTGTTTTAGTCGAAGCGGAGCTGTTCAGATGGCGGATATTACACACACAGCGGTGCTGGGCGCCGGCACCATCGGCGCCAGCTGGGCGGCGCTGTTCCTGGCCTCTGGCCGGTCGGTTGCGGTCTACGACCCTGCCGAAGGCGCTCAGGGCGCCGTGCAAGCCTATGTCGATCAGGCTTGGGAAACCATGAGCGAACTGGGGCTGACCGCGCGGGGAAACCGGGACCGGATCACCTTTGCGTGTTCTGCGCGAGAGGCGGTTGAAGGCGCTGGTTTCATTCAGGAAAACGTGCCCGAACGGCTGCCGGTCAAACATGCGCTCTTTGCCGAAATCGAGCCGGTAATTGCTCCGGATGCTATTGTGGCAAGTTCTGCCTCCGGTTTGACGCTTGGCCAGATGCAGGCCGGCTGGCAAAACCCCGGCCGGTTCATTCTGGGCCACCCCTTCAATCCTCCGCATCTGATCCCCCTGGTTGAAGTGATGGGAAACGGCCTGACTGATCCGGACGCAGTGCCGGCAGCTGAGCGGTTTTACAAGGATATCGGCAAGGTCACCATCCGGGTGAAAAAGGAAGTACCCGGCCACGTCGCCAACCGGTTGCAGGCAGCAGTCTGGCGCGAGGCGATCCATCTGGTGCAGACTGGCGTGGCCAGTGTGGGCGATGTCGACAAGGCGATGTCGGCAGGGCCTGGTCTGCGGTGGGCGGCGATGGGGCCGACAACCCTGTTCAGCCTTGGCGCAGGATCCGGCGGGCTGCCGGCATTCTGCGATCATTTCGCTGATACGTTCAACGGCTGGTGGGATGACCTCGGCAAGCCTAAGCTGACCTCTGAAATATCAGAAATGCTCGCAGAGGGGTTAGCCAGCGCAAATGGCGATACGTCAATGGAAAGACTGGCAGCACTCCGAGACCTGAAGATTGTAAAAATGCAAGTGGCTTTGGCAAGCGTGAAAGAGGTCGAGTAAACCCGGAAGGAAAAATTCGGGATGTGGAATTGCCGCTAACTCACCATGCCCGATTGCGGAACTGCAGCCCCGGCGCTGTTGCGCAAATCCGGGTCTGAGGGCAGCCCCACTTTCCCCGGACGGATTTACTCTACGGGCCCTGTGACAGGTATACCGAGAGCGGTGCAGCCGTTCAGAACGGCGATGCGAACTTAAAGCTCGGCGACCTGGCGTTCGAAGCCTTTTGCCATCAGGGATTGGCCGAGCAGCTTGATGCAGTTCATCTTTGACTCGACCCGGCTCGGGCGGTGAAATCCGCTCCACGCCGCCAGATGGCGCGGCCGGGATACTTTGATGCGCGCAGGACTTCGTTTCGTGCCTCCGCGCCCGGGCTCGTTGGCTTCCTGGGAGTGGCATTTTTGCGGGGCGGGATAACAGCGTCGGAACCACGGGCGGCAATCGTCTCGTGGCATCATAGGCCCCGTCGGCGGTCACGGAACCAATCTCTTCGCCTGCCGGGCAGGGGCTGTGTTTCTTGCGCCAAATGCGCGGCTTGGGGCCACCCGCTGCCCGGCAGTGTATCACGCAGTGATGTCCCGAGAGGGGATCAGCAGATTCAGCGGACCCGCGCCGCCACGGAACGGGACAGCCACGTTCAACTTTCGTGGCGGCGACACAGTGTACTGAAGTCCGGCACGGCCCAGCCCAGACCGGCCAGCCGCAGCAGGTTTTGTACGAAGCCCGCCGTCTGCCTCAGTGGCATCCCGAACAGTACTTTCAGGGTTAGACAGGTTTGGATCGCGGCGCCGCTGAACTGGCACCGGCGGCCGCGCTTGCCGGGCGGCGGCGGCGTCCAGATCATCCTCGGATCAAACCAGATGGTCAGAGATCCGCGTTGCTTCCAGGGAGCAAATTGGGCTGATGCCGCAAATTCACCGCGCCGGGCGCGAATGGCTGTCCTCCGGGACAGAGGCCGTTCGCCTGGTCGGGCTTGGACTAGCATTGGGCGGGACTTTGCTGCCGTTGCCTTTTCGGATGTTTGCCGACGCCGCATCTGCTCGCAGATGCGGCCCGCTCATCGCTGCGTTGCAGCCAATGAAGTCAGAGTGGTTATTCAAAGCTTCGTCGATGCCGAATTCTCAAACCGTCTTTTCGCTGGATTGCCCCATCTGAACTGGTCCACCGCAAGGTTTAGAAAACGGAGGATTGAGAATGGCGAACTAGCGACACAAGCCAGAGGAAATAGTTCAAAAGCTGCGGCAGGTTGATGTGCTTGTCGGACAACTGCCTTTGATAGTCAAAGGTCTGTTTCTCTGAACATGAACTTCTTGATGCGGGCATAGCCATAACCGATGTGAATGCGCTGGATGTATCCGACGGCCAGGATGTCATTCTCTGCCAGCGCGTTTTCGAGATCCACAAGCTCGGCAACCAAAGCATCGGCCACTTCAGCACCAGCGCGGTCGACAACCCTGTGCCAGGTGCTGGCGGCCTGATAATAGGCCTGGGTCCAGAAGGAACGCAGGACCGAGTTTCCGATCAGATCGCTGATCAGCGTGTTCAGCTGATCATTGACGATGACATATTGCCGGGAGTCGACTTGGTCGCCGAGTAGATGGGCCTGCTGCAGCAAGTCCCGGGCGCGGTCCAGGTGGCTCTCTTCGATCTGCGCGGGTGTTGTTGCGCCGATCAAGGCGGCCAGATGCAGCCGCATTTCGTAGACTTGCGCAATCTTCTGCGGCGGCAGCTCCATCACCACATTGCCGACGCCGTTGATCGTTTCCACCAGCCCGAGGTGGTTGATCCGGCTGATGGCATCGCGCACCGGCGTTCGACTGACGCCGAACTCCTTGGCCAGTTCCGCCTCCTTCAACCGGTCGCCGGGGGTGTATTCAAGGAAGCAGATCCGCTTGAGGATCAGGCGCTGAATGTCCTCGACACCAGGCTTGCGGTCGCCCCAACCGGGCGGTGTCAGTAATGTGGCATCTGCAGACAAGGCGGCTCCCTTTCCTGAGCGGCTTCGGGTCCTGCAGTACTAGCAAGGCTGTTTGCAGCAAAGAAGAGGCGATTTCAGTGATCCCGGAGCAGCCGCCCGTATCCCTCGATACGGTCCGGAAGGCCGGCCAGGCGCAGAACGTGCCACATCATCGCCTGGTTGGAGCAGATCACCGGCTTGCCTAGACGCTGCTCCAGCCGGTCAACGATCTCCAGCGACCGCAGCGCGCCGCAGCTGATGAACAGCGCGTCGCTGTCCGGCGTGTCCGCCTGCCGGGCGAATTCTGCCAGATACTCCGGGCTGACCCGAACCATATCGCTGTCTTTCTCGAGTTGCAGCCCCTGGATCTGCGTCACCTGGAACCCCGCGTTTTCAAGGTATTGGACCTCCTGGCGGTTAATCTCTTCCAGATAGGGCGTTGCCACGGCAATACGTCTTGCAGCTATCGCCCGCAATGCCGCAATCACCGCTGTGATCAGGCTGGTGGGCTTGGCATTCGGCGCCCCCTTGGACAGTTCGGCGGCGACGCGGTCCTCACCAACCACTAGGCTTCCAGAGGTGCAGCCATAGCAGATCACATCAAGACTGCCGTCCGGCAGCAGCGTCGCAGAGGCACGAGCCAGATCCCCGGCGTGGCGGCTGAGACTGGCGGCCGTGATGCTGTCTTCGATCCAGGCACGGGTGAAATGCAGCCCGATCCCGTCAGGGCAAAGCTGGAACATATCCCTCTCGATTGTCTGCTCGGTGGCGAGCAGCACAAAGCCGATTTTCGCTCGGTGATGGCGGCCTTTATCAAACATTTTTCTCTCCTTGAATTCGATGTGATGCATGCAGCAAAATCAAAATTGGACGAATTATTGCGAAAAATCAGGTATTGACGCAACAGCTGTATGCAGCTTAGCAAATTGATCAGGCCGATATTTCGATTCGAGCCGCGACTGAAACACGAACAGGGAGGAAACCTTCGTGGGGATCGCAACATTTTTCAAAGCGGGTGCCGCTGCCGCAGGAATGCTGGCCGCGACGCTGCCGGCCGCGCATGCCGAAGACATCATTCTGGGCCATGTGATGGACACCCAGCACATTTTTCACCAAGTCTCCGAGCGTTTCTCGGCGCGGCTGGATGAGCTGTCCGGCGGTGAGCTGAACGTCGACTACCACCCGGGCGGCGATCTGGGTGACTGGACCTCGATTGTCGAGCAGGTGTCGCAGGGCGCGGTGCAGATGACCATGTCCTGGAACCATTCGGAACTGGACCCGCGCTGGGACGTCTCTGTCCTGGGCTATGTCGCCAGCGACTGGGAAACCGGGCGCGAGATCTATGGCCCGGGTTCGGTGATGAACGGTGTCTATGACGGCATCATGAACGATCTGGGTATGGTGCTCTTGGGAACCATTCCAACCGATTTCACTGGATTCGTAGTGCGCAAGGGCGTCGACGTGCCGACCAATTTCCCAGACGAGGCCCAGGGCTTCAAGATGCGGGTGCCGGGCATGCCGATGGCGATCGAGCGCTACAAGGCCACCGGCTTTGCACCCGTCCCGATGGCCTTCAGCGAGGTGCATACAGCCCTTCAGACCGGCGCCATCGACGGCCGCGCCTATTCGCCGCCGTCCGAAGTGCTGCTGTTCAAGGATGTGGTCAGCGCCTACGTCTTCACCCGCGAGAACTTCGAGCACACTTTCTGGACAGCTAACAAGCGCTGGTTCGACAGCCTGGGCGAAGAGCAGCAGGGCTGGATTCGCACCGCCGCGGATGAGGCGGTGACCTGGGCCTGGGAAAACGCCGAGGCCGAAAGCCCCAAATGGTTTGCCCAGATGAAGGAGGCCGGCATCGACGTTGTCGAGCTGACACCTGAGCAGCTGGAGGCCTACCGCGAGCAGGTGACCGCAGTGGAATACCCCTACATGGAGCAGATCATCGGCGCCGATGTGATGGGCCAGATCAAGGCTGCCGCGGGCACCAACTGATCCCCGCTTTCCCGTGCCCGGGGGTTGCCCCGGGCACTGCACCGGCTGAGGAGGACGGCGCATGACCAAAGAACTTTTGCACACAGACAGCCTGGACAACGTCCTGACACCTGAGCCGATCATGCCGGCAGGCAGCGATGCTGCGGCACCGGTTTACCGCGGACTCGGCGTTTTCTATGCGGCTGAAGACAGGGTTGCCCTGTTGATGCGGGTGATACTGTTCGGTGCGATGATCGCACTGGGGCTGCTGATGGCAGCGCAGGTGTTCATGCGGTACGTGATCTCCTCGCCGTTTCTGGGGATCGAGGAGCTGGCGCCGATGCTGGCCCTGTGGATCTACTTCATCGGCATGGCCTATTGCACCCGCGAGCGTGACCATATCGAGGGCGGCGTGCTGACCCTGCTGACGCAGAACCGCAAGACCCTGCTGTCTGTCCGCCTGTTCGGCACCCTATGCTGTCTGGTGACGGTTCTGGTCTTCGCCTGGTTTGCCTGGGATTTCGCAGCCTACAACCTCTCCCTGAACCGCAAGAGCACCTACATGCGGCTGCCCAAATACATCTGGGATTTCAGCATGGTCTCCGGCTTTGCGCTGATGATCCTCTACCTGGTTCTGCAATTTTTTCTCGAAGCGCGCGCGCTTGTGACCGGACAGGGCGGAGACTGACCTCATGACCTTCTTCCTCATTGCCTTCCTGGCCATCATCTTCCTGTTGCTGATTGAGGTTCCGGTCGGGTTCGCCTTCGGCGCCGGGGCGCTTGGCTACGGGCTGATGTCCGGCACCAATATCTCCTTCCATGCCGGCTACGGCTATTCTCAGGTCAGCGCTTTCTCGCTGCTGGCAATCCCGCTGTTCATCCTGTCCGGCACGCTGATGGGCGCCTCCGGCATCTCCGAGCGGCTGTTGAACTTCGTCAATTCCTTTGTCGGCCGCACCAAGGGGGGCTTGGGCGCGGTGACCGTGCTGACCTGCGCCCTGTTCGGAGCAATTTCGGGCAGTGCTTCGGCCGCCATCGCCGCCATTGGCAAGATCATGGTGCCGCGGATGATCAAGGAGGGCTACCCGCCCGGCCATGCCACCGCGCTTGTTGCTGTGTCCTCGGTGCTGGCGCTGATGATCCCGCCTTCGATCCCGATGATCGTTTTCGCCATTGCAATCAGGGAGTCTGTCGCCAAGTGCTTCCTCGCCACGATGGGGCCGGGCGTGCTGCTGGCGCTGATCTACTGCGGGCTGAACTTCTTTTTCCTGCGCAATAACACAACCATCACAACGGCACCCAAACTGCCGATGCGTGAAACCCTGGCCGAGGCTGCACATACAGGCAAGAAAGCCAGCCTGGCCATCATCATGCCGGTGATCGTTCTGGGCGGCATCTACAGCGGCATCGCCACCCCGACTGAGGCAGGCGCGGTGGCACTGGTCTACACGCTGATCGTGGGCATTGCGATCTACCGCTCGCTCCCGATGCAGATGCTGTTCAACTCCACCGTCGAGGCGGCGCGGCTGACCGGTGCGATCCTGATGGTGCTGTTCTTTCTGTTCGTGATGAGCCGCGGCATGGTGCTAGCCAAGGTGCCGACCCAGTTTGCCGATCTGCTGCTGACGATTTCAGACAACAAGATCGTGATCCTGCTGCTGATCAACCTGCTGCTGCTGATCATGGGGATGATCATCGACGATGTCTCCGGCGGCGTGCTGGCAGCCATCATCCTTCTGCCCGTCACCCAGAAAATCGGCCTGGACCCGATCCACTTTGCTGCCATCGTCGGCACCAACCTGGGGCTGGGCAATATCTCCCCGCCCTGCGCCCCGCTGCTCTACATGGCCGGCGGCGTAACCCGCCAACCGCTGTCGGTTTATGTCGGCCCGACGATGAAGTTCCTGCTTCTGGGGCATTTTCCGATGGTCCTGATCGTGACCTTCGTGCCGCCGGTAGCCCTTTTCCTGCCCGGGCTGCTGGGCTGATTTGCCCGCTGTCCGCCACTCAATCCACCTAACAGAAGGAAGTCAGCACATGCTGGAAGAAGCCAAGAAACGCACCCTCATCCTGCAGGACCGCATGCGCCAGGCAGGTATCGGCAAAGCGGTGTTCACCGATGAAAGCTCGATCGCCTACCTGGCGGGCTTCTGGGGCTATCTCGGGATCGAATTCGGCCGTCCCTCGATGCTGGTGGTCGATGCGCGGGACGCGCCGGTTGTCATCACCCCGCTGATGGAATCCGAGATGGTGGCGGAAATGACCTGGGTCGAGGATGTGCAGACCTGGGAAGACATTGGCCCGCGCAGCTGGGGCCGGGCCCTGGCCAATGCCTTGGGCGAAAGTCCCAAGGAGATCTGGATCGAACGAAGCACCATTCCTGCAATCGTGCGCAACCACCTTGATGACACCTATCCCGGCGTGCCGCTGCGGGATATCTCGCCGGTGCTTGGCGCCATGCGCACTATCAAGACACCGTTTGAAATCAGCGTCATGAAGGAAGCAGGGCAGATTGCCGGTGCCATGATGGCCGCCGCTCATGACAGCCTGCGCGAAGGAGCGCGCGAGTACGAATCCGCGCTGGCGGTGATCGAAGCAGGCTCGCACAAGGCGGCCTCCTTCTTGACGGACAAGGGCTGGGACCGCTTCGTCTCGCCGATGATCCACAACCTGCAGATCCTGCAGAGCGGCACCGATGCCTCCATGGTGCACCGCCGCGCCAGCGTCAAAGCCTATGAAAAATTCGATCCGGTCTATTTCTGTTTCTGCAACATGGCGCAGTTCAAGCAGTACAAGCTGGGCTTCGACCGCATGTTCCACATCGGCGATGTGACCGACCAGGCACGTGATGTGCAGGAGGCTGCCATTGAAGCGCAGCAAGCCGCGATTGCTGCCATGCGCCCGGGCGTTTTGGCCGAGGATGTCGCCGCCGCGGCCAATGAGGTCTACCGCGCGCGCGGATATGAGACCGGCTACCGCACCGGCCGTTCCATCGGTGTCGCCTATCTGGAGGCACCGGAGCTGAAGGAAGGCGACAAGACTGTTCTGCAGCCGGGCATGACCTTTGCGGTCGATGGCGGCATTTCGGTGGACGGTGTGACCGCGGGCCGGATCGGCGACTCGGTTGTGGTGACTGAAACCGGCATTGAATACATCACCAGCTATCCCCGCGAAATCCTGCTGAGCAAGGGCTGAGCCATGACAGGCAACCTGAATATCGCAGTTGCCCAAAGCCCTGCGGACCTTGACGGTCCGCAGGCGCGGCTGGCGTGGCTTGGCAGCTGTCTGACCCGGCTGCAAGGGCAGCACACCGATCTGCTGGTGCTGCCTGAGCTGTTTCTGACCGGATATAACATCGGCAGCCGGGTTTCGGACTGGGCGGAACCAGCAGACGGTCCATCGGCGCAGGTGGTCGCGGAACTCGCCCGGGAGCACCAGGTGGCGATCCACTACGGATTTGCGGAGCAATCTGGCGGTGACCTGTTTAACTCAGCCTCGTGCATCGGCAAGGATGGAAACCTGCTGGCAAGCCACCGCAAACTGCTGCTGCCTCCTGGCTTTGAAGGGGACCATTTCAGCCCTGGCGAAACCTACACGCTGTTCGAGCTGGAAGGGTTCAAAGCTGCCACACTGATCTGCTATGACGCCGAGTTCCCTGAAACCTTCCGGGCGGTTGCTCAAGCCGGGGCAGAGCTGGTTCTGGTTCCCACCGCTTTGGGCGCGCAATGGGGTGTGGTGGCAAACACCGTCATCCCTGCGCGCGCGTTCGAAAACGGGGTGTTCGTTTGCTACGCAAATTCCTGCGGGCATGAAAATGGTATGGACTATTTCGGGGGCAGCTGTGTCGTCGCGCCCAATGGGCAGGACTTGGCCAGAGCAGGGACGGGCGAAGAATTGTTGAAGGCACGCATGGGAAAAGGCGCGGTTCCAATGGCCCAATCCCGGTTGCCATACCTGACCGACCGGCTAAAACTCCCCGATCTGATCAACTGACAAGATGAATGGAACCTGGCGATTGGCCATTTGTGCAACAAAAGAGGTTCACTGACTTCGAAATGGCTGAACTGGCGTACTGAATGGGAGAGTCTCCAATCGGACCGTGTCAGCCAATTCGTTTGAGTTTTCCTTCAGCACTTCGGCAACCGGAAACTGATCGTGGCAGTCATACTTGAATGAGATCAAAAATGATCTGGGAATAAGCTCTTTGCAATGTAAAGGCAGGTGCGCTCTGCCTTGCTGCGGTCGAATTCTTCTGCATGCAGGTGGAAGTCAGTCCACGTTCCCTCAAGGAGCGCTATCAGGCCGTCAGTTGCGAGTTCTGCGTCGGCATCAAGGTAATTCCCCTCGTCAATAAGAGTTTGGCAGAGCTCAATCATTACATCCCGCAGGCTCGCATCCCTGGAATCGATAGACTTGCGGTATTCCGGGTTCGAGTAAACCTCGGAGCGGAAGGCGAACCAAACAGCGACATCACGCCGGTTCAGAAAGTCCGGGGAAAGATCCAGCTGGATGATCCTCCTCAGTTTTTCTGCAGCGGGCAAGTCCGGGTCCAGGGCCACCTTGTTCCAGCGTTCGGAGTAACTGTTCGACAAGTCTTCGGCGACAGCCAGCAGAAGGTTTTCCTTGGTCTTGAAGTGCAGGTTGATCATGCCCCGCGACAGGCCTGAAATCTCCTGAATTGCGGCAATGGTTGCGCCCCGGAAGCCGTGTTTGAAAATGGCTTCCGCGGCGGAATCCAACAGGTGGCGCCGATTCTTCGACTTGCTGAATTCCCTGGCATTCAGCCCTTCCTCATGCTGGCCGGTATCGCTCACGTCTCCTCTGGACCTCTCTGCATTGAGTGAATGACCTTGAGTTTCCAATGACTTCCCACAGCCAAAGCCTAAAGGCAAAAGCTTTTGTTGACTTTGAATGTATGTATGTTCAGATTGTGATAAATGTTACAACACGGGTAAGGTCATGACGCTGCTGAATACCGATTTCGAAACCGTCCGCGATTGGGACAACGGGCATTTTGTTCATCCGTGGGAGGGGATGGCCTATATCGGCCAGAATGACAGGACCTTCACGGAAGGCGGTGAAGGCATCTATGTCACGACGGAAACGGGCGAGCGCCTGATCGATGGACCGGCAGGCATGTGGTGCGTGCAGATCGGTTACGGAAACACTGAGATCGTCGATGCGATGGCGGAACAGGCGCGCGAGCTGGCTTATTTCTCGCCATTCAACAACGCGAACTCCACCTCCGCACGCCTGGCCCACGAAATAGCCAAACGTACGCCGGGGGATCTGAACCACGTGTTCTTCACGACCGGTGGTTCGACCGCCGTGGACAGCGCGCTGCGGTTCATCCAGTTCCGTAACAACATTCTGGGACGGCCGGAAAAGAAAATCGTCATCTCGCGCCAGAAGGCTTATCACGGCTCGACCTATCTGGCGGCCTCGGTGAGCGGCAAGGAGCGCGACAAGGGCTGGCTGGATCAGGCGGAGCATCTGGCTCATTTCTTGCCCAACGTGAACCCTTATGTCCGCGCCGAAGGCCAGAGCATCGAGGCCTTTCTGGATGAAAAGGTGGCGGATCTGGAGAACGCCATTCTGCAGATCGGCGCCGAAAAGGTGGCGGCATTCATTGCTGAGCCGATCCTGTGTTCGGGTGGGGTGATTGTTCCGCCGGCGGGCTACCACAAACGCTGCCTCGAGGTGTGCCGTCGGCATGACGTGCTTTACATCTCCGACGAAGTTGTCACCGGTTTTGGCCGCATGGGCCACTGGTTCGCCTCGGAAGCGGTGTTCGACATCGTTCCTGACATCATCACCTGCGCCAAGGGCATGACCTCAGGCTATGTGCCGATGGGGGCCTGCATCATCTCGGACCGGCTGATTGCCGACGTTTCCGGTGACAAGTCCCAGGACGCGACCTTTTCGAACGGCTTCACTTACTCGGGCCATCCGGTCAGCGCAGCCGCTGCGCTCAAGAATATCGAGATCATTGAACGCGAGGGCATCCTTGAGCACGTGCAAAATGTCACTCCCCATTTCGAAGCACGGCTCGGAGCCCTCGCGGACCTCCCCCTTGTCGGCGATGCGCGCGGCAAGGGGCTGGTCGGCTGTGTCGAGTGCGTGGCTGATGCGTCGGCCGACGATGTGCTCGCACTCGACAAGACCGTGGGCGCGATGATCGATGCGCATTGCCAGGAAAACGGCCTCATCCTGCGCCCGATCATCAACATGTGCGTATTCTCGCCGCCGCTGGTGATCACGGATGGCCAGATCGACCAGATGTTCGACATCCTGGAGGACGGCATCCGCAAAACAACCGACGATCTCATCAAACAGGGGGTGAACCTCGCATGACACTGTACCGCATGCCTCCCGAGTGGGTCCCGCATGAGCGCACCTGGATGGCCTGGCCTTGTGCCGAAGGAACCTTTGGCGACAGCCTGCCGCAAGTGAGGCGCGAATATGCTGATGTCGCCAAGGCCATCGCACAGTTCGAACCTCTGACCATGCTCTATGACCCGGAGAACTGCGATGGGCTCGGAGAGCTTGAAGCCGAAGCCAATATTGAGCTGGTCTCTTGCCCGCTGGATGACAGTTGGCTGCGCGACAACGGGCCGACCTTCGTGCTGGGCGGCGATGGCTCGCTTGCTGGTGTGGACTGGACCTTTGACGGCTGGGGCGGTGATTGGCCCCACGAGAAAGATGCCAAGGTTGCCT
Source organism: Leisingera sp. ANG-M6 (assembly GCF_000813905.1). Classification (NCBI taxonomy): domain Bacteria; kingdom Pseudomonadati; phylum Pseudomonadota; class Alphaproteobacteria; order Rhodobacterales; family Roseobacteraceae; genus Leisingera; species Leisingera sp. ANG-M6. Next base: position 29,486 of record NZ_JWLG01000022.1, read on the forward strand.
CCCGCGTCATTGAGCTGGCGGGGGCAAAGCGGAACCCATCTGCCATGATCTATGAGGGCGGTGCGCTCAATATTGACGGCAACGGGACGTGTGTGGTCACGCGGCAATGCTATGAACACCGCACCCGCAATGGCGGGCCAAGCCCGGAAGAATTCGAAGCAGAGCTGTGCAGGCAACTGGGCCTGTCCAAGGTCATTTGGCTGAACCGCACGCTGGAGAATGACTCGACCAATGGCCACGTCGATGTCGTTGCGGCTTTTGTGCCCGGCGGCGTCCTCTGCCAGGTCAGCGCCGATCCGGAGGATTCCGACTATCAGAACCTGCTGGACAACCGCGCCATTCTGGAAGCGGAGACTGATGCGGCAGGCCAGCCGCTGACGATTTTCCAGGTGACCTCGCCGCCTGTAGACCGCAAACCGGACGGCAGCCGCCGCTTTCTGTCGTACATCAACTTCTATCTGGTGAACGGCGGCGTGATCGTCCCGCAATACGGTTTCCCCGAGCACGACCAGGAAGCGCTGGACGTCCTGTCCAGCCTGTTCCCGGACCGCATCGTAGTCGGCGTTCTGACCAACGCGATCGCCGATGGCGGCGGCAACATCCATTGCATCACCCAGCAGCAACCCAAAGCCGGAGCCCCCGTCCATGCGTAATGTAACCCTCGCTGCCACCCAGATGAGCTGTTCCTGGGACAAGGAAAACAATATTGCCAAGGCTGAGGAGCTGGTGCGCGACGCAGCCGGTCGCGGTGCCAATGTGATCCTGATCCAGGAACTGTTTGAGACGCCCTATTTCTGCATCGAACAGGCGCACAAACATTTCGCGCTGGCCAGCACTGTGGAAGAAAACACGGCTATCCGGCATTTTTCCTCCGTAGCCAGGGAGTTGGGGGTGGTCCTGCCGGTATCCTTCTTTGAACGTGCCGGGCAGAGCTACTTCAATTCGTTGGCAATGATTGACGCCGACGGAACGGTCATGGGGATTTACCGTAAGTCGCATATCCCCAATGACGTCGCTTACCAGGAGAAACAGTTCTTCAGCCCCGGCGATACCGGCTTCAAGGTCTGGGATACCGCCTTCGGGCGCGTGGGCGCGGCGATCTGCTGGGACCAGTGGTTCCCTGAAGCCGCCCGCTGCATGGTGTTGCAGGGTGCAGAAATGCTGCTTTATCCCACCGCCATCGGCTCCGAACCGACCCGCCCGGATGCCGATTGCATTCCCCATTGGCAGAGCGTGATGCGCGGCCATGCCGGTGCCAACCTGGTGCCGGTCGTTGCCAGCAACAGGGTGGGCGAGGAAGTCGCCACGGAGGACGAAAAACTGCGCATGGCCTTCTTCGGCGGCTCCTTCATCGCCGACCAATTTGGCCAGAAAGTAGCCGAGGCCGAGCGCGAGGACGGTGTGGTTCTGACCGCGGAGTTCGACCTGGATGCGGTGGCCGAAACGCGCCGCTACTGGGGGGTCTTCCGGGACCGCCGGCCGGACCTCTATGGCGCGATCAGCACCTTTGATGGACGCACGGGCTGACGGCCGGAGGGAGAAGCAAGGTGACTTTGGACAAGAATGCCAGACTGGGTCTGCTGCTGGCCACGCCGACGACGCTCTATGTTCTGTTGCTGATTGCAGCGCCTGTGGGGATGACGATTGCTTACTCCTTCTGGACCCAGGAATTCGTGGATGTGACGCGCGACTTCACCTGGGCCAACTACCGGGAAGTCTTTACAGACCCATTGTACCGCACGCTGATCTTCCGCTCGGTCCGGATCGCCGCGATGGTGACGCTGCTGACCGTTCTGCTGGCTTACCCTGTGGCCTACCACATCGCGTTCAATGTCAAGAAAAACAAGGCGATGTGGCTGTTTCTGGTGACCATCCCCTTCTGGACAAGCTACCTGCTGCGGGTGTTCTCTTGGAAGCTCATCCTTGCACAGAACGGGGTGGTCAATTCCGCGTTGCTGTGGCTCGGTGTCATCGACAGCCCCATCGACACTCTGCTTTACAACTCCGAAGCCGTGGTGGTGACTCTGGCACACGCCTGGGCTCCCTTTGCGATCCTGCCGATCTTTGTGTCACTGGAAAAGATCGACCGCAGCTATTTGGAGGCGGCAAAGGATCTGGGGGAGGGGCCGGTGCGCAGCTTCCTGCGGGTGACCCTGCCGCTGTCGATCCCCGGCATCATCGGTGCCAGCATGATCATCTTCATTCCCACCGTTGGCGATTACGTCACCCCGGCGCTGGTTGGCGGGTCGGACGGCGCAATGGTCGCCAACATGATCCAGGTCCAGTTCGGCAAGGCCAACAACTGGCCACTGGGGGCGGCGCTGGCGCTGTCGGCCGTGGTCTGCGTGACAGGTGCTGCCTGCCTGCTGGTGCTAGGCCTGAAACTGATTGAAAGGAGCCTGAAATGAACCGCGTTGTTGCCGTTCTGTCGCGGATTGGCAGGCTGCTGCCCGCCTATGCGGTGCTCTATATCGGGTTCTTGTACCTGCCGATCCTGCTGCTGCCGCTGTTTTCCTTCAATGACTCCAAAGTACTCGGTTTCCCGCTGACAGGCTTCACGACAAAATGGTACGCGAGCCTGGCTGAACAGACGGCCCTGTTTGAGGCTTTGAAAAACAGTTTGATCGTGGCCGTTGTTTCGGCGGTGGTGGCCACCAGCCTGGGCACGCTGATCTCACGCGCGATCACCAAGCACCGCTACCCGCTGCGCCGGACCAGCCAGACCATCGTCATGGCACCGCTGGTGATGCCCGAAATCATCATCGCCATTTCGCTGCTGATCGTGTTCCTCGGCATCGGCATCGGCACCACGCTTTTCACCGTGATCCTGGCCCATTCGCTGCTGACCATTCCGTTCTGCGTGTCGATCATGACATCAGCCTTCGGTCAGTTCGATGATGCGCTGGAAGAGGCCGCCGTTGACCTCGGGGAAACCTCCTGGGGCGCACTGCGGCGGGTGACGCTGCCGGTTGTCTCGCCGGGGATCATTTCCTGCCTGCTGATCAGCTTCACGGTCTCCTTCGATGAGTTCATCCTGGCCTTCTTCCTGTCCGGCAACAGCCCGACGCTGCCGGTCTATATCTGGAGCCAGGTGCGTTTCCCCGCGAAGCTGCCGAACGTGATCGCGCTCGGCTCGCTCCTCATCCTTGTTTCCATCCTGTTCCTGCTGGTGGCCGAACGCTTCCGCCGCCGCAGCGAACGTTTCACCCAGCAACCCGAGTAGGACCGCCCGGCATGGATCAACAAATCGCCGTCAATATCGCCAATGTCAGCAAGTCCTTCGGCAGCTTCCAGGCTGTGAGGAACGTGAACCTGCAGCTTAAGGAAGGGGAGTTCTTCTCGCTGCTCGGCCCGTCGGGCTGCGGCAAGTCCACGCTGCTCAGAATGATCGCAGGCTTCGAGGAGCCGTCGGAAGGCACCATCTCAATCGGCGGCCTGCCCATGGCCAGGATTGATGCCAACCACCGGCCGACGAATATGGTGTTTCAGAGCTATGCCATTTTTCCGCATCTGAACGTCGAGGAGAACATCATCTTCGGCCTGGCGCGTTCCGGCCTGAGCCGGGCGGAGAAACGGTCCAGGGCAGAAGCCATGTTGGCCAAGGTCGACCTGGAGGGGCTGGGCCGGCGCGGCGCGCATGAATTGTCGGGCGGCCAGCGCCAGCGGGTGGCCCTGGCCCGGGCCCTGGTACTGGAACCCAAGGTCCTGCTGCTGGATGAGCCGATGTCGGCGCTCGACAAGAAGCTGCGCGAACAGATGCAGATGGAGCTGCGGGCATTACAGCGCTCGGTTGGGATCACCTTCCTGATGGTAACTCATGACCAGAATGAGGCGATGACGATCTCGGACCGCTGCGGCGTGATGTTCGAGGGCAAGCTCGCACAGGTTGCCACACCGCACGAGCTCTATCAGAAGCCCAACACCAAACAGGTCGCGGATTTCATCGGCGGGATGAACTTCTTCGATGGCAGTATCAAGGCCAATGGTGGCAATCAGCTTGAAGTTGAATTGCCTCGGTTCGGGCAGCTTTCGGTCGATGCGCATGGCGTTTCGGATGGCATTGGAGCCGCAGTCACGATCGGCCTGCGGCCCGAGCGCGTTCATATCGGCAGCGACCGCCCTGAAGGGGCCGATGTGGCCGTTCCGGCGCGTGTGATCGACCGGGCCTTCTATGGCGAAACAATCCACTACTATCTGGAGCTTGAGGGCCGGACTGATCCGCTGATCGCCTCGGTGACAAATTTCGAACGGGCTGACCATTTTGAGATCGGTGATGCCGTGTGGTCAGGCTTTCGAGGCGGTGCGGCCGTCGCCCTTCCCCAGAAATGAACCGAATGTCCTGAGAGGAGGAATACCCATGAAGATCAAATCTCTTTCGGCCGGTCTGGCCCTGGGAACGCTGGCCGCCTTTGGCGCCAGTGCGGGCCAGATCACCGTGTTTGACTGGTCAGGCTACGACGATCCAGGCTTCTTTAACGCCTATGTCGAAAAACATGGAAGCGCCCCCGACTTCTCGTTTTTTGCGGATGACCACGAGGGCTTCAACAAGCTGCGTTCCGGTTTCAAGGCCGATCTGGCCCATCCCTGCAGTGGGTTGATCGGTAAGATGCGCGCTGCCGACCTGATCAAGCCGATTGACACCGCGCGCTTGGATGCCTGGGGCGAACTGCTTCCCACATTGGCTCAACTGCCGGAAGTGTCGTCGGACGGCCAAGTCTGGATGGTGCCTTTTGATTGGGGAAATACCGGTCTCGTCTACCGGACAGATCTCGTCGAAGGCGATATCGACCTGAAGATGCTGGCGGACCCGGCGCTGGCCGGCAAGGTTTCACTGCCGGACGTGGTCGAAGATGCCTACGGGTTTGCAGCGCTGGCTGTTGGCGTCAACGACTGGAGCGAAATGACGGATGAGAAATTCCAGGAGGCGTCGGACTTCCTGCGGGCTGTCCATAAAAACGTGCGTTTCTACTGGAGCGATCAAGGGCAGTTGGATGCGGCCATCAAGTCAGGAGAGATCCACGCCGCCTGGGCCTGGAATGCGACCGAACTGGCGCTGATCTTCGATAATGTTCCGGTGAAACTGGTGCGTGACCTTGAAGTGGGCGTTGCCAGCTGGGCTTGCGGCTATGTGCATCTCAAGGACGGCGAAGGCAGCGATGAGGACGTGTATGACTTCCTAAACGCGCTGTCGGATGCCGAGAGCGGTAAATACCTGATCGAGGCTTGGGGCTATGCACACGCCAACGCTGGTTCCTATAGGATCGCCGATCAGGAGGCTGTGAGAGCTTACGGCTATTCCGATCCCGAAGGCTTCATGGCTGAAAGCCTGTTCGGTTTCCGCGTGCCCAACGAGATGGCTGCGAAAATGCTGAAGGAATTCGAGCGGATCAAGGCCGGTTTCTGATCCGGCCGCAGATCACCCAATGGCGGCGCCAGCGCCGCCGCAACCCTGCCACCACATGAGAGATCCATGGTAAAAACACCCTACGCTGACGGTTTCCGTATGCCTGCCCGGTTTGCACCCCACGCCCGCACCTACATCGGCTGGCCGACCGAGCTGAACTACCGAAGTGACTTGGCGCGGTCCCGGGCGGAATATGCCGGTGTTGTCCGTGCGGTGGCGGAATTTGAGCCGGTGACCGTGATCGCCGACCCCGGCGACGCGGCCGACGCGCGGGCCGCGCTTGCCGGTTGCGGCAATTCCGAGATTCTGGAAATCCCGATCAACGACGCCTGGCTGCGCGACAGCGGCTGGATCTTCGTCAAGAACGATGACGGCGAAGTCGCACTGGTCCAATTCCAGTTTAACGGCTGGGGCGGAAAATACGCCTGCGACAAGGACATGCGCGTTGCTGAACATCTTGCCGACCATCTCGGCATCAGGCTCTATCATGCGCCGTTCATTTGCGAGGGCGGCGGCATCACTGTCGACGGCGAAGGCACGCTGATCACCACCGAACAGGTGATGCGCAATGCCAACCGGTATAACGGTGTGTCGCGGGACGATCTCGAAGGGTCGCTAAGGGATTGCCTTGGCATTGAGGAGGTCATCTGGCTGGGGCTGGGGCTGGTCGAGGACGCCGGCACCGACGGCCATGCCGACAACGTGGTGGAATACCTCGCGCCGGGTGTTGTGCTGGCTCAAACGGTGACAGATCCGTCGAACCCGAACTATGAGCTGTGCCAGGAAAACCTGCGCCGCCTCAAAGACGCCACGGACGCAAAAGGGCGCAAGCTCGAAGTGATCGAGATGCCGCGCTTGCCCTACACCGATCCGGCCCATGGGGAGCCCATGCCGGTGCCCTATGTGAATGCCTACGCCGTCAACAATGCGCTGATCACCCCGATGCTGGGAGGGGCAGATGATGATCAGGCCCGCGCCGAATTGGAAGGGCTGTTCCCCGGCCGCAGAATCGTGGGCGTTGACAGCACCTTCATTGCGCTCGATGGCGGCGGTATCGGCTGCATCACACAGCAGCAGCCTGCCGGTGCTTTGGCTGCTCCATTAGGCGCTGCAGGGCAAAATTAGTGAAAGTTGGCCTCGTACGGGGCCAACTTGACTTGGTGTTTGCCTCACGCGCATCGGTAAGTTTGGGCACTGACCCGGGTCTCTCGGCAAGCAGCAGAAAAGTCCGTTTTGGAGACGCTGCACAGCGGCGCAAGGAACTCCGGCAAATGGCAGGTTAGGGCCGGTCGCGCTTATGGCTGGAGCGGTGCGATCAAGGCTTTGCAAATTCAGCTTCCTGCGCAGACTTGCCGTTAGCTGCGAGCTATCATGGGTTTATATGATTGCGGAGAGGGCAGGTAGGATACGGCGGTTGCCTGCTCCCGCAACCAAAAATTCAAAACAATATCAACGCCTAACGCCCCGCAAAAGCGGGGCTTTCTGCATTGGCACATGCCGCGCTGGAAGCGCTGTGAAAGCAGAAGAACGTAAAACGCGCTGGTGCGCAGGGGCAACGCCTTCGCTGCCGGGAATTATTCTGATCGTGAGCTAGCTTCACATTTGCGACGGCTGATCCGAGCCCTCAGCCGTCATTACCTTGGGGGCGAGCGACCTGTTCATCCTGCGCGGTATCCCGGCCTATATCCGGTCTGACAACGGGCCTGAGTTCGTCGCCCAGGCTGTCCGGGACTGGATTGCAGCCGTTCCCGAATCGAATTTCGATATCAAGTTGGCTTGATTGGATCGCGCTAGCCCAAGTACCCATATGCAATTGCATATTGACCTCCGGATATCGCACCCGGAAATCAGGCAACTGCTTTAAAAGCCAGAGCTGCGCGAAGGTCGGAAGGCAAGGGCCGGGCGGACGAATCACGCCTGGTTGCGGACATGATCGTGCTTGCCTGCCAGTATGGCCGCTACGGCTATCGGCGGAGCGCAGCATTCCTGGCTGTGAAAAGTCGAGGGCAACGTCTTTGGCCTAGGCCCAGAGATCGAGATCCTGAGAGATCAACTCGCTGCCGGTATCGACTCTGATCGTCTTGGGGTAGCCAAGGCTGTTGAGCGCAAATAGAGTGATAACAACAAAGATAGTTGGAGATCTGCCCAATATGACACCTTTCGCAATTGCTGGTGTTCAGATGCATGTCGCTGCCCTTCACTCGAATGTCGAGGCAATGCGCCATAGGATTGAAATACTGATGGCACGGTTTCCTTGGACGCAGATGGTGCTATTTTCTGAACTGGCACCTTACGGGCCGCTGGACCAGTTTGCTCAATCGTTTCCGAATGATGCATTGCAGCAGTTCCAGGAAGACGCCCGCCGATTTGGTATTTGGCTGATCCCCGGCTCCATGTTCGAAAAAACCGAAGATGGCCGGATTCTCAACACCTCCGTGGTGATCAACCCGGAAGGTGAGATCGTCGCAAAATACTCCAAGATGTTCCCGTTCAGACCGTATGAGGCGGGGATTTCGGCCGGCACCGAATTCTGTGTGTTTGACGTGCCCGGAGTTGGCCGGTTCGGCCTGTCGATTTGCTATGACATCTGGTTCCCGGAAACCACGCGGCAGCTGACCAGCCAGGGGGTGGAAGTGCTGCTGCACCCGGTGCTGACCGGCACAACCGACCGGGAGGCGGAGATCGCAATCGCACGGGCGACCGCCGCCCAGTTCCAATGCTATGTATTCGACGTCAACGGGCTGAGCGCCGGCGGCGTCGGCCGTTCGCTGGTGGTGGACCCTTCGGCCACCGTGCTGCACCAGTCGGCGGGGCAGGAGGATATGTTCCCGATCGAGATCGACCTGGATCAGGTCCGGCGCCAGCGTGAGACAGGCCTCAAGGGACTGGGGCAGGTTCTGAAGAGCTTCCGCGACCGGGAAGCGGAGTTCACTGTATACGACCGCACCAGCGGGGCTGATGCCTATCTGAAAACGCTGGGGCCGCTTGAGACGCCGGGTCAGGGATCGCAGCGCGGGCTGCAGTCCTCCGACCCGCGCAGCTCGATTGAGAATTTTGAGCAGACGTTACATTCGCCGCATCAATTTTCCGTTTTTCCTGGAAAGACGGGTTCTGATTAACCGGACTGGAAGGCGGCGCAGGTCCTGACGCGACAGAAGGGAGGCAGGTTTTGAACTTGCAGCCGCAAAGGAAGGCTTTGCCGTCGATCCGGGATTATTATAGTGCAACCCAGCTGCGGGCGGACAGATGGAGTTCGCTGCGGGAGTCGGCCGAAGGGCTGGCCCGGCAGCGTCAGGAGGGCCGTCAGAGCGAGAAACTGATGGCCGCGGCAGAGCATCTGTTTGATGTTCTGGCTCCGATTGAACGCTATTGGGCGTTTCCGGGTATCCACGCTTTCGAGCATTTGCGAAAGTTGCTGCAGCACGGCAATGTGGAAGATCTGGCGGTGTCGGTGCGCCGTATTGCGCGGGCGCTGACCTCTGGGGCGTACCGGCGGCGGTCTATTCCGCTGTCCTCGGATGAGATCGACAACGAAGACTACGAAGATGAAGCGTCGCTCGCGCCCGAAGCACGGGCGCTGGGACGGCCTTATTTCGAGGTGATGATCGTCGATGACGTGTCAGAATCGCAGGAGCGGTTCCTGCGGCAGAACCTTCTGCGGATGCGGCGGATCGAAGACCCATTCATCTACGAGCCGGTGATTGTGCCGTCGCTGGAAGATGCGCTGATTGGCATTCTGTTCAATCACAATGTGCAGGCCGTGGTGGTGCGCCCGGGGCTGTCGCTGAAGTCCAAGATTGAGCTGCCTATCCTGAACCAGTATTTGACCCGCGTAAGCGAGGAGGAGGCGGTCGACTCGATTGATCCGCACCAATACGGCCCCGAGGCCTGCCGCTTGATAGAGAAGATACGGCCGGAACTGGACGCTTATCTGGTCACCGACCGCTCCGCCGAAGACATCGCCGGGCTGGATCTCGGCCGCTGCAGGCGGGTGTTCTATAATCAGGAAGATTTCCAGGAGCTGCATTTAAATATCCTGCGCGGAGTGGACCGGCGCTACAAATCGCCGTTCTTCACTGCGCTCAAGGAATATTCAAAGCAGCCCACCGGCGTGTTCCACGCGATGCCGATCAGCCGCGGCAAGTCGATCAGCCGCTCGCACTGGATTCAGGACATGGGGGCGTTTTACGGCTCCAACATCTTTCTGGCGGAAACATCGGCCACCTCCGGCGGGCTCGACAGCCTGCTGGAGCCGCGCGGCCCGATCAAGGAAGCGCAGGACATGGCGGCGCGGGCCTTTGGCGCCAAGCACACGTTCTTTGCCACCAACGGCACGTCGACCTGCAACAAGATCGTGGTGCAGTCGGTGGTCCGCCCCGGCGACATCGTGCTGGTGGACCGCGATTGCCACAAGTCGCATCATTACGGGATGGTGCTGGCGGGGGCCAGCGTGGCCTATATGGACAGCTACCCGCTGCATGAGCATTCGATGTACGGCGCAGTGCCGCTGCGCGAGATCAAGCACACGCTCTTGCGGCTGAAGGCCGCCGGCAAGCTGGACCGGGTCCGGATGGTCCTTCTGACCAACTGCACATTTGACGGCATCGTTTACAATGTTCGCCGGGTGATGGAGGAATGCCTTGCCATCAAGAAGGATCTGATCTTTCTTTGGGACGAGGCGTGGTTTGCTTTTGCGCGCTTTGACCCGACCTACCGCCAGCGCACTGCCATGGGCGTCGCCAATACTCTGCGGGAGACGCTGCGCAGCCCGGAGACGGCGGAGGCCTGGGAGGCACAGCAGGAAATGCTGAAGAACGCTGATGAGGAGACTTGGCTGAACACCCGGCTGGTGCCGCCGCCGGACGCGAGGGTGCGGGCCTATGCCACCCAGTCCACGCACAAGACGCTGACCTCGCTGCGCCAGGGGTCGATGATCCATGTCAACGACCAGGACTTTAAAGGTGAAGTAGAGCAGGCGTTCCACGAAGCCTACATGACCCACACCTCGACCTCGCCGAATTATCAGATTATCGCCTCATTGGATGTTGGTCGGCGGCAGGTGGAACTGGAGGGGTTCGAGTTTGTCCAAAAGCAGATCGAAAGCGCGATGTCGATCCGGCGCGCCATATCCGACAATCCGCTGCTGCGGAAGTATTTCCGGGTACTGACTGCCGGCGACATGATCCCGGAAACCTATCGCGAAAGCGGTGTTGAGGCCTACTATGACCCCGATCACGGCTGGATCGACACCTGGAACATGTGGAGCCAGGATGAATTTGTGCTGGACCCGACCCGCGTGACCCTTGCGGTGGGCGGCACCGGCTGGGACGGCGACACTTTCAAGACCAAGATCCTGATGGACAAATACGGGATCCAGATCAACAAGACCTCGCGCAACACAGTGCTGTTCATGACCAATATCGGCACCACGCGGTCTTCGGTCGCCTATCTGATCGAAGTACTTGTAGAGATCGCCAACGATCTGGACGAGCTTCTGGACGATGCCTCCAAGATGGAGCGCCGGTCGTTTGACAACCGGGTGTCGGCGCTGGTGGAGCACGTGCCGCCGCTGCCGGATTTCAGCCGGTTCCATGATGCGTTCCGGGCGGGTAAGGACACGCCGGAGGGCGATATCCGTACCGCCTTCTTCCTCGCCTACAACGAGGACAACTGCGACTATATCCCGACAGATGACAGCCTGATGCAGAGACTGGAGGCGGGCGAGGAACTGGTGTCATCCAGCTTTATAATTCCTTATCCGCCCGGCTTTCCGATTCTGGTGCCCGGCCAAGTCATCAGTCCGGAAATCCTGTCGTTCATGCGGGCACTTGATGTCAGCGAAATCCACGGGTTCCGCGCTGATCTGGGGCTGCGCGTTTTCACCAAGGAGGCCCTGAAGTCCGTCAAGAAATAGACGCCCGCCAAGAAACAGAAATCCTACGATAAATTGAATTTACTGGGAGACGATACATGCCGAAGAAAGTTCTGAACAACATTTCGGAGATCCGCCGCTATTTCCACACCAATACGGACCCGGTCTATTTTGTCTCAGCGACCAACTTCAATCTTCTTGGACTCGACGAGTGGGTAAAGAATTTCAAGTATATCTGTTACATGGACTGTTTCGATGGCCGCCATCCCAACGTGCTGGTGCCTTCTGAGCTGCCGCATGATGAATTTCAGTCTATCGAGGACATCAACAACTACTTGCTGCAGCACAAGGAAGTCATCGACTACGTCAAGGCACGCGGCGGCAAGCCGAAATTTGTGTTCCTGATGTTTGATGAGAAGACTGAAAAGCTGGCCAAGGAACTTGGCGGTGAGGTCTGGTTCCCCAAGGCGAAGCTGCGGACCAAGATGGATAACAAGATCGAGACCGTACGTGTTGGCAACAAGGCCGGCGTGCCCTCTGTTCCGAATACGCTGTCAAAGGTCGACAGCTATGATCACCTGAAGAAGATCTGCAAGAAGGCGGATCTTGGCAGTGATCTGGTGCTGCAAAGCGCCTTCGGGGATTCCGGCCATACAACGTTTTTCATCAAGACCGAGGCCGACTTCCGCAAGCACGAGCATGAGATCGTCGGACAGGGCGAAATCAAGATTATGAAGCGGATCGATTGCCGCGGCTCGGCGATCGAGGCCTGCTGCACCTCCGAAGGCACAATCGTCGGGCCGCTGATGACAGAGCTTGTCGGCTTTAAGGAACTAACGCCCTACCGGGGCGGCTGGTGCGGCAATGAGATTTTCTCTACTGCCTTCCCGCCCAAGACCCGCGAAAAGGCAAGGGAGCTGACCTTCAAGTTCGGCGAACAGCTGCGCAAAGAGGGCTACCGCGGCTATTTCGAACTCGATTTCCTGATCGACAAGAAAACCGGCGAAATCTGGCTGGGTGAGCTTAATCCGCGTATTACGGGGGCGTCCTCGATGACCAACCACGCGGCCTTCGCTCACGCCGATGCGCCCCTGTTTCTATTCCATCTTCTGGAGTTCTCGAAAAAGCCGTTCAAGCTGGATGTTGAGGAACTGAACGCCCGCTGGGCGGACCCGGACATGATCGATTCCTGGTCACAGATGGTGATCAAACATACAGAAGACACCGTGGATATCGTGGCCAAAGCCCCGGAATCCGGCATCTACAGGATGCTGCCGGACGGTCAGGTGGTATTCGATCGCTTCGACTACCACCGCCGCGCTGTTGAAAGTGAGGATGAGGCCTTTTTCCTGCGTATTTCGAATGCGGGCGACTACCGCTACGAGGGGGCTGATCTGGGCATCCTCGTTACCCGCGGGCGGTCGATGACCAAGGGCTTCCAGCTGACAGAGAAGTCGAAACGTTGGATTGACGGAATCAAAAGCGCCTATACTGCGCGGCCGCTTCCGTCAGCACAGGCCTTTGAGGATCCGGCTTTCAAGATTATGTAAGGCGAATGAGACTGAAATTCCGCGCCGTGCAGGAAACGGAGCCGGGGCAAAAACTGGCCGGACTCTTTTCTGAATACCGCACTGCTTATCTGGACTGGTGGGCTGGCGAGGGCCTCTCTGGTCGGCCTACTTATTCAGAGTGCCGCAGAGCGCTGTTAACACATATGCCCGAGATGGTGGGGCTCTACGACAAGTTGTGCGCCTCGGTCGGAGGTGGTGATATGGAGTCCCGGTTTCTCAGTTTTTTTTGCCCGCCGCGCTATCTGGCCGGCTGCAGCCAGGCAATCTGGCCAGGCAAGGAGCCGCTGCTGGTCCGTAATTACGACTACAACCCTCTCGCCTTTGATGCGGTGTTCCTGAAGACCGGGTGGGACGGGAGGGACGTGATGGGCACCTCAGATGGTTTGTTCGGCCTCCTCGACGGAATGAATGATGCCGGGCTGACTGTTTCTCTGACTTTCGGTGGACGCCGTGCGATGGGGGATGGCTTCGGCGTGCCGCTAATCCTCCGGTATCTGCTGCAGGTCTGTTCCACCATCGAAGAAGCAAAGGATGTTCTGCGGCGTGTACCCAGCCACATGAGCTATAACGTGACAGTGCTTGACCGTGACCGGAACTACTTTACCGCTTTCCTTGCACCAGACCGTCCCACCCTGATCACTCATGCGGCCGTCGCCACCAACCACCAGGAACGCGTCGAGTGGGCAAGTCATGCGCGTCTTACGGCGTCTGTTGAGAGGGAGCGTTTTTTGCTGCAGAGGTTGACGCTACATCCGGAAACAAAAGAAAAGTTTGTCGGAACGTTCCTCAAGCCGCCACTGTATTCCCTTGCCTTCGACAAAGGGTTCGGCACGCTCTACACAGCTGCCTATCACCCTGACGAGTTGTCGGTGGAGTTACTCTGGCCTGGCCGGACCTGGCAGAAAAATCTGGATTGTTTTGAAGCAGACCAATGGCTGATCGGTTATCCCGATCATAAGAGTCAGCATGCCGTGTAACAATGGCGTCTAGAGCCTATGGGGCGGCAGCGTTCCACCACTGGTCCTGCACCCGATCTGGCGGCGATAGTTCTACCATTCCGCTTGCATTTCGGTTCTGGCCTGTTGTCGGAAGCCGGGACAACACGGCCAAGTAATAGGACCAGTACTGCAGCACTGCATTTCAAAACCTCAATTGGATTAGCCAAGACATAAGCGCAATTTTCTGGGGCAAGGTTAGCCGAAAAAAGGCTGTTCATGGCCAATCCAGCAGGAGCTTAGAGTGATGCCGCCGAGCGGCTGGCCTGGTCGTAGTGGCCCGAGAGTGCTCGCAGGCTGCGGGCCAGCTCTCGCAGATCCTTACCCGGTAAATCGGCGGCGGACAGTCCGTCCAGCAGGCACTGGCGGCGCACGTCGCGGTAGGCCGCACATAGCTCTGCGCCCTCGGACGAGGTGCGGTAAAACACTTCCTTGCCGCGTTTTTCGGAGGCCAGAAGCCCGGCCTTAAGCAGTTTGCGCAGGCCGTAGTTCACTGTGTGGCTGTCCTCGATGTTGAGCAGAAAGCAGATGTCGGAGAGGCGCTTGTCCTTGCCGCGGTGGTTGACGTTGTGGAGAATCAGGATTTCCAGCGGGTTCAGATCCGGCTGACCGGCCGCCGCCATGCAGCGGGTCATCCAGCGGGAAAAGGCATTGGAGGCGATGATCAGGCCAAACTCCAGCTCCGACAGCTCCCAGCCTTCGCCCTCTGCCAGGTGGCGGGAGGAGACGATTCGGCGGGAATCCGGTTTCTTTTCGGCCATTTTTGCACCTATCTTTGTTGATAAAACCCCGGCGTTTTATCTGCATGTGGTCATAAAAGGGTAAAGTATCAAGGAGATCAAGCAGGCTGCCCGGCCTGTGGCCGCTGCCGGACGGGGCAGGGCGGTGGTTTCACCTTGGCATAACGTTGACAAAATGTCAGCGTTATGTGCACATTATCGCAATGTTTCGCATTGGGAGGAAAACATGCAATTTTCGCGTATGCTGGGCGGCGCGGCCGTTCTGATCGCCGGGCTATCGGTGCCGGCCCTTGCTGCAACCTGGGACATGCCGACGCCCTATCCGGACGCCACGTTCCACACCAAGAACATTTCTGAGTTCGCCAGCGACGTGGCCGAGGCGACCGAGGGCGGGCTGGAGATCAAGGTCCATTCGGCTGGATCCCTGTTCAAGCATCCGGAAATCAGCAAAGCCGTGCGCAGCGGCCAGGTGCCCGCGGGCGAGTTCTTCCTGTCGCTGCTGGCCAATGACAACCCGGCGTTCGGCGCAGACTCGCTGCCGTTCCTGGCGACCAGCTATGAAGAGGCCGAGCGGCTGTGGGCGGCGCAGAAGGATGTGATCGACGGGCTGCTGGACGAGCAGGGGCTGATGGCGCTTTATGCTGTGCCGTGGCCGCCGCAGGGGCTGTACACCACCAAGGAAATCAACAGTGTCGAGGATCTGGCGGGGCTGAAGTTCCGCACCTACAACGCGACGCTGGAGCAGTTCGCCAACCTGGCGGGTGCTGCGCCGACACAGGTTGAGGTTCCGGACATTCCGCAGGCCTTCAGCACCGGCCGCGTCGAGGCGATGATTACTTCGCCCTCCACCGGCGTGAATTCGAAGGCGTGGGACTTCCTGACCCATTATACCGACATTCAGGCTTGGATCCCGAAGAACATCGTGGTGGTGAACAAGCGCGCCTTCCGCCGCCTGGACGAGGCCACCCAGACCGCGATCCTGGAAGCCGCGGCAGCGGCCGAGGCGCGCGGCTGGGAGATGAGCCGGGCCGAGACCAGCAGTCAGATCGAGGTGCTGAAGGAAAACGGCATCACCGTGTCCGAGCCGTCGGAAGAGCTGATGGAAGGCCTGCGCGCGATTGGGGCGCAGATGCTGGAAAGCTGGAAAGGCGAGGCCGGGGAGGCCGGTGCCACCCTGCTGAACGCCTACCAGCAGTAATTGCAACATGGCCGGACGCCGGGAGCGGCGTCCGGTTTCCTGGGGAGGAGGAGCAGCCATGCGGGTTGTGCTTGATTTCATCTACCGTGCGGCCGGGGGGCTGGCAGCACTGTTCATCGTGGCCATCGTGGCGCTGGTTTTCGCGCAGGTGTGCCTGAACCTGGCCGACAAGATCGCGGTGGCAATGACCGGAACCGGAGTGGGCCTGACGATCCCGTCCTATGCGGATTTCACCGGCTTTTTCCTGGCGGCCTCGACCTTTCTGGCGTTGGCCTATGCGCTACGCGCAGGCGGCCATATCCGGGTGACGCTGCTGACCAACCGGCTGCCGTCGCGCGGCCGCGCCGTTGTGGAGATGGCGGTGACCCTGCTGGCGCTGGTGATGAGCGGCTATGCCACCTGGTACATGGGGCTGCTGCTGCTGGAGTCGCTGGAGTTCGGCGACCGCAGCGCGGGCATGGTGTCGGTGCCGCTGTGGCTGCCGCAGGCGCCGGTCACCCTGGGCCTTGCGATCCTGACCCTGGCGCTGGCGGACGAGCTGGTCTCCATGCTGCGCGGCGCGCTGCCCTCCTGGGAGGGCAAGGGCGAAAATCTTCTGAGCGAATAGGGGATCATCATGTCGGTTGCCGCGCTTTCCATCATTCTTCTGGTCCTTATGTTCCTGTTCCTGGGCGCCGGCCTGTGGGTGGCCTTTGCCCTGCTGGGCGTGGGCATCGCCGCGATGGCGCTGTTCACCGAGGCGCCGCTGGGGCTGGTGATGGCCACCACCATGTGGGGCCACAGCAACTCCTGGGCGTTGGCGGCGCTGCCGCTGTTCATCTGGATGGGCGAGATCCTGTTCCGCTCGCGCCTGTCGGAGGACATGTTCACCGGGCTGTCGCCCTGGATGAACCGGCTGCCGGGTCAGCTGCTGCATGTGAACGTCTTTGCCTGCGGGATCTTTGCCGCGGTGTCGGGGTCGTCTGCGGCAACCGCCGCCACCATCGGCAAGCTGTCGATCCCGGAGCTGGCGCGCCGCGGCTATCCTGAAAAATTGGTGATCGGCACCCTGGCCGGTTCCGCCACGCTGGGGCTGCTGATCCCGCCGTCGATCATCCTGATCGTCTATGGCGTGGCGACCGAGCAATCCATCGCCCGGCTGTTTGTCGCGGGCGTGCTGCCCGGCGTGCTGCTGGTTGGTTTGTTCGTGGGCTATGTGGTGGTCTGGGCGCTGCTCAACCGCAGCCAGCTGCCGACCGAGGACATTGCCGCCACCTTCCGCGAGAAGCTGAAGCGCGCCCGCAGGCTGCTGCCGGTGGTGCTGCTGATCGGCGGGGTGATCGGCTCAATCTATATGGGGATTGCCTCGCCCACCGATGCCGCCGCCGTGGGCGTGGTGCTGGCGCTGCTGCTGTCGTGGCAGTCCGGCTCGTTGACCCGGCAGAGCTTTACCGAGGGGCTGATGGGGGCGACGATCACCTCCTGCATGATCGCCTTTATCCTGGCGGGGGCATCGTTCCTGACCGTGGCGATGGGCTTCACCGGTATTCCGCGCATCCTGGCGGAGTGGATCGGCTCCTTGAACCTGTCGACCTTCACCCTGCTGGCGGCGCTGACCATCTTCTTTGTGATCATGGGCTGCTTCCTCGACGGGATTTCGGTGGTCGTGCTGACCGCCTCGGTGATCATGCCGATGGTGCTGGAGGCGGGCATTGATCCCTTGTGGTTCGGTATCTTCCTGGTGATCGTGGTGGAAATGTCGCAGATCACCCCGCCGGTCGGGTTCAACCTGTTTGTGCTGCAGTCGCTGACCGGGCGGGACATTCTGACCGTGGCCAAGGCGGCGCTGCCGTTTTTCTTCCTGATGGTCGTGGCGCTGGTGCTGATCGTGCTGTTCCCGTCCATCGTGACCTTCCTGCCGGAGCAGATGTGATGGCTGAGGTGAGCGCAGCAACACCCGTCCCCGAAATCCGCACGGTAAGTGTGGACGGGATGCTGGTGAGCTTTGGCAGCCGCCTGAGCGAGCCTGCCAACCGCGCCGCCCTGGCGTTCCGTGCTGCCCTGGCGCAGGAAAGCTGGGACGGGGTCGAGGAAGTCTCCACCTCGCTGGTGTCGGCCTATGTGCGCTTTGATTTGCGGCATCTGGACCATGCGGCGCTGCGGGCGCGGCTGGGGACGCTGCTGGCGCGGCGCGACTGGTACGCGGCAGAGCTGCCCGGCCAGCGCCGCCTGTGGCGGATCCCGGCGGTGTTCGGCACAGAGCTGGCACCGCAGCTGCCGCAGGCGGCGGAGGCTGCGGGCATGACCGAGGCGGAGGCGGTGGCCTCCCTGTCGGCGTCGCGGGTCAGGGTGCAGACCATCGGCTTTGCCCCCGGCCAGCCTTATCTGGGTGAACTGCCGGAGGCCTGGGACATTCCACGCCAGAGCCAGTTGACCTCACGCATCCCGGAAGGGGCGCTGGCGGTGGCGATCCGGCAGCTGGTGCTGTTCTCGGTGGCGGCACCTACCGGCTGGATGCATGCTGGTCAGACGGCAGTGCGGCTGTTCCGCCCCGATGCGGAGGAGCCGTTCCTGCTGCGGCCCGGCGATGAGGTGAAATTCACCCCAGTGACGCCGGAAGAGCTGCAAGGTTTGCGGCGCGACCCGCTGGGTGGTGCCAAGGCGGAGGATCTGTCATGACCGGCACGTTGACCGTACTGCGTACCGGGCCGGGGGTGACCGTTCAGGACGGCGGCCGCCCGGGCTGGTTGGAATACGGGGTTTCGCGCGGCGGTGCTGCCGACCGGCTGGCGCTGGCCGAGGGCGCGGCGCTGTTGGGGCAGGGCGCGGATTTGGCGGCGGTTGAGATGCCCGGCATGGGCGGTGAGTTCCAGGCGGACAGCGATCTGCGCATCGCGCTGACCGGCGCGCCGATGCGGGCCAGCATCGACAGTGCCGCCGTAGCCTGGAACGCCAGCCACCTGCTGCCCGCGGGGGCGCGGCTGATGATCGGTGCGGCCCGCAGCGGCAGCTATGGTTATCTGCACGTAGGCGGCGGCATTCAGACGCCGGAGCATCTGGGCGCGCGTTCAGCGCATCTGGCGGCGGGCATCGGTGCGCCGCTGAAAGAAGGCGACGTGCTGGACACCGGCCCGGACAGCGGCGGCATCACCGGGCTGGGGCTGGCACCGGAGAACCGGTTCGAGGGCGGCACCGTGCGGGTTGTGGCGAGCCTGCAGACGTCGCTGTTCCCGCAGGCCGAGCTGATGCGGTTTGAGCAAACGGCCTTCCGCCGCGGCGCCCGCGGCAATCGGATGGGTGTTCCGATGGAGAGCGATGGCGAGGGCTTCCGTCCAAACGGCGCGCGAACGGTGGTGTCGGAGGTGATTGTGCCCGGTGACATCCAGGTGACCGGCGACGGCACGCCCTATGTACTGCTGGCGGAGAGCCAGACTACCGGCGGCTACCCGCGGATCGGCACGGTGCTGCCTTGCGATTTGCCCGTTTTGGCGCAGGCGGCGGTGGGAGCAGAGCTGCGCTTCCGTTTCATTGCGATGGAGGAAGCGGTAGCGCTGGAGCGGGCAGAGGCGGAGCGGCGCGAGGGGCTGCGCAGCCAGTGCTATCCCTTGATCCGGGATCCGCGCAGCATGTCCAACCTGCTGTCCTTTCAGCTGATCAGCGGAGTGATTGCCGGTGAAGAAGATGTCTTGTGAGGAGATGACATGATCCGAACCGTCGATCTGAATGCCGACATGGGAGAAGGCTTTGGCGCTTGGAGCCTGGGCGATGATGCCGGGCTTCTGGATATCGTGACCTCGGCCAATATCGCCTGCGGTTTTCACGCGGGCGATCCGGATGTGATGGCCGCGACTATGAAACATGCGGTGGCCAAGGGTACCGGCATCGGCGCGCATCCGGGTTTTCCCGACCTGCAGGGCTTTGGCCGCCGCCGGATGTCGGTGCCGCGTGAGACGCTTGGCAATATGGTGCGCTACCAGCTGGGCGCGGCGCAGGCGATGGCGCGCGCGGCGGGCGGCGCGGTGCGGCATCTAAAGCTGCACGGTGCGCTGGCGAATATGGCTGCGGAAGATCTGACGATGGCGCAGGCCTGCTATCAGGCGGCCTTGTCGGTGGACCCGGAAATCATTGTGATGGTGCTGGCGGGCACCGCGCAACAGCAGGCAGCGCGGGAGCTGGGCTGCAAGACAGCGTGTGAGATCTTTGCTGATCGCGCCTATAACGACGACGCCACGCTGGTGGACCGCAGCCTGCCCGGCGCGGTGATCCATGACCCGGCAGAGGCCGGGCGGCGGATGGTAGAGATGGTGCGCGAAGGCGCCATCATTACCGCCAGCGGCAAGCGCATCGAAACCCGCATCGACACCATCTGCCTGCATGGCGACACCCCGGCTGCCCTTGCGATAGCAACAGCCGTTCGCAGAGCGCTGCTGGACAGTGGCACGGATCTTGCCAAAGCCAATGGCGTGGAACTTTGAAATTCCCAAGCAGCCCGGTTTTTGCCTGCCTGGGTTTTCCCTGCGATCAGTTTTACTTTTGCAAACTGGGTGGTGACGGGGCAGTGCAGACGACATGGGGCGATTTCCTGCAGTGCCTGTGAAGGTGGTTCCGCTCATCGGACTGTCCGATGCTTACTACTGATTGCAGATGTTGTTTCCTTACCGAAATTCGCCGTGGCGGGGCGGCTTTCCAGTTACCTCGGTTCCCGTATTATTGACGCTCGGAAGTTTCGTCTTCGGCAACCCTTGCAACGGGAATGCCCTGATACAGCCCTTCTTTTGTACCCGTGCCCTTGGCGGTAACATCTATGGAGAAAAAGTATACGCACACCGAGACCGGTGTGCGCAGTTATTGTTTCTGCCAAAGCCCAGCGGCGGTCAGGCCTCCAGCGCCAGCTTGTGAACGTGGATTTCGTTGATCGGATGGCTCTCGGCGCCGATGACGCCGGGGCGGGCGTGGCGGTAGAGCGAGCGCCAGTAGGGCTGGATGATGGTTCCGTCGTCGCGCATGAACTGCTCGATCTTCTCCATATGCCCGCGGCGGGTATCGGCGTCGGCGATCGCTGAAGCAGCTTCGAGCATACTGTCGAACTCGGCGCTGGCGAGACCGGTTTCGTTCCAGGCAACCCCGGTCTTGTAGGCCAGCGTCAGCACCTGCACCCCAAGCGGGCGGTGGCCCCAGTCGGTGGAGCTGAACGGATATTTGTCCCAGTCGTTCCAGAAGGTGTTGCCGGGCAGCACGGTGCGTTTGACGTTGAGGCCGGCATCGCGCATCTGCGCCGCCAGCGCATCGGTGGTGTTGCGCCGCCAGTCGTCATCGATCGAGATCAGCTCATGCTCGAAATCGAGCATCCCGGCCTCTTCCATCAGCTGGCGCGCGGCCTCGGCGTCGCGGACCGGGGCGCCGATGTCGGCGTATTCCGGGTGGATCGGGCAGACATGGTGGTTCTCGGCCAGGGTGCCGCGGCCGTCATAGCCCAGCTCCAGCAGCACCGCGTTGTCGCAGGCCAGCGCCAGGGCGCGGCGCACGCGGGCGTCAGCATAGGGGGAGGCCCCGTCTACAATTGCGTCGCGGTTGGTGCGCAGCACCAGGGTGTTGGCGGACACGGACTCGCTCACGTTCCAGCCGATAGAGGTGAAGATGTCGACGTATTCCCCCACGGTCTCGTAGGTCATGTCAATTTCCTCGGCCTCCGCGGCAGAGAGATGGGTCGATGCATCGGTGCCGAAGTCGATGAACTCGATCCGGTCGAGATAGGCGCCTTCGCCCCACCACTCGTGGTCGGTGTTCTTCTCCAGCGCCACCTTCACGCCGACTTCGTATTCGACCAGCTTGTACGGGCCGGTGCCTACGGGATCGGCGCCCGGATCGCCAGACCAGCCGTCCGGCACGATGGCGGCGGGGTATTCGGTCACCGCCGGGATGATGGTGATGTCCGGGCGGGTCAGTTTCAGTTTCAGGGTCAGGTCGTCAACGATTTCCAGCGCGCCCTCAGCCGGGCCGTCGCCGTCCTCGTTCTGCAGGGAGCCCATGCGGGCCGCCATCGAGTTGCCTTCCCATTTGCCATCGCACCAGCGGGCAAAGTTATAGGCGACGTCCTTGGCGGTCAGGGTGCCGCGGCCGTCGTTCCAGTTCACGCCGGGGCGGATGTGCAGCAGATATTCGGTGGCGTCTTCGTTGACTTCCCAGCTTTCCAGGAGGCGGGGTTCAAAGGTGCCGTCGGCGTTGTACTGCACCAGATATTCCAGATAGCCGCGCACCAGGTTGCCCAGCTGCGGCCAGTTGAACAGCGGCGGATCCAGCAGCGCGCGCACCACCTGCTGGATGCGGATGGTGCCGCCTTGCTGCGCATTGGCCGCCGCCTGCACCGGCTGGCTGAGGCCGATCATCCCGTAGGCTGCAGAGGCAGTGACCCCCAGTGCGGTTGCCCGGCTCAGGAATTCGCGGCGGTCCAGCTTGCCTTGCGCCGCCTCCTCTGCGTGCATCAGAGCCGCGGGGTGGAGGGTTTCCCTGTTGTAGTATTTGGTCATTTTGCTTCCTGTTATTGCTGTTTATTGCTGTGTCCGGCACACGAAAAGGTGCGGGCAGCAGCCTGGAGAATGGATCGGCAGTCCTGCCCGCTGGCCGCCGCCCCTGGGGAGATGCCTTATTCAGCGGGCTCCTGGGTTACCTTGGCGGCCACGCCTGCTTGGGCTCGGCGGCCGTCGTTGTAGATCGCCTTGATCAGCGCCGCGCATTGCAGCACCATCACCACCGAGAAGGGCAGGGCGCCGATCACCATCGCGGTCTGGATTGCCTTCAGGCCACCGACCAGCAAGAGCGCCGTGACCACCGCACCCAGCGCCACACCCCAGAACAGGATATGCGGGCGGGCCTTGGGGCCTTCGTCGCCGGCGGCGTTGATGGTGTTGACGATCAGCACCGCACTGTCAGCCGTGGTCACCAGGTAGGTCATCAGCAGAACCACGATCATCACAGACATCGCCCAGCCCAGCCAAGGCGACAGCATGTATTGTACCATGGCGAAGATCTTGTCGCCATCCGGTGCGCCGGAGATTTGGCCGCCTGCGCCGCCCTGCAGTTCCAGGTCGATGGCTGTGCCGCCGGCCCAGGTGAACCAGACGAAACACATCAGCGACGGCACGATCATCGCGCCAAGCACGAACTCGCGGATCGTGCGGCCCTTGGATATGCGGGCCAGGAACAAGCCGACAAAGGGCGCAAAGGCGATCCACCAGGCCCAATAGAACACCGACCAGCTGCCCTGCCAGCCTTCCAGTTTCGATGCGACGCTGTCCGGGTTTCCGTCACCGGTCCAGACGCGAAAGCTCATGTCCGGGAGAGCAATCAAGTAATCCCAGAGGCCAACGACCAGCGCCTGGAGGCCAAAGAAGGTGGAGCCGAACAGCAGGAAGAAGCTCAAGAGCGCGATGCTCAGCACCATGTTCAAGTTGGACAGCCATTTGATGCCCTTGCCGACGCCCGACAGCGCCGAGGCGGTGGAGGCGGCCATAATCACCACGATGGCCACCAGCACGCCGGTGGTGTTGGCGGTGCCTGCGTCATTGGTCAGCCCGGTAATGCCGATACGGGTAAGGCCGGAGACAAACTGCTCCACCCCGAAGCCCAGGGTCTGCGCCACGCCGAGGATGGTGGCGACAACGGCGACGATATCCACCAGATGGCCGATGGAGCCGGAGAGGCGGGCGCCGAACAGCGGCGTCAGCGAGGAGCGCATGGTCAGCGGCAGGCCGCGGCGGTAGCTGAAGAATCCCAGCGCCAGCCCGGCAATGGCATAGCAGGCCCAGGCGCCCAGGCCCCAATGCAGGAAAGACCACTTGTAAGCCATGCGGATATTGTCCGCGGTGCCGCCATTGGTCAGGCCCTGGATCACTTCCGGGTTGTTGTTCCAGTGGTAGATCGGCTCGGCTACCGCCCAGGTTAGCATGCCGACCCCGATACCTGCGCCGAACATCATCGAGAACCAGGAGAAGTTGGAGAACTCGGGTGCGTCGCCCTGCTGGCCCAGCTTGAGCCGTCCGGCAGTCGGCCAGATTGCCAGTGCGATGCAACACAGCACAAACAGCGCCACGGTCCAGATATACCAGGCGCCGAAGGAGGCAAGTATGAAGCCGTTGATCGAGTTCAGTACTGCTCCCGACTGTTCGGGAAAGGCAATGGCCCAGACCACCAGCCCACCGATCATCAGCTTGGAGGAAATGGTAACGATCTGGCTAAAGCCCCGGTAGAATCCGCTGTCGGATGTGCCGATCGGCAAATCCGTTAAAGGAGGTTTTATTGACATGTATTTTCCCTGTCTTTGTTGATCTGCCGGTTGACGCCGCCGGGGCTACGGCCTTAGCAGAACTTACGCAGGGCATTTTTTGTTATAAAAATTTCCCCTTTTGCAGTAGGCAATAATTTATGAGTGACATTAGTGGAATTAATAGGAAGCTGAGCTATTACTTGGTCGCGCTGCACACCTTCGACCTGGTGGCCCGGCATGGAAACTTCACAGGCGCGGCCGAGGCGCTGGGGCTGACGCAGTCTGCTGTATCCCAGAAAATCAAGGGCTTGGAGACGGAACTGGGCATTGCTCTGTTCCGGCGTGAGCACCGCGGCGTGTCTCTGACCAATGAAGGCGTGCGGCTGTTGAACGTGGTGCGTCCGGCAATGACGCAAATGGGCAACTCGGTCTCTTCTCTGATGGAGCGCAAGTCGCGGCCAAGGGTGCGGATTTCAGCGGATTTTGCCTTTTCCAGTTTCTGGCTGCTGCCGCGATTGTCGCATTTGCGGGCCGAGCTGGGGGATGAGATCGAGATCCAGATCCTTGCGGCACAGGTGCCGCCGGATGATTACGGCGATGATTGCGACATCAAGATCCACGTCGCCCCGCGCAGCAGCATGGCGGACGGCGATGTCATGCTGTTGCAAGAACGGGTCACGGCGGTCAGCAGCCCTGCCTATCTTGAAAACCACGGCCCCATTGCCGCTTCTGCCAAACTGCTGGACTGCCACCTTCTCAGCCTTTCGAAACCGGCCTCAGCGGAATGGCAGACCTGGCAGGGCTGGTTCGACCGGCTTGGCATCGCGGGGGAACGCTCCAAGAACTACATAAGCTTCAACAACTACGACATGGTGGTGCAGTCGGCGGTGGCCGGCGACGGCATTGCGCTTGGGTGGCTGGGATTGATTGATAATCTGCTGGAGGACGGCAGACTGGTGCAGGTAACGAAGGACGTCGTGCCCAGCGATGCGGGCTATGTCATGTCGCGCGATTACTCAAGCCGCCTGCGCGGCCCGAACTTGGTGTTCGATTGGATTGCTGCGCATTCGGCGGGTCTTGCCCTTAAGTAGATTCTGGATCCTAATAATTACGGGCCTTTGGGTAATCCCCCCCGATCTTAAGGGGATGCGGAAGTAGAATTTTCTCAGCAGGATGAACGAGGAGATTCCGATGAAGAAGACACGTTTCCCTGAGGCCCAGATCATGGGTATTCTGCGGCAGATGGAGAACGGCGTGCCCGTATCCGAGCTGTGCCGCGAGCACGGTATGAGCAGTGCCACGGTCTACAAGTGGCGGGCCAAGTATGGCGGGATGGACGCCAGCCTCATCAGTGAGATGAAGGCTATGGCCGAGGAGAACCGCCGGCTGAAGCGCATGTACGCCGACGTCAGCATGCAGAACGACCTGCTGAAGGAGGCGCTCGGAAAAAAATGATACGGCCAGCTCAGCGCCGAGAGTTGGCCGTGAAAGCGGTGGCGATGAAAGGCGTCAGCATTGCGCTGGCCTGCCGGGCATTTGGCGTCAGCGAGACATGCTACCGATACAGCCCGAAGCTAAACGAGGAGAACGAACAGATCGCCGATCTGCTCCTCGGACTGACAACGGCGAGGAAGACCTGGGGGTTTGGCCTGAGCTTCCTGTATCTGCGCAATGTCCAGGGGCATTCATGGAACCACAAGCGCGTTTACAGGATCTACCGTGAACTGGAGCTGAACCTTCGGATCAAGCCGCGCAAGCGTATGAAGCGGGAGAAGCCGGATGAACTGGCGGTTCCAGAGGTGCCAAACGAGGTCTGGTCGATGGATTTCATGGCGGATCGTCAGGAGGACGGTCGCCAGTTCCGGCTGCTGAACGTCTTGGATGATTTCAACCGAGAGGGTCTGGGCATAGAGGTGGACTTCTCGCTACCGGCTGAACGGGTCGTGCGCGCGCTGAACCAGATCATCGAATGGCGCGGCGCACCCAGGACAATTCGAGTCGACAACGGCCCCGAATACGTCAGCGGAACGCTCATGGAGTGGGCTGAGAACAGGGGCATCACCCTGGCCTACATCTAGCCCGGCAAGCCCCAGCAGAACGCCTATGTCGAGCGTTACAACCGGACGGTCCGGCACGAATGGCTGGACCTCTACATCTTCGAAAGCATCGACGAGGTGCAGCAGATTGCCACCGAATGGCTCTGGTCCTACAACAATGAACGTCCGAATATGGGCAACGGCGGGATGACCCCCGCCCAGAAACTGAGAATGGCCGCGTAAATTCTACGACCAAGCCCCCGCAAAAATGGGGGGATTACCTTTGCATGCCCATTCGAAAATATTCATGTCACCATGTCGCGAACCAAGGTTTGTTGTGGAAGCGATGGCGCTGGCTTCGGAGCTGAATTCTCACATTCCAAACTTTTCGGCGTTACCACTTCCACAGCTTTGATCGCCAAGCGGACTCATGTGATGCCGGTTTTGACTTACCTAGCTCGCCTCGAAGGCACTTTTCTTCCCTGCAACTTGCACTTCATATCTCTACAAGTTCCAAACCTGTCCTGAGGTCCGCGTTCTGCTGGTCGATTATCAGCTGGCTTTGGTTTTCGTCGTTGCGTGTTTCAAGACAAAGCCAGCTGCTGCACCATGGCTTCGCGCATTTTGAATTTTTGCGGTTTGCCTGTGACGGTCATAGGGAGTTCCGCCACGATCCGCACATAATGCGGGACCTTGAAATGTGCTATCTGGCCACGGCAATGCGTCAGGATTTGATCCTCAGTAAGGCTGGCGCCGGTGGCAGGAACGATCCAGGCGCAAACCTGTTCACCGAATCTTTGGTCCGGCACGCCAAAAACCTGTGCATCACCAACTTCCGGGTGGCGGAGCAGGAATTCTTCGATTTCGCGCGGATAGATGTTCTCTCCCCCGCGGATAATCATGTCCTTGATGCGGCCGGTAATGCTGCAAAATCCCTCTGTATCGATGGTGGCCAGGTCGCCAGTGCGCATCCAACCGTCCGCTTTCGCAGCCTCGGTAGCAGCTGGATCGTCCCAGTAACTCTCCATCACGGAATAACCGCGCACCAGCAGTTCACCCTGTTCACCCGCTGGCACGGTTCGGCCCTCAGCATCCACAGCCTTCACCTCCAAATGCGGATGCACCCGGCCCACGGTGGTGCAGCGTTTCTCTGTTGGGTCGGTGGTGAAGCTTTGAAAGGAGACCGGCGCGGTTTCGGTCATACCGTAGCAAATCGTCACCTCTTGCATGTGCATGTCGCGGTTGACCCGGTGCATAATCTCGATGGGGCAGGGGGCGCCTGCCATGATCCCGGTGCGAAGACTGGCAATATCCCGCGGGTTTTGATCCAGCTCCTGCAGCATGGCGACAAACATTGTCGGCACGCCGTAAAGCGCGGTTGCGTGTTCCGCGGCGGCGGCCTCCAGGACGGAGCCCGGTTCGAACGCTTCCCCTGGAAAAATCATCGTGGCACCTTTTGAAACCGCACCGAGCACGCCCATCACCATGCCGAAGCAATGGTAGAGCGGCACAGGGATTAGCAGCCGGTCGGCTTCGGTCAGTTTGATGCGGTCTGTAACAAAACGGGCGTTGTTGACGATATTGAAATGCGTCAGCGTCGCCCCTTTGGGCAACCCGGTGGTTCCGGAGGTGAACTGGATATTGATCGCCTCCTCCGGTTTCAGCCCCGCACTGATTGTGTCCAGCTCTGCGGTGTCCGCACCCGCACCTAACTCCTGCACGGTTTCAAAAGACAGAACGCCTGGGCCAGTATCTGCCGCCATCACCACCGCATAGCGCAAGGCAGGCAGCCGTACTGGAGACAGCGGACCGGCGGCCAGCTCGGGTGCCAGTTCGCGGATCATGCCCAGGTAGTCGGAATTCTTGAAACTTTCTGCCGCGATCAGCACTTTGCAACCGGTCTTGTTGAGCGCGTATTCCAGTTCCGCCAGCCGGTATGCGGGGTTGATCGTCACAAGGATGGCGCCGATCCGGGCGGTGGCGAACTGGGTCAGCACCCATTCGCAGCGGTTGGGGGACCAGATGCCGACCCGGTCGCCCTTCGCAACCCCGAGCTCCAGCAGGCCCGCGGCCAGTTCATCCGCCTTCCGGGCCAGCTCCGCATAGGTCATCCGGATGCCGGCATCCGTGAACACCAGCGCCTCACGGCTGCCGTGCTGCTCCACCGCCTGCCGCAGCAGCGCCGGGATGGTGATATGCTGCAGCGGCGGCTCATCCGGCCCATGCACATGCGAGAGGCCGTCAATCGGGGCGGTGGGATCGGTTTGCGGGTCAGTCATGGTCAGTCTCTGCTGATGAAGCGGACCGGGCCGCCGCGGCGGCAGCCCGGCCGGGTGTTAAAATGGGATCAGCCGCGGGCGACGTTGATCACCTGCATCTGGGTGTATTCCGCCAGCCCCTCGACCGACTGTTCCACCCCCAGACCGGAGCCCTTGAAGCCGGCCATCGGGATATGCGGGCCGATGTTCAGCTGCTGGTTCACCCAGATGGTGCCGGATTCGATCCGCCCGGCGATCTCGGTCGCCTTGGTGGTATCGGCGGAATGCACCGACCCGCCCAGCCCGTAGTCGGACGCGTTGGCGCGGGCGATCACGTCGCCAATGTCGTTAAAGCGGATCACTGGCAGCACCGGGCCGAACTGCTCCTCATCGACGATTTTCTGCCCGTCGGTCACATCGCGCACAATAGTGGGGGGCACGAAATAGCCCGGACCGTCCTTGGCCGCCCCGCCCGCAATAATCCGGCCGCAGGCGCGGGCGTCCTCCAGGAACCCCTTTATCTTCTCAAACTGCGCTTTGTTCTGGATCGGGCCAATGGTCGTCCCCTGCTTCATGCCGTCATCGACCACTGCCTGTTCGGCCAGCGCCGCCAGCTCGGCGCAGAACTCCTCATAGATTTCGCTGTGCACATAGGCGCGTTTCACCGCCAGGCAGACCTGCCCGGCATTCAGGAACGCCCCGCCATAGACCTTCTCGGCCGCCGCCTTCACGTCCACATCCGGCAGCACGATGGCCGGATCGTTGCCACCCATCTCCAGCGTAACCCGCTTCATGGTGTCCGCCGCACTCGCCATGATCCGCTTGCCGGTCTCGGACGAGCCGGTAAAGCCGATCTTGGCCACATCCGGATGAGCCGTCAGCTTGGGGCCAAGGTCATTGGCATCGGTGATGATGTTCACCAGCCCCGCCGGGAAGATCCGCGCGCAGATCTCGCCCAGCTTCAGTGCCGTGACGGGGGTGGTCGGCGCGGGCTTCAGCACAATGGCATTGCCCGCCATCAGCGCAGGCCCGATCTTCCAGCAGCATAGAAGCAGCGGGAAGTTCCAGGCGATGATGCCCGCCACCACGCCCAGCGGCTTGTGCCGGGTCTCGATCCGGAACTCCTCGTCGTCCTGAATGACCCGGTCCGGCAGCTCCAGCGTGGCTGTATGCGCCAGATAACCTTGCGACCAAGCGACTTCGCCCTGCGCCTCAGGCAGCGGCTTGCCCTGCTCCAATGTGATCAGCCGTGCCAGCTCATCGGTTTCCTCGCCTATGGCGGCAGCCAGCGCCTCGACCTTGGCGCGCCGCTCGGCCATTGGAGTTTCCGCCCAGGCCTTCTGGGCCGCCTTGGCGGCGGCCACCGCCTGCTCCATCTGGGCCTCGGAGGCATGCGGCACGCGGGCAAACACCTCCTCCGTTGCCGGGTTGATCACCTCGATCATGCGCTCCGCCGAAACCTGTTCGCCGTTGACCAGCATGCCATAGTCCATTGCCGTTCTCCCTGTTTAACCGTCAGCCGGGTTTGATTGAAAAAGACAAGCACGGCCCGGCGGCGCGGTCTTGGTGGCAGGTGCCAAAGAGTTTGCGTCCTGCGCCAAAAATCCGCAGCGATTGCAGCTGCCAAGGAACCCGCGCGGCGAACAGCCGAACTGTTGACGGAAGCTGCGGTTGAAATGGGAAATATCGCCGAACCCAGCGCCATAGGCGATCTGGGCAATCGGCACCCGGACGCCCTGCCGCGCCGCGTGGCGCAGCTTGGCCGCCACCACTGCAAGCCTTGCGCGGGTCAGGCAGCCGGTGAAAGTGGTGCCGTTGTCCTGAAACTCGCGTTGCAACTGTCGCCGCGACAGCCCGGTGCGGGCGGCCAGCGCGTCCACTGTCAGCCCCGGGTCGGTGCTCAGCAGCTCCAGCGTCTCGCGCACCAGCCGAAACCGGTTCTTGCGGCTGCCCAAATTGCCCGCCCCCGAGTGAGGGCCGTCGGCAAAGGCCAGCAGCACTAAATCAAAGATATATTCTGCGTTGTCGACTGCGCCCTTTGTATCCAGCAGCCCGCACAGACTGGCGTGCAGCGGATGCGCCGGGGTGATCTTGCAGCCTGCTGCGGGTATATCCCTGCGTCTCTCCAGCACCAGCGCCCGCGGCAGATGCGCCGACAGAAAGGCGGCAGGCCCGCCACTGATGCTCAGCTCCGCCGCGCGGGTGGAGTCGAGCAGCAGAAAATCCCCGGGTCTCAGTAGGGTCTCGCGGCCCGCGTGCAGGATGCCGGTTTCCCCTTCCAGCTGGCGCAGCAAAAAGAAATGCTCCTGATCGTCGCGCAGAATACCCTTGCGGGTGCGCTCAATCCGGGCCGGCAGGCAGCGGATTTCGGCCACATCAATGCCGCTGCGCCGGTGAAGGTCAAACGATCCCGCCCAATTTCCTGAGGCCCGATCCGGGGTCGCATAATAGTGGCCGCAATTGGCGCGCAGCGTGCTGTTCCAGTTGTCAAAGCAGATCATGCGGCCTGCGGGCCTCCTGTCCCGATGCGTTCCCGGCCGGTGAAGGACGGGTTTTGCAGCATGTTCTCAATGCCGCCGCTCATGCAGGCCCGGGCCAGCAGCCCGGTGAAATGCGCCGCTGCCAGGCTGGCACCCCGGACCGGAACGCCAGAGGTGACGGGGCAGGCGCCGTATTGTGCGCCCGGCAAGTTCAACAGCGACCATTGGCTGCTGTTGCAGCGGGCATCGCCTTGCACTGAAACCACGCCCGCGCACCCTGCCGGATAAACCGGCGTGCCACGCGCCGGGGCAGAGGCGACCAGCAGCTTTCCCGCTGCCAGAACCGCAGCTACCGCCTCATCCATCAGCGGACTGGACTTACCATGACCAAAGGAACAGTGAACGATCTCCGCTTCCGACACCGCGGCCCGGTGCAGCGCCTCCGCCACGTTGGCAAGAGAGGTGGACAAGCGGCCCGCAAAGATGCTGAGCCCAAGGATCCGCGCGCCTGTTGCATTTGCGTGGATGGCAGCGGCCATGCAGCTGGCATGCAGTGCCGCCGGGCTTTCTGCCGCTCTCGGGTGCATGGCGCAGATATCCGCTCGGCCTGCGAAGCCCGGAGCATCCGCAGCCAGCGGCCCGTCAATCAGCGCTATCAACGGTGCGCGTGTCATGACTTCACCTCTGCCAATTCGATCACCAAGTCGAATTTCCCGCTCGCCGCCGCACCGCCGTGGGCGGTCAGGATGCGGGTGGTGCAGGTAAAGGCCTCATCGATATAGGCCAGGATCCGAGTCGCAGTGGCAGGATCCACCTCCGACAGTGCCTCATCCAGGATCAGGATATCAAACGGCGTCAGCAGCGCCCGCAGTAAACACAACCGCTGGCGTTCACCGCCTGACAGTGTCAGCCCGCCTTCGCCCAGCATCGTGTCAAGGCCTTCAGGACCGCGGAACCTGTCCGCCAGGCCGAACAGCTCCAGCAGCTCCCACACCCGCGCTTCATTCTCAGGCTTGACCCAGAAGGCGCGGCTTTGGAACAGGTTGCCGCGCAGACTGGCCCGCACAGTGAAGGGCCGCTGCCCGGCATGGGCTACACGGTCAGGCAGGCTGTCCCCGCCAAGCAGGCGCAAGTCCGCGCCGCCCAGAGCGACATGTCCGGCCAAGGGCTGTGCCCGCCCGCATAGTACAGCCAGGAGCGACGTCTTGCCCGTGCCACTGGCCCCCTTCAGGGCCACTCTGGCACCCTCGGGAATGCTCAGGGTGAGCGGACCCAGAGGAGGGGTGTTTCCGCGAGAAATGGTTACATTGTCTAATTGCAGACCATAGCCGGAAGGAGAGAAACGGTTAGAAGGGGCAGAGGGTGATTGCATCACCGCATCCAGCCGTGCCGCGGCCACCTTGACCCGCGCCTGTGCGTGCCACAGTCCCAGCAGAGACTGCATCGGCCCGGTCATAAATCCCATATAGGCGATAAAGGCCATCAGCGAGCCCAATGGCCACTGGCCGCGGATCACCATCAGGCCGCCCGCCAGAAAAATCGCGGAGCGTGTCAGCGCCGACAACAGCACTGGTACTGCGCGGGTGAACTCGCTCCAAAGGTTTTGTGAAATCAGCTTCTGGCTCAGTCCGGCATGATCCCGCAGGCTGCGCCGCTGCGCCCATTCTGCACCACGCGCGGCCTGCAGCGCGGGCAGGCCGAACAGCGTCTCGGACAGCCCCGCCGCATACTGCCCCTGCATCTCGCGCACCGCTGCCGCGTGGCGCTCGGTTCGGGGCCGCGCCCAGATCAGAAAGGCCAGCTCCGCAGGTGCCAGAAGCGCCGTGAGTAGCCCCAGCCGCCAGTCCAGCACCATCAGCATCATGGAGCCGCCAATCAGCCGGATCAGTGCCGAGGAGCCGCTCAGCACCGCGTTGAACGCAAATTTCTGTACTTCCGCCGCGTCGCCATCAATCCGCGCCAGTAGCTCACCCGCGCGCTGGCCAGCAAACCAGCCGACCGGCTTGGCGGACAGCCGCGACAGCAGTCGCTGCCGCATCCGCGCCAGCATTCGGACCGAGGCTCGCATGTGCAGTATATTGCTCAGCGCGCCGGTGCCGGTGGCCAGCAGGCCGATCCCGAACAAAGCCAGCGACCAAATCACCAGCTGCGTGGCATCTCCCGCCATTAGCCCGCTGTCAATGACCAGCTTGCTAATATAGGGCGGCAGCAGGCCAAGCGCGGCAGCGGCAAAGCTGATCAGCAGGAGAACCGCCAGCCGCCGCCGGTGCGGGTGCAACAGCGGCAGCAGCCACCTCGCAGTGGCGGGCGTGAAAAGTGCGGCGCCAACGCGTGAAGGCAGGCGCGGCCAGTCCCGGGCAGCAGCACCGCCCGGCTGGGGGGAGAGTTTGGCAGCAGGCCTGTTCATCCCTGCGGCACGACATGCAGGGTGGAGACGGACATATCCCCGCCCGACGGGATCCGGATCTCGCCCACGCGGTCCAGTGTCTCGCTGTCGTAGATGCCAATGTCGTCATTGGTGCCCGCGACATAGATTTCCTTCCCGTCGCTGGAGACATTGATGACGTAATAGGTGTGCGGCAGGTCCACCCGCTTGACCAGCTCCTGGGTTTCCAGGTTGTGCTTGGACAGCTGGGTATAGACGCCATAGAGGTGTTTGGGATCCACCGCGCTGCGCACAGCCGAGAACATCAGCACCTCGAAAGAGGCAAAATCGGCGATCTCGGTCTCTCCGCTGTTCAGATCAACCGACTGGTAGCCCCAGACGAAATCCGCCATTTCCTGCTGAGTTTCGTCTGTAAAGACCGCCGCCGTATACATCAGCAGCATCTCGTCGTTCTGGCTGCCGGTCGGCCAGAAGGCCAGCACATCGGGCGGGCTGTATGTGGGGCGGTCCCAGCTGGCATTGGCAATCGCCACCTCGGTCTCGCCAGTGCCGGGATCGACCCGGTAGATCTCATGCCCTGCGACATAGACCTGGCCGTTGCGGTCGCTCGCCATCAGGGTGGACCGCCGCGGCGCCTCATAGGTGGCGGACGGCGTGGCCTCCAGCCCGGCGCCCGCGTCATAGACGGCAAACTCCGGCTGCATCACCTCGTAGCGGTCGGTTTTCTTGCGCACCGGATTGCGCACCGTGTAGATCTGGCTGCCGTCCTTGGAGACTGCCAGCGACGCCAAGGAGCGGCGGGTCACATCGCCCTCCGACTGGGCGGCGTGAAAGACCTTTTCGCAGGTCTCGATATCCACCCCGACCACATCCTGCCAATGGTTCAGCAGCACATAGGCGATGCGGTTGTCCGGCGACATGGCAATCACACCGGGCGTCACATTCGCTCCCAGGTCGCAGTCGGCCTTGACCGAGCGGTCTTCGGCGTCAATGACATAGAGGTTGGAGGGCCGGGCCACCGTCACCAGAAGGTCGCCTGCGGCCAGCGGCAGGGCTGACGCGTAAAACGCGGCAGCAGCAAAAAGCGCGGATTTCATGATGCGGGTCTCCTCAGGTTTCGGCATCGGTGGGATAAGTGGCGCCAAGCGCGCGCCAGTCCTTGGCGGCATTGGGCGCGCCCTCGTCCCAGTTCGGGTGGTTGACCATGAT
This sequence comes from Leisingera sp. ANG-M6, assembly GCF_000813905.1. Classification (NCBI taxonomy): domain Bacteria; kingdom Pseudomonadati; phylum Pseudomonadota; class Alphaproteobacteria; order Rhodobacterales; family Roseobacteraceae; genus Leisingera; species Leisingera sp. ANG-M6. The sequence continues at coordinate 63,877 of NZ_JWLG01000022.1, forward strand.
GTCGGGCACCTGCGCAGGCCACCAGCAGGGGTCGGAGCAGCCGTAAAGGTCGGCCTCCATCGGCTGGCACAGGGCGGCCAGCCCGCCAAAGGGATCAACCTCCCAGCCCGGATCGAATGTTGTGGCGCATCCGGCAGTCACGGTTTGCATCGCGCGGACCTCGTCCATCTGGCCTTCGGCCGCGGCCTGCTGAACGCGTTCGGCTTTCTGATTGAGCGGTTTCATTTTCCAAACGCCCTCCTCGGCGCAACATGTTGGTGAAAATACTGCGGCGCCTGGGCGATCAGCCGGGCATAGGCGGCGACGCCAAAGTCGATCCAGTCGCGCATCAGGTCGCAGTAGTGATAGGTGGGCATCATCGGGTCGCTGAAATGGGCATAGCTCTCGTGGTAGCAGCCGCCCGCGCACAGGTTGCGGATCCGGCAGGTGGCGCAGCCCTTCTCAGTGCGGTCAGACCGCGCCTTGATGAAGCCCGACAGTTCTTTGCGCTTGATGCCCTCGTCGACGGTGCCGAACTGGTCCATTTCCGAGCCGGTGAACCGGTGGCAAAGGTTCAGCGCGCCATCGTGGTTCACTGCCAGCATCCCAACCCCGGCCCCGCAGGGCAGCGCCTTGGAGCGCCCCTCATAGAGGTCGTTCATCATCTGATGCATGTTGGAAAAGCCGATGTTGCGGCCCTGCAGCGCCTCCTCGGCATAGCGGCGGCCTAGGGATTTCATCCCCTCGAAGACCTCCAGCAGTTCGGCGCCGTTGAGGTTGAAGGCATCCATCTCACCTGATGTTACCGGCGAAAAGCCGACCTCGGCAAAGCCGATGTCGTTCTTCAGATGGTCCCAGATCTCGACAATGTTGGTGATGCCTGCGGTCAGGGTGACGCGGGCGCCCACCGGTTTTGATGTGTACCGCGACAGCAGCAGCCGCGCCTTGGCGGCCACCGTGTCATAGGTGCCCTTGCCGCCAACCGTCTTGCGGTTCAGGTCATGCTGCGCCTTGGGCCCGTCGATGGAAACCGTCAGGCCAAAGCGGTGCGCGTCCAGCCAATCGATCAGCGGCTCAGTCAGCAGTGTCGCATTGGTGGTGAGGCTGAAGTTCACCTCCTTGCCAAGCGCCGCAAAATGCGGCTCAGCCCAGTCCACCACCTGCCGGATCAACGGCAGGTTCGACAGGGGCTCGCCGCCGAAGAACACGATGTTGTAGCTGTCCCGGTCCGGGTTCTCGGCCAGCAGCATCTCCGCTGACTTCCGTGCAGTGTCAAAAGCCATCTTCTGGCCCTTCGACGGCACCGCCAGATCCTCCTTGTAGCAGTAGGAGCACGCCAGGTTACAGCCGGTGTTGACGTTCAAAACGATGGTCGTGAGCGGGAAGGTCTCGATCTCGATCGGCGGCCGTTCCGGCTGCAGCGGGCGGCCGTCGTTGACGATATCCAGCCGCACCAGCCCGTCGAGCCGCACCGCTGCGTCCTCCGCGGCAAACCGCGCCTCGAACTCGTCCATCGAGAACACCTGCTCCTGCGCGGCATAGTCCAGAATATCCCGGTCCACCCCGTCCATCTCGAAGATCGAGGTGGTGGGGACATGGAACAGAACCTCCCGCCCCTCGACCTCAACCCGGTGCGCATTGGCCGGCTGATAGTGAAAGTCTTTCATGGTCTCTCTCCCCTGTCTCAGCGGATCGGCGGGTCGATGAAGCGCTGCACGGTGACGATCAGCATCGCCTCCGCCTGCTGGCCCATCGCCTCTGCCTGCACGGTCAGCTCGCCCGCATTGTTGGCGCTAAAGGGGCGGTCCGGGTTGGGTCCGGCAACCGCGGGCGCAAAGATGCCACTGGCCTGCATTTCGCCTGCAAATTCAGTGTCTTTCATGTGCGCTGCGTGCTCATGCGCGTTGGCCACGGTCCATTGCGCCTCAACCCGGCCGATGCGCACGTCATCCTTGGTCCCCGCTTTGCCATCAGGGCCGTTCCACATGCCAACCGCATTGAAATAGGCAGGCACCGCCGCCGGGCCTTCCTCGCTGCCGCCACCCACGCGGGCGATGGTAAACTCAGGCTCCACCCGAAGGCTGTCGACGGAGGTGTAATGGGCGATCTGCCCCTCAGCCCCGCCCGCGCTGAAGGTGACAACGCCGTTGCCCTCCGCTGCCAGCGAAAGCGCTGCGCCAAAGGTGTTCGCAGTGGCCTCACCAGCAGAGGCGTCCAGACCTTCCAGTCCGGTGCCCACCACCTGTACCTGCACTTCCCCTGCCGGAACGGCAGAAGGAACTGTGCCCAGGATGACGCTGCCGGCCCCCTCCCGGACACCGCTCAGCGGCGCGCCCAGGGCATCGTTGCCGCGGTCGAACTGGCGGCCCTGCAGGCTGTTTCCATCCTCCGACAGCGCCAGCACCTGGCGGTAGGGGGTGCCGCCAATGTCCAGATTTGCACGCCATTCATAGCCGGTGTAGAGGTTCATCTGGCCGGACGCGGGATGCACGGTGCCGTCCGCCGTCACGAACTCGCCGCTGACCTGATAGGGCGAGGCATCGCCCGTGACCGACAGCTTCCCATAGGCCTCACCGATGCCGGGCAGATCGGTCATCACCACCCAATCGCCCGCCACCGGCTGCTTCTCCGCAGCCTGCCAATCTTTCCAGGCAGCAGTCTCCAGCGGATTCTGCTCCGCCAGGAAGCCTGCGATCTCGGTCCGGGCGATCTTGTACCACTCCCGGTCGCGGCCAAGCGCCTGGTATTCGATGGTTGGGAAATGGCCGACATGGAAATCCATATGCAGCTCCCACTCCTCCGCGGTGCGGTTCTGCAGCAGCCCCCTCGCGCCGGTATGGCAACGGGAGCACATTGAGGCGAAGGGCTCGTCGAAGCTCTCCTGCGCGTTTGGATCCTTCTCCAGAGCATAGCGGAACGGCGCTGCTTCGGAGGGGGCCAGGCCCTGGGTGTCCGCCAGATGCTGCACGATGGCGCGGCGGTCCTCTGCGCTGATGTCCAGCCCGTGCGATTGCTGCATCCGGACGATGGTCATCATCCAGCCTTCGGGCGTCTTGCGCTGACCGCTGATCCGGCTCAGCCCGTTTTCCTCCGCCGTGTGGCAGCTGGAGCAGATATTCTGCAGCAGCTCCTCACTGGCTAGCGCAGGCATGGCGCCCGCCACTGACATCAGAAGTGCAGCTGTCAGGCCGCGGGATTGTAGTTGCATGAATCAGTCTCCCTGTTTGTGGTGTCCCAGGGGATCTGCGCCCCCTCGGTGAAGCCTTGCGATAAAAGCCATTGATGGATCGCCCGCGCCGCCTGGGGCGGCGCCTCGGGCAGAACCGTGCTGTGAAAGCGGGCGGCATCCGGCAGCGGCTGGCCGGTCAGGCGGCGCAGCAGAGGGACGATCTCCTGTCCGGCGGTAAAGGCCGCACCACCGGGGGCGTCCCGGGTGATCAGTACCTCCCGCCGCGCTAGAAAACCGTCTTGCACCACCACGCGCTTGCTCACATGCGGGTGGATGTCCGTGTCATGGGCAGGGGTGTCATCCGGCCAGGCCGCGCGCTGCTGCCAGAATGAGGTGCTGAATCCCGCCTCGCGGTAAAAGTCCCGGCCCACCCGGGCCTGCCGCCAGAAGGTCTCCGCTACCCGATTGCGGTAGAAGTCGCGGGCCAGTTCTGCCTCCCCAGCCAGCAGCGCCCGCGCAATGGGCACCGCCATCAGCGCCGAGGACACCGCCCAGAACATCCCGTGTCCCGATAGGGGATCCAGCGCTACCGCGGCATCGCCTAGCCGCGGGCAGAGCGGGTCCAAATCCGGTGCCGCCAGCCGCGGCGCAATTGCATGAACGGACGGACGGGCAGGCAAGGGGATGTCTGAAAGTACGGTCCCCCACAAAGCAGCCAAGGCAGCCTTGCCGCCTTTACGGCCGAGCGTAGCCGCGCTGCCCACGGCTTGCAGCCATAGGCAGTCCCGTTTCACTGGAACCGACCAGACCCAGCCATCAGGCCGCGCTTCGATCCGGGGTGTCTCTATGCCTCCAGCCTGCGGCGGTGCAAATCCGGCAACTGAGATTGTATCTGGCCCCACTAGATCAGCACGGTCCCTATCCGAGCTCTTGCGCGGCGCGCGGCGGCCGCGGGCCTCAAGCAGCAAACGGGCAGACAGGCGTTGGCCATCGGCCAGGCGGATTTCACCGGCATTCGGCCGAACACTGGACACCGCCGCATAGGTAACGCTGACGCCCGCATCCTGCGCAGCCCCCAGCAGCCCGGCATCAAACGCGCTGCGGTCGGCCAGGTGCTCGCTGTTCTGCCCGCCCTGGAAAGCGCCCCAGCTGACATGGCGTTGGGCTGCCGGGCCAATTCCTTCCAGCGGCAAACCGTGCCGCGCCAGGATCGCAGCGACGCGGCTGGACATGCCCTCGTACCGCGGCCCGCGCGGTGGAAGGGTGGCCAACGCCACGCGGAACCCGGCACGCGTCAGCAGAACCGCTGCCACCGATCCGGCCGGGCCGCCGCCTGCAATTGCGATATCAAAGGTGCCAATTTGAGGTGCCATTTAATCAAGGTGCCCCAGCGGGCCGTTCCTTGTGGCGGACACTTCCGGACAACTACCCGACATTTCCGGACAGATTCGGCCGCTGCGGCCCCGGTTTCGGCAAAATTTCTGGAACAGCGGATTTTTGCGGTATTCTGGCGCAATCCTGAGGAACTGCCCGATGCCACACACCTACCAGCCCCGGATTTCCGCCTCCACTTTGAACGACCCGCTGCGGGCCGTTGAGTTTCTGAACGGAGATGCTGCCCCGGTTTTCCGCAGCGCTGGAATTGGTCCCACGGACCTGGCGGGGGAGATCGGCCTGAAGCAGTTTGTGGATTTCTGCGAGCACGCGTCGAGCATTTTGAAACTGCCCGATTTCGGCTGGCGTGTCGGTTCTGTTTTCAACCTGCAAAACCTTGGCGAGGTTGGAGAATTCATAAACCAGGCGCCAACGCTTGGTGCAGCACTGTCGCTGTTTCGAAATGCTTTCCCTATTGTGCAAAGCGACTCTGAATTGCGGCTGGCAGTGGACGCCGGTCAGGCCGTTTTGACCTATAGAATTTTGGACAACCGAATCTGGCCGCGGCGGCAGGACGCGGAGCTGACGCTGGCGGTTTTCCACAACCTGATACGGTCTGCTGCCGGACCGGATTGGCGGCCAGAGCTGCTGTCGCTGGAGCACGAATCAAGCGCTCTGCAAAGCGGCAGCAAGGCTGGTCCCCGCTGTCCGGTGCAATTTGCATCCCCCGCGAACCGGCTGGTGTTTTCTGCAGGACTGCTGGATCTGCCGCTGCCTGGCGGTGCCAACCCTGCGTTCAAGGAAGCAGCACAGTCGATTGTTCAAAATGCCAGGCAGAGCGAACGCGCCGCGCCAGTTACCGTGCGGGTGCGCCGCGAGTTGATGATGCGGATCGGCCGAGAAAGTTTTGAGCAAACTGCCGTCGCCGCCGCGTTGGGCATGTCCCGGCGCACCTTGCGGCGCCGGCTGGAAGATGAGGGGCAAAAATATTCGCACCTCCTAGCGGGATGCCGGATGGAAATTGCCAAGCGCATGCTGCTGATCCCTGGTGCGCACCTCCAAGACGTCTCTGCATGGCTTGGATATTCTGAAGTCTCCGCCTTTGAACGCGCATTCCGGCAGCAGGAGGGGGTAACTCCCAGCCGTTTCCGGAGGCAGGTCTCGGACTGCGGTCTTGGGGACAATGCAGGTGAGGTCGCATTGGCATCAAATTGAAACAGAAAATCAATTCGTAATTCGTGACACGCCTTACATGCGGCGGTTGGCACCCTTCAGACTTCAGTGAAGGTGTCTATCTGCATGGACAGTCGTATGCACCTGGTACATTTTTGGGCTGCTCATCCGAATTGCTTGATGTCCCTTAATAGACCTTTCGTTCCTTTCTGCGGATGGTTCCTGCCTCGTCCTATACATCGTGGGGCCGAGTGCCCCTAACCTTAGATTTTCATTTCCAAACACAGATGATTTGCGGTGGTCCTACCTCTGGCCTGTGCCAGCGCGGCGGTCTGTTGTGAACTTGCTTCGGGTGCAAGGTACCGAATTGGCGGGGAGTGTTGTCAGGTTTCTTGCCGCGCACGCGGCTGACAAAAGCTGTTCGCCGACAGCATTCCAGCCCCTTGCAATTGCCTCCTGCGCCGGTTGGCGCAGCTTGAAGACATCAACGGTAAAGGCCCCCGCGAAACGGCGGCAAGTAGCGAGCCGAATTCCGGTGATATCTTGAGGCAAGAAACCACAAGTGATTGGTGCTGGAGCGACTCTGCAACTGGTGCTGCCAGTGTTTTACCATCTAGGAAATGAGGTAATCTGTTCACTCAGGTGCCTGGGCTGACGGTTCCGTCGGGTCCTGTGCTATGAGGCGCCGTCCGCTCAGGACGGGTCGGCGGGGCGGGCCGGAAAGGGCGGGCAGGAAGCCTGCAATGAAGACAAGCCAGCCAGTGCACCACAACAGGGCTGCGCCAACGGTCAGTTTGTCTGTAAGAGCTGGAAAGAGCGGAACTGAGAGGCGAATCCAAGCCGCGGCTCCGTTTAGTACCACCCCGATTGAAAAGCACATGCTGGCGCGCATGGTCCCGCCGCTGGAATGGGCCCCGGCCCGCCCGGCGATGGCCATAACCAGGCCGGACATTCCACCAATGGTAATGGCATGAATAGCCGTGGAAACCGGGTAACCCGCCAGATCCAGGCCGGTGACGCCAACCAGCAATGCGCCAGCAGGCAGCCACAGAAAGGCAACGTGCAACGCGGCAAGAAGCGGGTTGGAAAGAATAGCCAGAGTTCTCCAGCCTGGTATGGAGCAGAACATTGCCATTGCCGCGGCAACAAGAAGAGCATTTGCGGCATCTTCAGCTCCGGCAAGTTTGAAGGCCAGGGCCAGTATGAGCAGCCCCTGGGAAACAGCCTGTGTTTGGGCGTGTTCCTGTACCTGCAGTGTTGAACGGCCGGACAGCGCCAGCCAATTCCGGGTGAAGGCTGGGATTGCCCGTGCACCGATGGAAAACATCAGCACCAGGAACCCGATCAGAACGGATTGCGCAAGGTTTAGGCAAGTCCAGATATTTCCAGCTTTGGCGTTAACCAGAAAAAATGCTTCCCCCAGTCCCAAGGCAAGCACAGCTCCAGCGTAGCCCAGCTTGCAATAAATTCGTGCAGCAGCCAGTTCGCTAAAGATGTATCCGCAAAGGGCAAGGAAAAATGCGCTGTTCAGGAACAGGGCGGCGGCCAGCGGCAGATCCATGGCGGAAGCAGTACGAGCCAGCAGCCAGACAGAAACCAGAGCTTTAAGTGCCGGGCCGCGCAATGGCTGCTGTCCTGTCCAGCCCGGCAGCGCCGTCAGAAGGTAGCCTGCAATGGCAGCGGCCGCAAAGCCGAAAAGCAGCTCGTGGACATGCCATAAAACCGCTGGCTTCAGCCCCGGTTCAGGGAGACCTAACTGAACGCCCAGCGGCCACCAGGCGACAGAAAGAAGCGCGTACAGAAATGCTGAAAGGAACAACGGCCGGTACGGGGCATCCCAGAAAGCGTTCAAGGCTTTGCGCTTGATCACGACGGTATTGGACCCGCGGACCAGGCCACACCGCTTGGGCCTGTCAGGAAGCCGTCGCTGAGACGGGTCTGCGGGGAAGCCTTCTGCACATCCGCGGCAATGGCACCTGGCGCTAGAACACCAGTCACACGGCCGCGATAATTCTGACAAATGCGGGTAAATCCCTGAGATTGAGGTGACAGGCGCAAGGCGGAAACTCCGGCGTCTGCGAGTGCCTCGATCTGATAGTCGGTGCAGGCGTAACTGTGCGACAAAGTCTGCACTCCATTCATCGCCATAAAGGGCTGACCTTCCAGCGTCTTCACATCCAGCCCGTCCGGGTCATTCTCGCAGGCAAACTGGCAATTGTCCTTGGTCCTCTTGTGCAGCCGCGCGTGGTAGCAGCGCCCTGAAATCGCCAGCGGCAGCCGACCGTGGCCCCAAACTTCAATGGCGATGCCCAGCTCTCTGCCTGCACGAGCAAGCGTTCTAACCGACGACAGCGGCAGCTCTGGCGGAAGGCAGATACGCGTGGCTCCCAGCGAGGCCAGCCAAGCCAATGTGCCCTCGTTGTAGACATTGACCAGCGGGCCGACGTGAAAACCCATTCCCTTGGGCAGGTACGCCAGTGTTGTCAGGTCGTTGACCTCAACCGTTACCCCCATCGCGGCCAGATCCGCAGTATGCTTTCGCTCGCGCTTTAGTGTTACAAGGGACAGGCTTGTCAGTACAGCCTCCTTGCCCGCCTCGGTTAGCAGGGCCAGCGCTTCGGGGATGCGCTCCTGGTAGAAAGGCAGGCGCTTGGAGCAGACCAACTCGCCCATAACAACGCGGTCAACAGGGGCTTCGGCCAAGGAGCCGTAAAACGCGCTCCAGTCTTCGGCCGGCCAGAAGAATTGGTTCGGCCCAACAGTCAGTTCCATGCGGCTATCTCCAGGTTTTCTTGTAGGCGCCGGTGGTCACGGCCTGGCCTTCTGACAGCCGCGCCAGCATGCCCTGCGGCAGCGGCTGGCCAGCCTCCAGCGCGTCAACGGCGGCGCGGAAGTTGCGCACGACCTGCGCCACATAGGATTTCGAGCGCTGACGCCCTTCGATCTTCAGCGCGGTAACCCCAGCTTCTTTCAGCTGCGGGATCAGCTGCTCTGCATTGAGGCTGACCGGGTCTTCGAACAGGTGCCCGGTTTGGCTGCCAGCAGAGAAACAGCCTTTGCATAGGGTCGGGTAGGGCGCGGGTTCGTTCTTGGCTGCGCGGTGGATGGTAAACCCGCCCAGCTTGGCATCCAGCGCACCGTTTTCGTCGCGGTACTCCACATGGCTAGCGGGGGAGCAGACCCCGTTCATATTGGGCGACAGTCCGGTTGCGTAAGAGGAGAGCGAACAGCGTCCCTCGGCCATCACGCACAGCCCGCCAAAAACAAAGACCTCGGTTTCCACTTCCGCTTCTGCGTTGATGGCGGCGATTTCCGGCACCGACAAAACTCGCGGCAGCACCACCCGTTTCACGCCGAAGGTGCAGGCGTAGAAGTTGATGATGTCGGCATTGGCGGCCGCTGCCTGAACAGACAGATGCAGCCGCAGGCCAGGGTGGTTGCGCGCGGCATACTTCAGCAAGCCAGGGTCCGCCAGAATAACCGCATCCGCGCCGGATTGCGCTGCGTCGTCAATGGCGTGGTGCCATAAGGCCTGATCGCCTGCGCGGGGGAATGTGTTGATTGCAACCAGCGCCTTGGAGCCGTGATCGTGGGCAAAACCCACGCCTTCGCGCATTTCTGCACGATCGAAATTGAGGCCAGGGAAGTTACGGGCGTTGGTCTCGTCGTTAAAGCCGCAGTAGACTGTATGCGCCCCAGCCTTGACGGCAGCGCGCAGGGCCGCGGGCGTGCCTGCCGGGCAGACGATTTCCATCACCATGCTGCTTCCTCCTCCGGCCGGGCCAGCGAGACACCTGTGCGCCGCTGAGCATAGGCAACGGCCCGCAACAGGAACCGGGAAAATGGCGCGGACATTGCGGCGATCTCCTGCGACAGGTCAAGTTCGGCGTCATCCACTGCGTTGCGCAGCGCCAGTGCCGCCGCAGTGTCGCCTTCAATCACCAGATCCCGCGCAAAGAATAGCGCATCCCCGTCATAGGTCCCGTGCACCAGCCCCAGAAGCGCGGCCAGCGGGCCGGAAATCCGGGCGTCACCTTCACTTCTGCCGCGCAGGGCGCGGACCTTAGGTTGGCCACCATTGGGTTCAAGACAAAGAACAACGGGTAAATCCGCGGGATCCAGGATGAACCGCTTGCGGCTGTGCTCACCCAAGCGGCGGAACAGGCCGGGGTGGCGATTGGCAATACGCCTTGAGCAGGCCGTGAGCGATAGTGATACCGGAACAAGGGGCGTTAGGCGCAGCAGCTTCGCCAGGGCCGCCGGGCAAATTGGGATTTGTGGCTGGGTGTGTGGCAAAAGAAGTCCTTTCCCGCCGGTAGCTTCAATTGCAGCGGGTCTATGGCCTCACGCGCGGCCAGAGTTTGTCGGCGGACAAATTCGCAGCGGGAAACTTTGCTAGGGATCGGCGGAAATCAGAATTGGAGCGGTCACATTCGTACTCATCCGCCATTCCCCAGCCTCCGCCAGTTTTTGAATTGGTGCCTCTCCACAGGGCAGTTTCAGAGGGTGTCCGACCCGGTCTCCGTGCGCCACCAAATGACAGCGGTGCACAGCACGGTGCTGGAGGCCGGTGGTCCGGTGCTTCAATTCGATCACCCGGTGCTGGCGGGCGGCCAGGTTTCGGATATCCCGGTTGTTTTGAACCTTTTCGGGACATCGGAGCGCGTGGCCGCCGGGCTTGGGGTGCCGCAGGACGGATTGGATAATCTGGGAAGCTTTCTGGCGGCTCTCCGGTCGCCGCCGCCGCCGGACGGGCTGCGCGATGCTCTGTCCCGCTGGCCGATGCTCATGGCGGCTCTGGCCACCCGCCCGAAGATGGTGAAAACCGCCCCGGTTCAGGCCATCGCCTGCGAGGGGGCGGATGCAAATCTGGATATCCTTCCAGTACAAACCCACTGGCCTGGGGACGCCGGGCCGCTGATCACCTGGCCTGTTGTGATCACCCGGCCGCACGGCAGCGTCCCTGAAAACATCAACAGCTACAATGCTGGTGTCTATCGGACCCAAGTTCTGGACCGATCGCGGCTGATCATGCGCTGGCTGCCTCATCGGGGCGGGGCGGCGCACCACCGCGGCTGGGCAGGGCGGGGCGAGCCTATGCCCGCCGCTGTGGTTCTGGGGGCAGACCCTGCCACGCTGCTGTCCGCGGCGTTGCCCTTGCCGGAAACCGTGTCGGAGCTGACTTTTGCTGGCGCGCTCAGCGGAGCCCGTCCTCGCCTGGTGCCTTGCAAGACTATCCCGCTGTTGGTGCCCGCCGATGCTGAGATTGTGCTGGAGGGCTGGGTGTCTGCTTCGGAAACTGCCCCCGAAGGCCCCTTTGGTGACCACACGGGCTATTACAATCCGGCGGAACCTTTTCCCGTCATGCAGGTGAGTGCAGTGACGCATCGCGAAAATCCTCTGTATCTCTCCACCTATACCGGCAGGCCGCCGGATGAGCCTGCGGTCATCGGCGAGGTGTTTAACCGGCTGGCCCTGCCAACGGTTCGGGCGCAGATCCCGGAGATTCGCGATCTTTGGCTGCCGCCGGCTGCTTGTTCTTACAGGATTGCCATTGTCAGCATCGACAAACGCTACCCTGGGCAGGCGCGCCGGGTGATGATGGCGCTGTGGGGGATGCTGCCGCAGTTCAACTACACCAAGATGATGATCGCTGTGGATTCGGAGATCGATCCGAGGAACTGGGATGACATCGCCTGGGTTCTGGCTACCCGAATGGACCCGTCCCGCGATGTCATGGTGCTGGAGAACACACCGATGGACTATCTCGACTTTGCGTCGCCGAAACCTGGATTGGCCGGAAAGATCGGTATTGATGCCACAACGAAGGCCGGCAGCGAGACGGTGCGTGAATGGGGCGGGGTCATGCGAGCGGATGCCAAGGATCAGGCTTTTGCCGCGGAACTTGTGTCCCGGCTGATGCCGGAGCTGATGTTATGAGCGCGCATCGGGTTGTGCTGGGCGTTTCGGGTGCCTCCGGTGCTGTACTCAGCCTGGCGGTTGCGCGGCATCTTCTGAATTTGGGAGCGGAAATTGATCTGGTCGCCAGCGCGGCCGCTGAGCGGACCCTGGCTCAGGAATGCGGGGCTGGAGCTTCTGAGGAGTTGAGAGCGATGGCTGCGCGCTGCCACCCCGTGCATGACATCGGTGCTGCCATTGCTTCAGGCTCGGTTCCAGTATCGGGAATGATTGTTGCGCCGTGCTCTATGCGCTCACTGGCCGCCATCGCACATGGTTTCGATGACAATTTGCTGACGCGCGCTGCCAGTGTGCAGTTGAAGGAGCGCAGGCGGCTGATCCTTTTGGCTCGTGAAGCGCCGCTGACTTTGGCGCATCTGCGGAACATGTCGGCAGTGACTGAAATGGGCGCTGTCGTGATGCCGCCGGTTCCGGCATTTTACTTGGGGCATGGAACCTTGGAGGAAGCCGCCAGTCAAGTCGCTGCCCGGGCTGTCGACATGATGAATTTATCCGCGGCATGCGCTCAAGCCTGGTCGCCGTAGCAAAAACCACTTAGCACGCTGTTCTTACCATTTGGGCAATCATGCACAGGATGGGCCTATGTTTGCACCCCCTGTCTGGAGGCAGCGTTCAGACGCAGCCGTGCTCTATTATCCTCCTGCGCGGTGGAAGGAGACCTTCCATTCGTCATCAAATAACTGGGGACTGCTTAGGTCCTTGATACCGGCAGAGAGTGAGATGAATTCCGCCGAAAATGCTGCCAGCAGGTAGTACGCCTGATTTACTTTTCGGTGCATTTGAAGTATTGAATGTGTAAGAAGTGCATATGGATTGCAGGACGCTGCTGCCAGCGCGAAAACCTGCCCGCTGATTGCGCTTAGGGGCAAAGATATCACATCTCATTGCAGAGAGTTTTCAGCCGCAGCGGGACCCTATAGCACTTCACCCACGAGGCCAATTCGGGCCAGTCGCGACGACTGGAAACGTGATGAGGGGTGCAGCACGTTGGCTTCAGTATGGCTGGAACAATGGACCGACCTGCTCGGCGGCAAGTGCCATGGGCTAATGGCCTTGGACAGGACGGGGAACCTGGCTTTTGTCGACCTGGTCCTGAACGGCAGCCCGGCATGCCAGTTGGTTGTACACTGGCAAAGCATCCGGATCAGAGACCCGCTCCAGAATGCAAAATTGTCCCGCCTGATCCGGGCTGGAATGGACTATGATGAAAATTCGGAACAGCCGCTGCCGCCGCCGGTTAAGCTAAAGGTTTCACAGAATAAAACCATATTTATTGATGTCATTCCGCTGCCTGCGGCGTTCCGCGAGAAACTGGACGGAGCCCGGTCGTTGCTGAGTATCCGGCAGGTTGAAGACCAGGCGGACACCAATGCAGACCTGCTGCAGCAGGAATTCCATCTGACACCAGCCGAGGCGGCGGTTGCCCTCCAGCTGTCCAGAGGGCTTAGCCCTAAGCAGGCAGCCAAGGCGCTAGGGGTCTCGATCTGGACCGCCCGCAGCCATTTGCGGTCGATCTTCCAGAAAACCAACACCCACCGGCAAGGGGAGCTGGTATCGCTTCTTGCACATATTGAGCATTAGGTTCCCCGGATATTGGTTGTCTTTTCTGTTGCAATTGCGGCCACAGCAGAGGCGCCGGAGCGCCCGCCAATTGCAGTGCAGCATCCCCGTCAGATTTGCTGACTGATTCCTGTAATTTGGGGTCCGGCTACGCCGCTCCGGGTGGTGAAACCCCGCCATTCCCGGCTGGCGGGAATTCATCGCTCAAATGAGGGAGGCCGCGCGGAATTTTTGTCCTGCAAGTGAGCGATGCGGCACGGCCGCCATTTTGGTTGAGTGGAAGAGTTCGTTAACTTGTGGAGGCTGTTATGAAGAAACTTCTCATTGCTGCGGCGCTTGTGTTCGGGTTTAGCGCTCCCGCAGCAATTGCCGACAATGGTTTGAAGGTTGGGCAGAATCCATATCTGCTGGCAATTGCAAAATGCACTAACAGCGGTGACGGGAACGGAGCCGAAGCCGTTAGACGGACCCGTGATGGCTTCAGGTGCCTCAAAGGCCCCAATGCTTCTGAAGATCATCCGCGCGATCAGGATCCGGGTAACTCTGGCAACGTGCCGGATTGATGTCTGAAGGCCTGCGCATTCCAATGGAGCGTGAGGCTGCCGAATTTTTAGTTAACTAGTGGAGGCTGTTATGATGAAATTTCTTGTTGTTACCGCGCTTGCAATCAGCTTCAGCGCACCTGCAGTTTTGGCTGGCGGAGGCAAGCCAAGTGATCGTGAACTGGCTGAGCGCCGCTGCGGCAACAATGGCGAAGGCAACGATGCTGAAATCCTGAAATACAGTTACAAAAAGAGAACTTGGGTTTGCATCAAAAATGTGGACATTGCCGGGCCGTACTTTGAGCCGGACGAAGATCATCCAAGGGATGTTGATCCCAACTGACTCAACTCCTTCCGGCTAGTGGGCCAGATAGAGTTGCAAAGCGTGGCGCCCCTCCTCATTGGGGCGCCATTTTTGTTCACTCCATTCGCAAAGCCGTCACCGGATCCAGACGCGAGGCGCGCCGGGCCGGGAAGAAGCCGAAGATGACCCCCACAACAGACGCCAGGCCCACCGCTCCGATCAGCGACAGCGGGCTAAGGTACACTGGCCAGCCGGCAATGCTGCTGGCGGCATAGGCCAGTCCGGCACCGGCTGACAGCCCGATAAGGCCGCCCAGTAAACACAGCAGCACCGCCTCCATCAGGAACTGAAACTGGACGTCCCTGGCGCGGGCGCCGACTGCCACCCGCAGGCCGATCTCGCGAGTGCGCTCGGTCACTGAGACCAGCATGATGTTCATAATGCTGATCCCGCCCACCACCAGCGACACGCCTGCGATCCCGGCCAGCAGCCAGCGGATTGTGCGCGAGGCCGCGTGCTGAGCCGCCATCAGCGCAGCCGGGTCTACAACCCGGAAGTCGCTGTCCCGGCCGTCACGGATCCGGTGCCGCTGCCGCAGCAGCCGGGTGATCTCTTGTTCTGCCCCTGCAACTGCCTGTGTCGACGCAGCCTTGGCCAGAATATAGTCAACCGACCCCCGGTGAACCTGATTGGCGCTTCCAAACAGCCGTTTCTGCGCGGTGGAAATCGGGATGAAGACGATGTCATCCTGCTCGCGTCCGCTGCCGGAGGTGCCCTTTTCCGCAAGGATGCCGATCACCTCGAACGGCACCGACAGGATACGGATGGTCTGCCCGACCGGGTCGCTGTCTCCGAACAGCTTGTCCGCGGTTGCCTGACCGAGCAGGGCAACCTTGCCGCTGTTGAGTTGCTCCTGTCCGGAAAACATCCTGCCCTGGCGCAGCGGCCATTCGCGGATGGTGAAGTAACCCGTGGTAGTGCCGTTTACTGTGACCCAGGTGTTCTTGTCCCTGTTGATCACTTGCAGGTCTGCCCGCACGGATGGTGCGGCTGCTACCACTTGGCCGACATGCGTGCCGATGGCAGCGGCATCGGACTCCCGCAGTATTGCCGCCTGATACAGGTCCGCATTGTCATCGCCGCCGCGGTTCAGTTCCGGAACAATCATTAAGACGTTTGCACCAAGTGTCTTGATCTGGCGGCCGATCTCGCGCTGGGCGCCTTCCGCGAACGCGACCATGGCCACAACTGAAGTAACCCCCACGATGATCCCCAGCATGGTCAGGAAACTGCGCATCAGGTTTGCCCGCAGCGCCCGCAGCGCAATCCGGAGGCTTTCCAGCAGCGTCATTGCGGCCGCCTTGGCGGAAGATCTGCGCTGCCATGCCCGGGATGGCGAACAAAACGGGCCACCTTTTGCGCGTCAGCCCTGGATTGCGGTGAGAGCACCAGCTCGTCCGATTTGATCCGCCCATCCTTCATCCGCAGAATTCGGCTTGTGTGGCAGGCGACATCCTCATCATGCGTGATCACTGCAATGGTGCTGCCTGCCTGGTTTAATTCATGAAACAGGCCAAGGATCTGCAAGCCCTTTTCACTGTCCAGCGCCCCGGTCGGTTCATCCGCAAGAATGAGCCGCGGGCTGTTTGCCAATGCCCGGGCAATGGCAATTCTCTGCTGTTCACCGCCTGATAATTGATTGGGAAAATGCGCCCGCCTGTCCTCCAGTCCGACTTTCTGAAGCAAGTCACGCGCCCGTTCCCGGCGTTTGGCAGCCCGTACACCGGCATAGGTCATCGGCAGTTCGACGTTCTCCTGCGCAGTCAGCCGGGGCAAAAGATTGTAGGACTGGAAGACAAAACCGAAGGTTCGATTCCGGAGCCCGGCCCTGGTATCGGCAGCCATGCCTTCCGTGTTCTGCCCGGACACCCGAAAGGCCCCGCTGGTGGGTCTTTCCAAAAGGCCGAGAATGGACATCAGCGTCGATTTGCCAGAGCCGCTGGGACCGGTTATCGCCAAAAACTCCCCTTCACGGATGGTGAAGGAGCAGTTTTTGACAGCTTCTATCCGGGTGTCTCCGTTCTGGTAGCTTCTGCAGATATTCTCAGCCTCTATCAGCATGGTGTCAGCGCCAGTTACGGAGAAACTGCGCAAACCGGTTTCCGGACGCGGTGCTGATTTCACTGCTTATGACCAGATCGCCTTCGTTCAGGTGACTGGAAACCACAGCGGTATGGCTGGCATCCTGATCTCCTGTTCCGGCCTCAACAGCCTCGGGCTCACCTGAAGGGGTCAGGCGCCAAAGAACCTGCCGCCCGGCAGCGCTGTCCGCCAACCCCTCTTGCGACGGGTGGTATGACAGGACACTGGTTGGCACCTTCAGCACCGGCGCGGTTTCGCGAATGGCAATGTCGACCAGAGCGGTCATTCCTGGAAACAGCAGTTCGTCTTTGTTTTCGGTGTTCAGCACGACCGTGTAGGTGACGATGTTTTGCAATACTTTTGCTGATTTCCGGATTTCGCTCACGGTTCCCGAAAACCGCTTGGCGGGATAGGCATCGACCGAAAACTCCGCAGATTGGCCAGTGCGGATGCGCCCGATGTCGGTTTCGTCCACACTGACGTGTACCACCATCCGGCTCAGCTCTTCGGCAATCGTGAACAGCTTTGGGGCTTCAAGTGCCGCAGCAACCGTCTGCCCTTCATCAATGCTGCGGTCGATGACCACGCCGTCAATCGGTGACCGGATGGCCGTGCGCTCCAATTCCACAAGTGCCAGCTGCAGGGCAGCCCGGCGCTGCGGCACGTTGGCCCTTGCGCCGGCAAGCTCAGCCTTGGCTCTGGCATGCTCTGCCCTGGCGGCCTCCACTCGCTGGCCGCCAGCCGCTAGCTGCGCCTCCGCTTCGCGAAGCAGTGCTTCCGCGCGCAAGACAGCGCCCTGCTCATCCTCCACGTCAGCGGCAGAAACAGTGCCGTTTGCACGCAAGGACTCCTTACGGGTCAGACGAGAGCGCGCAACAGACAGATCGGCAGAAGCCTGGTCGATCCGGGCCCGGAAAACCTCCTGCTCCAGCTTGGCGGCTTCGATTTCCACTGCCGCTCGTTCCGAAGTTGCACGTTGCACATCTACAGCTGCCAGTGCAATTTCAACGGCGGCTCTGGCTTCTTCCACACGCGCCTGAAACCCTTCGCGATCGATAATCGCCAGCGGATCCCCTTTGGCGACACGGCTGTTGAACCCGGCTCTGACTTCGGCAATCCGGCCTGAAACCTGCGAACTGATATCAACCTTAACCAACGCATCCAGCGTTCCGGTCGCTGTCACAATTTCAGTCAGAGGGCCGAATTCCACGGGATGTGTCTGATAGCGGATTTCCGTGCGCGCCTCCGGCTGCAGCGAAAAGAAGGCAGTCACGGCCAGCAAGGCCAAAGTTATTGTGAACAACTTCAGCATCATAGTTAACCATGCCCTGTTGCAGCTGAATTTTCAATGTAATCCTGTTTTGTCCTGAATACCGCTTGTTTAGGGTGCTGACTGAAGGGCCATCCGCCTGCTCGCTGGCGCAAAGTTACCGGCAAACGGTCTTGCAAACCTCTTCTGCTGCTGTGTGATGGGCGGTTGCAGCACGCCGGGAATCCTTGCCATGGCGCCGGGCGGCTCCATATTCAGCAATGGCGCGCACGCTTACATGCTGCAGGGCACTGGGTTGAATGTGCCGCGCCGCGTCTTCTTTCGATCCAGCGGCTCGGGTGCTGCACTGATGGTGCCCGAAGGGGGCAATGATGACACCGTTCTCACGCGTGTATTACTTTGGCGACAGCCTGTCTGACGAAGGCAATGCTGTGGACCTTCTTGCGTCGGTCATAGAACCGTTCATCCTGCTGGACTTGATTGCCAGCTTTGGGGGTTTCCCCTCGTCAAGCGACCTGGAGCGTTTGCGAGCCGAGGCAAAAGCCGCCGCCCGGCAGACCATCATAGACAGTTTTTCCGAAGTTGGCCCTGAGGGAGCCGTCACCAACGCGCTGACCCATGCCAGTTACGCCGCCGCCCTCGGCGGGTTTGAGGTTAGGAACTATGCTGTAGCGACGGCAACCGCACTCGGTGACGGTCTACTCGAAGGCTTGATAGATCTCGATGCCCAAGTCGCAGATTTTACTGAGGACGCCTCAGCAGGTGTACCGGTGGAGTCGGCAGCTTTCTTTCTGATTGGAGGGAATGACTTCATCGGCTTTCTAGGAACCGTGCGGGAACAGCAGATAGCGACCCAAGCAGACTTCCTTGCTCTCGCAACGCCGGTCATTGAAGGGCTGATTGCGCAGATCGTCTCAGCCGCCCGCACCGCCAGCGGAGCCGGGGTCGGAACGGTGTTTCTCGCCACCCAGCCTGCGGACGGGTTCTATCCGGAGTTCGATACGCTCTCGCCGGTTCATGCAAGTTTCGCTGACCTCCTGATTGATATTTTCAATAGCAGAATTACGGAGAGCATTGCGGGTCTTGGCACCGAAGGAATCGACGCCAGGGCCGTTGACCTGTTTGCGGTTTCAAAGGCAATTGAGGAGGATCCATCCGGGGTTGGCATTCTCGCAGAACGGACCGACTATTTGATCGACGGGAGCACGTTCGGCAGTGACCAAGTGCTTGCGTGGGACTCCATTCACCCGGCAGAGACTTCGCATCAGATCTGGGGCGCCTACGCCGAATTTGTCATGGGGGGCGGCAAGACAACCCTCTTGGATGATGGCAGCACAGTCTTGCGCAAGGGGGGGGCGGCAAACGCCATTTTTGCGCTGGGCGGAGATGACACCATCAATGGCGGCGGCGGCGCCGACGTTGTGATCGGTGGCAGCGGCAATGACAGGATTTATGGCGCAAAGGGCAAGGATATTCTTCTTGGCGGCAGCGGCAACGATACTGTGAATGGTGGCAGCCAGAACGATATCATCAACGGTGGAGACGGCTCGGATGTTCTCCGCGGCGCAGCTGGGCGGGATGTGATTGTAGACGGGCGCGGCAATGACTTGGTATTCGGCGGGTCTGGCGACGACACATTTGTCTTCACAGAAGACGCGCTCATCGGCGGCGGCGGGCCGTCAAGCGACGTCTTCCGGGGCGGGACGGGAACCGACACGTTGTATCTTGTTCTGGATGAAACCAGCTACACCAGCTTTGAAGCTGGCAACGTGGATGATGTGCTGAGCGAACTCGGAGTTGCCGTGTTCGGGGTCGAGTTCATTCACGCCATTGCCGGCCGCGGCAGCATTTCAACGGCATTTGACAGCTTCGACTGGTTCCGTCCGGCCGATTACTGGGGGGCTGTATCCGCACCGTCCGCCGGGGAGGAATTGCTTGTCTGAGTGCGGGGCAGGCTCGGCCCGCTGTGCAAACAAAAACCTGTGATCCAAGATCCAACTCGTATCTTGTGCACGCCAATACGGGCCAAAGGCTGATCCAGTACTGCTCAATCATCAGCACTTCCAAGCCGTTAGTGCTGGCTCGGCCGCCCGTTTTAGATGCCGTTTGCATCCGGGGGCGCATCTCATTGGCAACTGAAGCCAGAATGTTGCCGCCAGGTGTCTTAGAGGGCGGTTAAACATGTTCCCGAACCAACGTGGACTCAGTGTTCGCAATCGAACTGTGAGTCTCTTTGTAGCCTCTGGCAGTTCTGCGCGGGGCTGTTGTTGGACTCTTGGAACTCCCTAGCCAGTCCCGGCGAAAGCGTTGAGCCATTCAGGGTCCTGCAGTGCCGTGTTGGATTCTGTTGACACAATTGAAGTTATGCAACAGTTTTCCTCTTGGGGATCCTGAAACACACAAAACCCCACAAATTGGACTGTTGTTCAATGATTCAGGCTGAAGGTCAAAAGTGCTTGGAGACTGGCTGGCGATGATCGGTACCAGTAATGACATCCGGACTCTTGACTGAGCCTGATGAGGTTGGAAGCAACAGTTAGGTATATAGGTTCTGGTTATGATGTGATGGGTATTACCAATTTTTATTGATGGTAAAACCTGTCAAACTGCCAGTCACAGGAAAAGGTAAGACCAACAGCCCCGTTAGAGGGCGATAACGAACAAGAACAAGCCAACAGAGGAAGTCCATGAAACAGAAAGCGTCATTTATTACCGCATTTGCCTTCACCATAGCGGCAGCGAGCGCGTCAATTGCCGAAACGGAGCTGACCGTCTACACCGCAGTCGAGGCTGAAGATCTCGCGCGGTACGCAGAAACCTTCAACCAGAGCCATCCGGACATCAAGATCAACTGGGTGCGGGACTCCACCGGGATCATCACGGCCAAACTGCTGGCCGAGCGCGACAATCCCCAGGCGGATGTGGTCTGGGGGCTGGCCGCAACTTCTCTGCTGCTTCTGAAGTCGGAAGGGATGCTGGAAGCCTATGCGCCTACCGGAGTCGATCAGCTGGATTCGAAGTTCGTTGATGGCGACAACCCGCCCAGCTGGGTCGGCATGGACGCCTGGGTGGCGTCTGTCTGCTACAACACGGTTGAGGCTGAGAAACTTGGCCTGACGCCGCCGTCGTCCTGGAAGGATCTGACCGATCCGCAGTATGCCGGCCATGTTATCATGCCGAACCCCAATTCCTCCGGCACCGGCTTTCTGGATGTGTCCAGCTGGCTGCAGATGTTCGGTGAGGAAGAGGGCTGGAAGTTCATGGATGCGCTGCATGAAAACATTGCGCGCTATACCCATTCCGGTTCCAAACCCTGCAAGCTGGCGGCGGCTGGCGAGATCCCGATCGGCATTTCCTTCGCCTTCCGTGGTGCCAAGTCCAAGGCCGCAGGCGCACCGCTGGAGATCATTGTTCCCTCCGAGGGCGTCGGCTGGGACATGGAGGCAACTGCGATTGTGGCAGGCACCGCAAATCTGGAAGCGGCGCAGACACTGGTCGATTTCACGGTCACCAAGGAAGCCAACGAAATGTACAACACCGGCTATGCGGTTGTCGCTTACCCGGGCGTCGCCAAGCCGGTTGAGCATTTCCCGGAAGGGCTGCTGGACGCGATGATCGACAATGATTTCGAGTTCGCGGCCAACAACCGCGCTGCGATCCTCAAGGAATGGCAGGCCCGCTACGACGGCAAGTCGGAAGCGAAATAAGCCTGCAGGGGCGGAGGGTTGGCCTTCCGCCCCTCTGCCTTCCTGAACTTCACTGCCTCATGCCCTGAGCCATGCCGCCCGTTGACAACAGACAGGGTGCCGCGTTGGCATATGCAAGGACCAACGATGTGCTTCAAATGACCCCGCCAAAAGAAACCTACCTGAGCATCCGCGACCTCTGGAAAGCCTTCGGCAGCTTCATCGCGCTGAAAGACATCTCCCTGGACGTGACGGAGGGTGAATTCATCTGCTTCCTCGGTCCCTCCGGCTGCGGCAAGACCACCCTGCTGCGCGCAATTGCGGGTCTGGATCTGCAATCCAAGGGCACTGTGACCCAGGGTAATCAGGATGTCTCCAACCTGCCGCCGTCTGAGCGGGATTTCGGCATCGTGTTCCAGTCCTATGCATTGTTCCCGAACCTTACGATCGAAAAGAACATCGCTTTCGGCTTGGAAAACGCAGGACGCAGCAAGCAGGAAATCAATGCGCGCGTCGCTGAACTGCTGGAACTGGTCGGCCTGCCGGACCAGGGCCGCAAATACCCGGCCCAGCTCTCGGGTGGGCAGCAGCAGCGGATCGCCTTGGCACGCGCCATCGCAACTAATCCAGGCCTGCTGCTGCTGGATGAACCGCTGTCGGCGCTGGATGCCAAAGTGCGCGTCCACCTGCGCCACGAGATCAAGGAACTGCAGCGCAAGCTGGGTGTGACCACCATCATGGTGACCCATGACCAGGAAGAGGCGCTGGCGATGGCCGACCGCATCGTGGTGATGAACCACGGGGTGATTGAGCAGGTCGGCTCTCCAACTGAAATCTACCGGGAGCCGGCCAATCTGTTCGTGGCCGACTTCATCGGCGAGATGAACCAGATCAGTTCCTCGGTTGCCAAAGGGGGGCGTCTGGCGGTGGGGGAAAAGACTTTTGCCTGCCTGCCGCATGAACTTGCCGACGGCACCCCGGTCATTGCCGCCATCCGGCCCGAGGACGTTATACCACATGAGGCCGGGTACCTGGAAAGCAGCGGCAACCGAAACTGTATCGACGTTCAACTGGCGGAAATGGAATTCCTCGGCTCCTTCTGGCGCTGCCGCCTGACCAATGAACGCTTCGGCGGCAAGGAACTGATCGCCGACTTCTCCATCAACGCAGTGCGGCGCCTGGATTTGGAGGCCGGCTGCCAGATGGAAATCGAACTGCCCGACAACCGCCTGATGGCATTTGCGCAAGACGGGCAGGGGGCGTGAGCAGATGACTGATACCACGCAATCCGTCATGCCCGCTGGCCCGGTGATCAAGGGCAAACTCAGCCGCGACGACATCATTATGCGCGGCAGTATGATCATCATCGCGCTTTACCTTGTCGTGTCGCTGGTCTTCCCGCTTTATGCGATGTTGTCGAAATCCTTCTCCACCTACCGGGTGGAGCTGTCGCAGTATGAATTCCAGGTCAGCGATGAGGCCGGGTCGTTTGACGGCACCATCCTGACCGGCGCAGACCTGAACGCCCGCAGCGGCACCTTTGCCGATGCCGATCTGTCCACTGGCGCCGACGGGCGGCTGCCGGTCACCGGTTTCTTCCCCGACTTCAGCTTCCGCAGCCCGGTGATGTACCAGATCCGCAATACCTCTGATACCGGCCGTTTCCTGATCGGTTCCAACCTGCAAACCGGCACTGAGTGGGTCACGCTCGACTCCAACACCTTCCGCCGGGTGCAGCTGCGGCCGGTGAAGGCACAAGGCATAGACAACTTCGTCTCCTACTTCTCGACGCCTGCGCTGTTCAACTCGATCAAGAATTCTCTGTGGATTGCAGTGCTCAGCACGGTTGTCACCGTTTCGCTTGCCTTCTGGTTCGCCTACGCGCTGAACCGCAGCTGCATGAAATACAAGGGTTTGTTCCGCCTCATTGCCATGGCGCCGATCCTGGTACCGTCGCTGCTTCCGGGTATCGCGCTGGTCTACCTTTTCGGCAATCAGGGCATGATCAAGGAACTCTTATTCGGCGCCAGTATTTACGGCCCCATAGGCATTGTGATCGGCTCGGTTTTCTTCACCTTCCCGCATGCCTTCATCATCATCTCGACTGCGCTGGCCATTTCGGACGCCCGCCTTTACGAGGCCGCCGCCAGCCTCCGCTCCACCCCTTGGCGCACCTTCTGGACGGTCACTGTGCCCGGCGCGCGCTATGGCCTGATTTCGGCAGCCTTTGTGGTCTTCAATCTGGTGATCACCGACTTTGGCCTGCCCAAGGTGATCGGCGGCCAGTTCAACGTGCTGGCGGTGGACATTTATAAGCAGGTGATCGGCCAGCAGAACTTTGAAATGGGCGCGGTGGTCTCCGTGGTGCTGGTGATCCCGGCAATCCTTGCCTTTGCCATCGACCGCATGGTGCAGTCCAAGCAGGTGGCGCTGCTGTCGGCGCGCTCGGTGCCTTATGAGCCGCAGCCGAACAAGAAGATGGACCGGATCTTCTTTGCCTATTGCTCGCTCATCGGCCTGTTCATCGCCGGCCTGCTGGCGGTCTGCCAGTTTGCCGCGCTAATCAAGTTCTGGCCCTACGATCTCAGCTTCAGCCTGAACAACTACCAGTTCGATAAGATGGACGGCGGCGGCTGGGGCTCTTATGTGAACTCCATCAAGCTGGCGCTGATGACAGCTGTGGCCGGTACCGCGGTGGTGTTCTTTGGTGCCTATCTGGTGGAGAAATCCAAGGGCTTCCGCACCGGGCGCGCCATCTTCCAGATGTTTGCGATGCTGCCGATGGCCATTCCAGGGATGGTTCTGGGGCTGGCCTACATCTTCTTTTTCAACAACCCGTCCAATCCGCTCAATGCGATCTACGGCACTATGGCGATCCTGGTCGTCTGCACCGTCACCCACTTCTATACGGTGTCGCATCTGACGGCGGTTACCGCTCTCAAGCAGATGGACCGGGAGTTTGAATCCGTTGCCGCCTCGCTCAAGCAGCCCACGATGAAGCTGTTTGCCCGCGTCACGGTGCCGGTCTGCCTGCCTGCGGTGCTGGACATCTCGATCTACCTGTTTGTCAACGCGATGACGACGGTGTCGGCGGTGGTGTTTCTCTACTCACCCAAGACCACGCTGGCCTCGATTGCGGTGCTGAACATGGATGACGCAGGCGACATCGCCCCGGCAGCGGCCATGGGGATGATGATCTTCTACACCAACGCGCTGGCGCGGATCATCCACCTGCTGGCATCACGGGGAATCCTGAGAAAGACCCAGGCCTGGCGCAGCCGCTGACCGCTGTTTTCGCCAGGAAGCCCAATGGGGGCCGGTGCAGCCAGAAGGCGCTGCGCCGACCTTCAGTTAATTCCATGAGTTGTATTTTAGAGATAAAGCGGGAGTTAAATGCAGCCCTAAGGTGCATTGGTATCGTGTTGTTAATAGCTGTTCCCCAATTTGGCCTGGAAACGTTTTTATGAGTGAGGCGAAACTATGGGTGCGAACGAAACGGCAGCAGCGCCAGAGGTTGATCAGGCCAGAGAGGACCTTCAGGGCGTTGTGGACGCCATCAACCGTGTCCAGGCCGTTATCGAATTTGAGTTGGATGGCACGATCCTAACGGCGAACGAAAATTTCTTGGCAGCGGTTGGTTACACGCTGGAGGAGATTCAGGGCAAGCACCATCGCATGTTCTGCGACCCCGCCTATGCGGCATCCGATGAATACCGGGATTTCTGGCTGCAGCTTGCGATGGGCGAATTTTCGTCCGGTGAGTACAAGCGCTTTGGCAAGAATGGTGCCGAGGTATGGATCAATGCCTCATACAACCCGGTCTTCGATGCCGCTGGCAAGCCTAGCAAAGTGGTCAAGTTTGCCACCAATGTCACCGACGAGAAGCTTCGCACGGCTGAGCAGGACGGCAAGATCGCTGCCATCAGCCGGGCTCAGGCGGTCATCGAATTCAAGCTGGATGGCACGATCCTGACCGCCAACGAGAATTTCCTGGCAACCGTGGGCTACTCGCTCGATGAAATCCGCGGTCAGCATCACCGGATGTTCTGTGATCCCGCCTACGTCAGTTCGGCAGAGTACCAGACATTCTGGTCAGATCTCGCGTCCGGCGAGTTTTCGGCTGGAGAATACAAGCGCTTTGGCAAAGGCGGCAAAGAAATCTGGATCAATGCTTCCTACAATCCGATCTTCAACGCCGAAGGCAAGCCGGTCAAAGTGGTGAAATTTGCCACCAATGTCACCGAAGAAAAGCTTCGCACCGCAGAGCAGGACGGCAAGATGGATGCCATCAGCCGGGCGCAGGCCATGATCGAGTTTGAACTGGACGGCACGATCCTGACCGCCAACCAGAACTTCCTGGCAACCGTGGGCTATTCGCTCGACGAAATCCGCGGCCAGCACCACCGGATGTTCTGCGATCCGGAGTACACAAGCTCCCCTGAATACCAGAAGTTCTGGGCGGATCTGGCCTCCGGCGAGTTTTCGGCAGGCGAATACAAACGCTTTGGCAAGGGCGGCAAGGAGGTTTGGATCAACGCCTCCTACAACCCGGTGTTCAATGCCGATGGCAAACCTTTCAAGGTGGTGAAATTCGCCACCAACATCACAGCCGAAAAACAGGTCGCGCAGGAGGTGACCCGGATAGCGACCCGGTTTGCCGAACAGTCCAAGGAAATTTCTGATCAGGCCCACACGGTCGCCGGCGGCGCCCAGACACTGGGCTGCACCACAGAGGAAATCAGCGCCTCCGTTGAGGAATTGAGCGCCTCGATCGACTCGATTGCGCAGAACAGCAGTCACTCCGACGAGATCGCCCAGAAAACCAAGGAAGAAGCCGATCTGGGGGCAAAGGCGATTGAACGGTCGATCGAAGCCATGGATCTGATCAACGCGTCCTCCGAGGAAATCAGCGAAATCGTCAAGACGATCAGCGAAATCGCCGGGCAGACTAACCTGCTGGCCTTCAATGCCGCAATCGAGGCCGCGCGGGCGGGCGAACACGGCCTGGGGTTCTCGGTGGTAGCTGACGAGGTGCGCAAGCTGGCAGAGCGGTCGTCGCAATCCGCCAAGGAAATCAGCAAGTTGATCAATGAAACGGTGAAACGGGTGACCCAGGGCAGCGAGGTCTCTCGGGAGGCCGGTGCCGCCTTCACCAAGATCCTGACCGGAATCTCTGACACCACGGATTCCATCGCCCAGATATCCGTGGCCGCCAATGAGCAGCAGACTGCAGCGCGGGACGTCTCCGAAGCTATCCAAAGCATTGTGGACGCGTCCGAAGAGGCCGTCATCGCCTCGGATTCCATCGCAGCTGCAACAGAGGAGCTGAACGCCGGAGCACAGGAGCTGAAAACAGAAGTCGGCCGGCTCGGCTGCTGATTGAGTGCACCGGCGAAAGGACAGGGCATGAGAAAACCTGACACCGACATCACCATGAGCGATGGAGACTTTGCAAAACTCCGCACCATCGTTCACAGGAGTACCGGAATAACCATCGGCGAGACCCGCAAGACAATGCTGGTCAGCCGCCTGCGGCGGCGGCTGCGCGAAGTCGAAGAACCGAGCTTCGCATCTTATATCTCCCGGCTCGCCGCCGACCCTGCGGAGATGCAGGAACTGACAAACCGGGTGACCACCAACGAGACTTACTTTTACCGCACGCCGCGGGTCTGGGATTATTTCCAGGACGTCTTCCTGCCGGAGTTTCAGGCACGGGGGGAGAACCTCAGGATGCGGGCCTGGTCGGCTGCGGCATCGACGGGGGAGGAGGCTCATACCATCGGCACAATTCTGGAGCAGCAGCGGCTGCAGAAACCGGGCTTCGACTATTCCGTGCTGGGCACCGATGTGTCCTCCCGGGTCTTGGAAGTGGCGCAAACCGGCGTTTACAATGGCCGCGCGATCGCCCGCTTCCGCCGCGACCAGCCTGCACTGTTTGCCAGCCACATGAAGGGCAGCGATGCAGAAGGCTACAAGGCTGTGCCGCAGATCCGGGCCCGCCTGAAGTTCAAGCTGCATAACCTGCTGGAAAGGCTTGGCAGCACCAGTCCGTTTGACGTGGTGTTCCTGCGCAACGTGCTGATCTATTTCACTGGCGAAGACCAGGAGAAGATCCTTCAGAATGTGCGGGACTTGATCAAGCCGGATGGCGTCCTGTTCATTGGAGAAAGCGAGACGCTGAACAATCTCCGTACCGGCTTTGAACAAGTGGCGCCGATCATCTACCGGCCCGCCGCCAGGGTAGGCAGCCCATGTGCATGAATGACATCCAGAAAATCCACGTGCAGATCGGCCAGGTGAAAACCGGCCGGGCCGGGCAGTCGCTGAATGCGATCCTCGGCTCCTGCATCGGTCTGGGGCTGCTGTACCCGGCCAAGGGGATCTATGGGCTGGCGCATTGCCTGCTTGCCAAGTCACCGGACAGCTCTGATGCAATATGCGGCAGGCATGTGGACCAGGCTGTCAATTCGCTGCAGTCCCTGATGGAGGTGTCGGGCAAGGAGCTGCGCAAACTCCAGGCGATTGTCGTTGGCGGTGCCAACATGACGATGCCGGCAGATACGGATCCTGCGCGTCTTGTCGGCAGCATCAACGCCCGCTCCGCCTACCGGTCGCTGCGGGACGCCGGCGTCCGCAACATTCACGAGGATGTCGGCGGCATGCAGGGGCGGCAGGTGACCATCGATTGCAGCAGCGGCGAATTCACAGTCAAAGCGATTCCGCGCCTGGGGGGACAATCATGAAACCGGAGACTTCAAACCCGCTGATCCTTGGCGCGCAATCTTCGGCTAGCGATCTGGCAGGCTGCCCAGCGGTTGGAGTTGGGGACAGCAGTGTTCCTCAGAAGGAACTGGCCCAGCCGCACAATGTGCGGGCAAAACGGGGGAAGCCGGACAAATACGGTTCATTCCTGATCGACGACAGCGAGTTTGCAATCTCCGTCTCGGCGCTCCAGGAGATCGTGAATGAACCGGATGAGATTTCACCTGTGCCGCTTGCGCCGTCCTACATGCTGGGGCTTTTCAACCTCAGGGGCATGATTGTTCCGGTGATTGATTTGCGCAGCCTGCTTGAGTTTCCGGCTATTGAGCGCGCGCAATCGCGCAAGGTTGCAATTGTCGAACATGGCGAACACTGCATTGGCCTTCTTTTCGACAGAACGGGTGAAGTCCTGAACGGAAAAGGCGTGGCGCGGGTCGATTTCCGCCCCAATGGCGACGGCATCAAGGATGTTGTTATCGACGGGGTTTTGAAATTCAATGACGGCGAAAGGCTGGTTCAGGTCCTAGACCCGCACGAACTGCTGAACCTGGAAAAACTGCCGCGGGCTGACAACGGCCCCGGACAGGAAACGGTCAAACTCAGCAGAGGCAAAAAGCTCGCCTGCGTTTCATTTCAAACCGGCCACACGACCTGCGCCATCGACCTGCGGTTTGTAAAGGAGGTCAGAACCGTTCCCAAGCTGGAACAGTCGCTGCTGGTGGGTGGCAATGTGATCGGCACTGCAAATCTGCGCGGCGTTATCCTGCCCGTCATAGATTTCCGCGGATTCATGGGAGATAGTGCAAAATTTGTGCTTGGGGCCACGATCCCCAAGGAGCGCAGAATGCTGATCATCGACACCGCAGAAGGGCCGGTCGGGCTCATGGTCTTTTCCATCGACAGCATCCTGCCCTATTTCGAGGATGAAGTGCTGCTCTTTGCCAAGCTGGCCCTGCCGCGCGGTGATCTTGTGAACGGGTGTCTGCTGGATAAGAACAACCAGATTGTCATGATGCTTGATCCGGCAAAGCTATTGCAGGAGCCAAGTTTTGTGGCTGCGGCCAAAGCCTGCCAGGAGATTTTTCCACCCGAGAAAACGGAAGAAGAGGCCGCTGAACTGGAGGCCCGCGCGGCAAGGCGCACATTTATCAAGTTCACTTTCGAAAAACGGTTCGCGCTCGACACCTCCGAAGTCAGCGAGGTGATCAACCGCCCAATTGACCTGCTCGAACCGCCGTTTTCACTGAGCTTCGTCGAAGGCATCCTGAATTTGCGGGGAGAGCTTATCACCCTGTTCAATCCACGTGTGCTGTATGGGCTGCCGCCCGGGTCCGGCCGCGATCAGAAAGTGCTGATTTTCAAGCATGACGCGCAGAAGTTTGGAATACTCGTGGACACCGTCGATGAAATAATCATCACGACGGAGAACCGCGTGGCTGAACTGAAGCCCTTGGACCAGCAGAATACCTCCAAGAGCATCGCTGAGGATGTATCCGGGTGCCTGCAGCACAAAACACCAGACGGCAGGTTCGAGTCGATTTTGATCCTGGATACGAACGCACTGGTAGACCGGTGCTTCAAGGCGGCCTAGAGCACTCAGCGCTTTCGGTTTCCGCAATTAACTGCCGCGGGTCCTGGGTCGATGCCTGCACGGAGCGTGGAGTTGCATGACTAGACCCGAAGAATTCTGCTGACCGACGAAGTTTTTCTTGCCGCAAGAGAAGTGATGCGCTACCCGCGCTTTACCGGTCCCGTAAGGGCTAAGAGGGAATCCGCGGTGCCGCCTGGCGCCAAACGGAACTGCCCCCGCAACTGTAGGCGGCGAGTGCTGTCCCATCGTGTCACTGGGCCTGAAGGGTCCGGGAAGACGGGACAGACAGTGACCCGCCAGTCAGGAGACCTGCCGGTGAAAACCGAAACACACCGGACGGGGTTGTCCGGGGAGGTTGCCGGCTAGATGCGCCGCCCGTTCCTGGCGCCGCAAGAAGGGGAAACCCTCCGCCTTGCCGGTCAATGCCCTTCACCCGTTCTCCGGTCATTGACACATGGAGATCGAAGATCATGTTTCTGCGTTCCGGCCTCATGGGCCTTTCATTCGTTGCGGCAGCTCAGGCCGCAGCAGCCAGCGAAAACTTTCCGCTGACTATTCAAAACTGCGGTGAAACCGTCACTTTCGAGGCACCGGTTGCGTCCTCCGTGACCGTTGGCCAAGCCGCAACAGAGGTACTTTATGCGCTGGGTCTGGGTGGCAAGGTGCTGGGCACCTCGGTCTGGTTCAACGATGTTCTGCCCGAGTACGCCGCACTGAACGACAAGGTTGAGCGCCTGGCCGACAATGACCCAAGCTTTGAAAGCGTTGTGGCCAAGCGCCCGGGCCTGGTGGCTGCCCAGTATGAGTGGCATATCGGTCCCGAAGGCATCGTCGCCAAGCGCGAGCAGTTTCATGATCTTGGTATCCCGACCTATGTGATGCCCGCGGACTGCGTCGGCAAGGACAACACCACCGGCGGCGACGGCACCCGGACCGAGATGTTCACCACCGACAGCCTCTATCAGGGCATTGAGGAATTGGCGGCGATCTTCGGCGAGGCAGAAAAAGGCGCTGAGCTGGTCGCCGACTACAAGGCTCGTGAGGCCGCGGCTGTGGCCAAGGCGCAAGAGGTTGCGCTGGACGACGCCTCCGCTGTGTTCTGGTTCTCCTCGCCCGAGATGGAAAGCGACCCGTTCGTGGCCGGCCAGAAGGGCGCACCGGGCTACATGATGCAGCAGCTGGGCCTGAAAAACGTCATTGAGACCGACGAGGAATGGCCGACCGTCGGTTGGGAGACCATCGCGAAAGCCAACCCGACGGTGATCGTGATTGCCCGTATGGACCGCCGCCGCTTTGCCGCTGATGACTACGAGAAGAAGCTTGAGTTCCTGCGCAATGACCCGGTCGCCAGCCAGATGGATGCGGTTAAAAACAACCGCATCGTGGTGATGGACGCCCAGGCGATGGACGCCACCATCCGCGCCATCCCGGCGCTGGAAGACTTGGCGGAAGAACTCAGCGCGATCGGCAACGGCGCATGAGTGCAGCCGCCGTACTGGCCTGGCAGGGCTTCCGGGGCGCTTGCCTTGCCCTGCCGGTGCTGGCCGCGGCGGTTCTGGCAGGCGCAATGATCGGGGAAACCTCGCTTGCGCCTGACCTTGTCTTGTCCGTTTTGGCCAACAAGCTGGCCGGGGCGGGCCTACCGGTGGACCCGGTGGATCAGGGCATCATCTGGAGCTACCGGCTGCCGCGGGCGCTGGTGGCTGCAGCCTGCGGGGCGGCGCTGGCGGTTGCGGGTGTAGTGCTGCAGGCCTTGCTGCGCAACGCGCTGGCGGACCCTTACATTCTGGGCATATCGGCCGGTGCCTCGACCGGGGCGGTGGCGGTCACCATTGCAGGACTTGGCGGCGGCGCCCTGTCACTGTCCTTTGGTGCCTTTAACGGCGCACTGCTGGCGTTTGGCTTTGTCGCCATTCTGGCGCGGGCCGCCGGGGCAGGGGGCAACCGCGCCGCAGCTGCGCAGATCGTGCTGGCGGGCATTGCCGGCTCGCAGCTATTCAATGCGCTGACCGCTTTCATTATCGCCAAGTCCGCCAATGCGGATCAGGCCCGCGGCATCATGTTCTGGCTGATGGGCAACCTCAGCGGCGTGCGCTGGCCGGATGTGTGGCTGGCGGTGCCGCTGGCGCTGGCGGGCTGGATGATCTGCCGCTTTCATGCCCGTGCTCTGGACGCCTTCACCTTTGGCAGCGATTCCGCCGCTTCGCTTGGCATCCCGGTCCGGCGGGTGCAGGTGGTTCTGATCTTCGCCACCGCGCTGATGACCGCGGTGATGGTGTCGATCGTCGGCTCCATCGGCTTTGTCGGCCTGGTGATCCCGCATGCGGCACGGTTCCTGGTAGGCCCCGGCCACCGCAGGCTGATGCCAGCAGCGGCGCTGACTGGCGCCGTGTTCCTGATCGCCGCCGATATCGTCTCCCGCATCATCATCCCCGGCCAGGTGCTTCCCATCGGGGTGGTCACCGCCCTGATCGGGGCGCCGTCCTTTGCGGTGATTCTGGTGCGCGGGCAAAGGACTGCGAGATGAGGATCGAAGCCCGCAACCTGTCTTTCTCAGTGCGCGGCAAAACTCTGCTGCAGGACGTCTCGCTGGCGGTGCAGCCGGGTGAGACGCTGGCGCTGGTGGGCCCGAACGGCTCCGGCAAATCAACCCTGATGCGGCTGCTGTCGGGCCTGGCCAAACCCTCGCATGGCGAAGTGCTGCTGGAGGACCAACCGCTGGCCCGGCTGACCCGCCGGGAGATCGCCCAGCGGATCGCCATTGTCGAACAGCAGGCCGACACGGCTGAGCGCATCACCGCACAGTCCGTCGTCGAGCTGGGCCGCACCCCCTGGCTGTCGGCGCTGAAACCCTGGAGCAGCGACGACACCCAGCTGGTGGACAAGGCGCTGCATACGGTGGAAATGGAGGGCTTCGCGCGCCGCGAATGGGCCACTTTGTCCGGCGGCGAACGGCAACGGCTGCACATTGCCCGCGCCCTTGCGCAACGGCCGGGGCTTCTGCTGCTGGATGAGCCGACAAACCATCTGGACATCCACCACCAGCTGTCCATCCTGAACTGCATCCGGAACCTGCAGGTGACAACCGTGGTGGCCCTGCATGACCTGAACCAGGCCCTGACTTGCGACCGTGTGGCGGTGCTGTCACACGGGCGCCTGGTGGCCTGCGGCGCACCCAGCCAGGCATTGGCTCCGGAAACCGTATCTGAGATTTTCGGCATCCAAGCACGCTGGGTCCAGGATGCCGAAGGCGCGGGTCCCTTTCTGTCCTTCCAATTGACCTGAGACATCAGGGGGACTGGCGCCCAGCCATGCCGGATGTTTCAGCTTAGCTCGCCGGAAAGGTCGCAGGACTGAATGAAGGCGCAGCACTCCTCTGTCAGTGCGGAAAAGCGGGACCGTTCGCGCTGGTACAGGTAAACCTCCCGCTTGTCGGGAAGGTCGGCAATCGGGCGGAAGGCAGTGGCCTCCGGCATGAACCGGGCAACTGTCTGTGGCAGAACCGTGACCCATTTTCCGGTCCGGACCATGGTGATCAGCGAATGGGTGTTGTGGATCGTCACGTCGGCATTACTGCTGGCCTCAACGAAGCGCTCGTTACGGATCAGGCTGCATAGGGCGTTGCGGACAAAGGATGCACCGATCACATCAGCAATGGTAGGGGCAGCCTCCTGCTGGTACAGCGGATGATCGGTGGAACAGACCAAGCCAAAGCGGTCCTCGAACAGAGGCACGGCCCTGACGCCATTCAGCGGATGATAGCCGGAGGCGATGCCGATATCGGCCTTTCCCTCCGCCAGTGCATCCAGCACCT
The DNA here is from genome assembly GCF_000813905.1 of Leisingera sp. ANG-M6. NCBI lineage: Bacteria > Pseudomonadati > Pseudomonadota > Alphaproteobacteria > Rhodobacterales > Roseobacteraceae > Leisingera > Leisingera sp. ANG-M6. The sequence continues at coordinate 97,222 of NZ_JWLG01000022.1, forward strand.
CCTGGGTGTCGGTGTCGCGCAGTTCCACCTTGAGGCCCGGATGCCGTGCCGTCATGTGCTCCAGCACTGCCGGGAAAACCAGTGCCGCAACCGATGGAACCGACACGATCTGCAACAGGCCGTGGGCTGCTTCTGCCGCCAATTCGATGCTTTGCACGGTTTGGTCGAAACGCCGGACCTGCTGCTGGGCCAGTTCAAAAACCTGCGCGCCCAAAGGCGATAGCTGGTTTTTGCGCTCGCCCTCGAACAGCCGTTTGCCCAGATGCTCCTCCATCTGCTTCAGCGTCATTGAAACGGCGGATTGGGTCCGGCCCAGCCGGTTGGCGGCCTCGGACAAGTTGCCGGTCTGGGCCACAGTGCAGAAGGCGCGCAGCATTTCGATTTTCAATGCCATGCTTCAAAAATCCTGAAGTTCTTTACAGTTTATTGAGTTTGACTGATGCTGTTGGTGGAGTCCATCCTGCTGCAAACCTGAAATTCAGCATCTGGGGCTTCTCCGTGACCAAACTGAACCTGATTGCCGGCGAATGGCTGGCGGGCGAAAGCGAAATCGAAAACCGCAACCCTTCGGATCTGAGCGATCTGGTCGGCATGTTTGCCCAGGCCAGCTCCGATCAGCTGGAAGCGACCCTGGATCAGGCGCAGATCGCCCAAGCCGAATGGGCCGCTTACGGCCTGGAGCGCAAGCAGGCGGTACTGATGAACATCGGCAATGAGCTGATGGCCCGCGCCGAGGAACTGGGCACGCTGCTGAGCCGCGAAGAAGGCAAGCCGCTGGCCGAGGGCAAGGGCGAGGTTTACCGCGCCGGCCAGTTCTTCACCTATTACGCCGCCGAATGCCTGCGCCAGATCGGTGAAAACGCCGACTCAGTTCGCCCCGACATCGAAGTGGACGTGCGCCGCGAGGCCGTGGGCGTGGTGGCAATCATCTCCCCCTGGAACTTCCCGACCGCAACCGCGTCTTGGAAAATCGCGCCGGCGCTCTGCTACGGCAACGCAGTGGTGTGGAAACCCGCGAACATCACCCCGGCGTCCGCCGTGGCCCTGACCGAGATCATCGAGCGTCAGGACATCCCCAAGGGCCTGTTCTCGCTGGTGATGGGCTCCGGCCGTTCGATCGGCCAGCGTCTGGTCGAAAGCCCCAAGGTGAACGCCATTTCCTTCACCGGCTCGGTGCCGGTGGGCAAGGGCATCGCTGCTGCCGCGATCCAGAACCTGACCAAGGTGCAGATGGAGATGGGCTCCAAAAACGCGCTGGCCGTGATGGACGACGCCGACCTGGACCTAGCCGTCACCCTGGCGCTGGGCGGCGCCTTTGGTGGCACCGGCCAGAAATGCACCGCTTCCTCCCGGCTCGTGGTCCACGCAGCCGTGCACGACGCCTTTGTTGAAAAACTGGTGGCGGGTGCGCAGGCGATGAAAGTGGGCCACGCGCTGGAAGCGGGCGTGCAGATGGGCCCGGTGGTCAGCGAGCAGCAGCTGAACGAGAACCTGGCCTATGCCGACCTTGGCAAATCCGAAGGTGCGGAGCTGGCATGCGGCGGCCAGCGCCTGGAGATGCCGCACGAGGGTTTCTACATGTCGCCGGGCGTGTTCCTGAACACCACCAACGACATGCGCATCAACCGCGAGGAAATGTTCGCGCCGCTGACCAGCGTTATCAAGGTCGGCAGCTATGACGAGGCGCTGTCGGTGGTGAACGATACCAATTTCGGCCTGACCTCCGGCATCGTCACCCAGTCGCTGGCCCGCGCCACCCATTTCCGCCGCAACGCGCGCACCGGTGTGGTGACCGTCAACCTGCCGACCGCAGGCACCGACTATCACGTGCCCTTCGGCGGCCGTGGCGACAGCTCTTATGGCCCGCGCGAGCAGGGCAAGGCGGCGGCGGAATTCTACACCACCGTTAAGACCGCCTACATCAGCGCCGGCAAGCCGGTCTGAGACTGAAATCCTGGCCGCGCCGAAGACCGGCCTGCCAGTTTGCGGAAGCGCCCGCCCTCCTTGTTTCCCCTGTGGCGGGCGCATCCTGCCCGCCGCCTAGGGCCGGGTGCGCGACTTTGATAACCGAGGTGCTTGAATGACCGGATACCGTATCGACTGCCTGCAATATGCCAACTGGTCCGGGAAAATCTTCCGCCAGCTGCGCGAGGGCGGCGTGGACGCGATCCATGTCACCATTGCCTATCACGAGACCTTCCGCGAGACGGTCCTGAACTTCGAGAAATGGAACCGTTGGTTCGAGCAGTACCCGGATCTGATCATGAAGGGGCAGTGGGCCTCTGACATTGACAAGGCCCGCGAAACCGGCCGCACCGCGGTGTTCTTCGGCTTCCAGAACCCCTCGCCGATGGAGGATGACATCGGCTTGGTCGAGATCCTGCACACGCTCGGAGCCCGCTTCATGCAGCTCACCTACAATAACCAGTCGCTGCTGGCGACCGGCTGTTACGAGGCTGAGGACATGGGGATCACCCGCATGGGCAAGCAGGTGATCAAGGAGATGAACCGGGTCGGCCTGGTCGTGGACATGAGCCACTCCGCCGACCGCTCCACCATCGAAGCGGCGGAGATTTCTACCCGCCCCATCGCCATAACTCATGCCAACCCGCACGAGTGGTCGCCCGCGCTGCGCAACAAGAAGGACGACGTGATCCGCGCGGTGACCGGCCACGGCGGCATGCTGGGCTTCTCGGTCTATCCGCACCATCTGAAAGATAAATCTAACTGCACCTTGCAAAGCTTCTGCGAGATGATCGCACGCACCGCCGAGAAATATGGGGTGGAGCATCTCGGGATCGGCACCGATCTTTGCCAGGACCAGCCCGACAGCATCGTTGAATGGATGCGGGTCGGCCGCTGGACGAAAGAGATCGACTACGGCGAAGGATCAGCCGCCGCGCCGGGCTTCCCGGAAATGCCAAGCTGGTTCAAGGACAACCGCGACTTTGGAAACATCGAAGAAGGCCTTCGCGCGACGGGCATGAACGATGACGAGGTCAGCGGCATCATGGGCGGGAACTGGTACCGGTTCTTTGCCGAAAACTTTGGCCCAAAGGGATAGGTCATGGAAACAACCGCGCAGACAACGATATCACGACGGGACCCGGCGCAGGTCATGCGCCTCAGCCGGCTTGGCTCATTGCACCAGTGCCGCCTCAGCTTCATGCGGGTGCTGACACGCCGCATGGCCCGGGAAAACTGGAGCTTTGCGCGCCCCAAGTTCGATATCGATGCCAAGGGGGTCGGCATGGCGGTTTATACCGCTACCGGCCCTGCGCGGACCTATTCCCTGATTGCCTTTGCCCATGACCTGCCGCCGGAGATGCGTTCGGACCGGGTGATCGCCACCGCATGGGATGCAACCTTCACCCTGTTCGATGGGGTGCCCACGGAAGCGGATATTGAACGCCTGTCCAAAAACGTCCCGTATCAGGAGGCCGGCCGGGTTAACGAGAAGTCCCTGTCGGTCTCCCGCGCGAACCGCTCGGTGCGCCTCTGGGCGCATTTCGTTGATGCGCTGTCGCAGGGCCGCCAGCCGGACCCCGCGCAGGTGGACGCGGTCGGCTACCTGATGCGCACCACCGCCGTCTACGGCTCCGGTAAGCTGGGCGCCGCCGACCGCGAGGCCATCGCGGATCGCTCTGAGCTTAACGCGCCGTTCCAGGCGGAGATGCTGTCGGTCTATCTGACCCGCGTCTTTGTGCGCGATTTGGTGGAGCATATGGCGCGAGCCAAGGGTGGCGAAAACGCGGTACGGCTGGCACCCGAAACCGCGCGACGGCTGGGTATCGGCAATTCCACCGGCCTGGGCATGGCGCCCTACATCGTCAACCACCCGGTGCTGTTCAACAATTGGATCATGGCACGGGAAGAGGCGATTGCCCGCGTGCGCTCGGTCGAGACCGCCACCGCTGAGGAAGCCGCCTGCTTCCGTCGCATGCTGCGGCGGAGCGAACTGTCGGCGGCGCGCTGGCATTCGGAACACCCGGTGCAAGTTGAGAAGCTGGCCAGCCTTCACAAAGACCTGGAGGCGCTGGCCGCATGGGCCGCCGCAGATGATCTGCTCAACGATAAACCCTGGGACCGCTTGATCCGCTGGAGCGAAACGGAGCTGAGCCTTGAAGGTCAGGAACTGGCGGCCTCGCTGATCCTGGAACCCTATGGGGACCTGGTGGACGGGTTGTCGGACTGCATGTCCGACGCCAACAAGGATGCCTTCATCATCAACGGCGCCATGCCGGTCGCGCAGGTTCGGGAGCTGCTGCAGAACAGCTTTGGCTGGGCGCTGCATCTGGATTGGTCTGCGCGCGAAAACTGCGCCCGCGCCTGGTATGTCTCGGAGGAGAAGCTGGAGCCGCGCATGGGCGAACGCTTTGACGAGCCGATTGCCGAGTACGAGCAGCCGCTGGCTCCGGCCCGCGACGCCGCTGCGGCTCATGCGGCGCTGGCAGATTGGGACGGGGGGGAACCTGTTGCAGCCTTCCTGCTGCGCCACCCGGAACACCGCCACACCGTGCGCCGGGCGCAGATGAGCCAAGTGGCGCCCTATGGCGAGATCCGCAGCAACACCATCAGCGACCGGGTGCTGCCGATCGATATGCTGCGGGCGAAACTCTCGTTCTTCGGCGCCACCCATTTCGATCCCCGTTCGGACCGCTGGGTGCGGATCTGCATGTATGCGGGCGCGCCCTATCCCGACGATTTGACCACCGCCAACGCCGACCTGTGGGTTTATCCGGAGGCAGACCAATGAGCTATGCGCTGAACGAAGTCGAAGCCACCGCCAAACGCGCCGCCCGCGGTGCAGGCTACGACTGGGGGCTGGCAGAGGAAGCCTCCAAGGCCACCCGCTGGCTGTGTGCGCAGGGGTTGGACGGATCCGCCGTGCTGGCTAGTCTGCTGGAGGCAGGATACGCCGCGGACCTGCCCGTCCATGTGCCGCAGGACCTGCAAGCGGAGTGGCAGGCGGCAGCTCCACTCTGCCCGCTGGGCACGGGTGCCGCGCTCTCCGATTGCGCCGCCCGGCTGCAATCTGCACCGCTTGCCATCGGGCCTGTTTCCCAGCCCGCGATGATCCTGCCCTTTGCCGCGCTGGCTGCACGCCAGCTTGGCGCCTGTGTCACCGTTGAGGGCGAGGGCTTTCAGGCCGTCACCGACGGAACTGGGCTGCAATGCGAAGGCACACTGCCGAACGAGGCGGCCCGGCTGACCATCCGCGCGGCAGGCAGCCTGTCAAACCCATATCCGACCTGCACCCGGGCCGAACCGGAGGAGGCGGCCTGGGCCGTTCTGAACCGCTTTGCCCAAAAAACCTACGCTCCGGCCACCGAGGAGTCGCGCCGTCTTGGCGCCGGCGCCGGGCTGTCGGACAACGACTGAAGAGGCACCGATATGACCGAAACCAAAACCCTGACCCTTGCCGAGATCGAGGATATCGCTTTCCGTGCCCTGGTGGCCGCAGGCACCTCCGAGGCCAACGCCCGCCCGCTGGCCGTTGCCACCGCAGCGACCGAGGCGGACGGCGTGGCCAGCCATGGCCTCGCCTATATCCCGATCTATGCCGAGCACGTGCAATGCGGCAAGGTGGACGGGCAGGCGGCACCGGTTCTGAACCGCCCGCGCCCCGGCGTCGTGGCGGTGGATGCCGCCACAGGCTTTGCCCATTCCGCGATTGATATGGGCTTTGAGGCCCTGATCCCGGCAGCACGGGAGCAGGGCATCGCGGTCCTTGCCATCCGCAACAGCTACAACTGCGGTGTTCTTGGCTACCACACCGCCCGCCTGGCCCGCGCCGGGCTGGTGGGGCTGGGCTTTACCAACGCGCCGGCCTCGATCGCGCCCTCGGGCGGCAACAAGCCGGTTGTTGGCACCAACCCGTTCTCGGTCGCGGTTCCTGGTGCGGACGGCGAGCCGGAGTTGCTGATCGACCAGAGCGCCAGCACCATCGCCAAAAGCGAAGTGATGAAGCACGCCCGCGAGGGCAGGGAGATTCCGCTGGGCTGGGCGCTGGACGCTGACGGCAATCCGACCACCGATCCGGATGCGGGCCTCAAGGGCTCGATGGCGCCTTCGGGCGGCTACAAGGGCGTGGGCGTGGCACTGCTCACCGAAATCATGGCCGCCGCGCTGACCGGTGCCACCCTCGGCATCAACGCATCGCCGTTTTCCGGCACCGCAGGCGGGCCGCCGAAAACCGGCCAGATGTTCATCGCAATCGACCCGGGTGCGACAGCAAATGACGCTTTTGGTGCTGGAATGGCCGGGATCGTGGAAGCGGTGCGCAGCCAAGACGGCGCACATCTGCCCGGAGACGGGCGGCGGGCAAAACGCTTGCAAGCCCGTCAGGACGGCGTCGCTGTCAGCGTTGCAACGCTGGCAAGGATCGAAGCCCTGCTGGGCTGACGCCAGATACCGGCGGTTGCGCGAACCGCCGGACAATCCGCACCCCGGTGCGGCACGTGCGAAACGGGAGGAAACGCATGTCAATAAAGCAACCTTTTACGGATCTGGAGATCAAGACCTCCGACGATGGCTTCTATAAGGGGCACAGCGTCGAGATCGCCTTGCTCAGCAAGGGGATCATGGTCGCCCTGGTTCTCTGGGCACTGGTCTGGCCGGCAAACGCCACGGGCGTTCTGGGCAGCCTCAACTGGCGGATCCTTGAGGATTTCAACGCCTTCTACATCGTCATCGTCGGTTTCTTCGCCTTTTTCCTGTTTGTGGTCGCCGCATTGCCGCAAACCGGTAAACGGATCATGGGGGGACCGGGCCAGGGCAAGGAGTTCTCGGATTTCTCCTGGTTCTCGATGATGTTCGGTGCCGGTCTGGGCGTTGGCCTGATGGTCTTCGCAACCGCTGAACCGCTGGGCCTCTGGGGTTCCAACCCGGTGGTCCTGGCTCAGGAAGTGACCGGCAACACCGAAGAATCCATCCAGTCCGGCTTCCGCTACACGTTCCTGCACTACGGCTTCCATGCCTGGGCGATCTATGTGGTAACCGGCCTGTCGCTGGCCTACTACGCCTATACACGCGACATGCCGCTGACCATCCGTACCGCGCTGACGCCGCTGTTTGGCAAGCTGATGAACGGCTTCGCTGGCCACGTCGTTGACGTGCTGGGTGTTGTTGCTACCATCCTGGGTGTGTCCGTGACTATCGGCTTCGGCGTTTCCCAGTTCGTGGACGGCGTCTATGCGATCACCGGCATGGAATGGATGATGGACATGAGCGGCGACGCGCCTGCTCCGGGCACCGTTGGCCTGCTGGCCGGCCTGTTCGCCATCATGGGCCTGTCGATCATCTCGGCTGTCTCCGGCGTGGGCCGCGGCGTGAAGTATCTGTCGAACCTGAACCTGGTTCTGTCGATCATCCTGCTGCTGACCTTCGTGGTCTTCGGCTCCTTCATGTTCGCCATGACCACCTATGCGTCGGCCTTCGTGGACTACATCCTGCACTTCACCTCGCTGAGCTTCGGCGCCTACGGCCCGCAGTCGCCGGCTGACTTCGCAGCAGCCCTGCCGGCAGAGGCTGCACCTTACGCCGACGCGCTGCGCGGCGGTGCAACCAATGCCTGGGGCTCCTTCGATGGCTTCAAATCCGGTCTGGAAGGTGAAGCGGCAGCTCTGTCCGACGACGTTCTGGCCGCAACCTATGCAGCCGGTGAAGCACAGCGCCAGTTTGGCTGGCAGGCTGGCTGGACCACCTTCTACTGGGCCTGGTGGATCGCGTTCTCGCCTTTCGTGGGCCTGTTCCTGGCACGGATTTCCCGCGGCCGTTCGGTGCGTGAGTTCATCCTCGGCTGTGTGATCGCACCGGCACTGGTCTGCTTTGCCTGGATGACCATCCTGGGCGGCACCGCCATTGACCTGGAATTGAACGGCGCGGCCGATGGCGCCATCATCGGTGCCTCCAATACTGCCAAGCTGTTCGTGACCCTGCAAAGCATGATCGACGGCGGCCTGCTGTCCGGCATCACCATCATGTGCGTAGTGCTGATCATGACCTTCCTGGTCACCTCGGCAGACTCCGGCATCCTGGTGATGAACACCATCATGTCCGGCGGCGACCAGAACATCGGCAACAAGCACAAGATCGTTTGGGGCCTGATCCTGACCGCAGTGATTGGCACCCTGCTGTTCGCAGGAAAGCAGAACGGCGGCGCAGATCCGATGGAGGCGCTGAAAAGCGCGATGATCATCGGCGCGTTGCCCTTCACCATGGTAATGGGCCTGATGTGCATTTCTCTGGCCAAGGCGCTGTTCCGCGACGGCCAGCGTGAAAAAGCTGCGGCTCCGGCCGAGTAAGAAACAGACACCGGGCAGCGCTGCCGCGTTTGCCCGGCCGTCACCGAAAAGCTCCGGATGGGGCAGGGAAGCCGGGGGAGAAATCCTCCGGCTTTTTTTCTGCCCGTGCAGCAGCGGGCGGGAAAAAACCGTGCACAAAAAAAACGCCCCGGAAATCCGGGGCGTCTCTGTCTCTTGCCGAGGGGACGCTTAGGCCGCCAGGTCGAACCGGTCGGCGTTCATCACCTTGACCCAGGCCGCAACAAAGTCGCGTACAAAGGCCGCGGCGCCGTCATCCTGAGCATAGACCTCCGCCAGTGCGCGCAGCTGCGAGTTGGAGCCGAACACCAGGTCCGCACGGGTGCCGGTCCATTTGACCGCACCGCTGGCCCGGTCGCGGCCCTCATAGGTGCCGTCGCCAGCCGGTTTCCATTCCACCCCCATATCGGTGACGCCGGTGAAAAAATCGGTGCTCAGCACGCCGGCACGGTCGGTGAACACGCCATGCTTGGAACCGCCATGATTGGCGCCCAGCACCCGCAGCCCGCCAACCAGCGCGGTCATTTCCGGCGCACCCAGGGTCAAGAGCTGCGCCCGGTCCACCAGCATCTTCTCGGCTGGGACACTGTACTCCGCCTTCTGGTAATTGCGGAAGCCATCGGCCTCCGGTTCCAGCACCGCGAAACCCTCGACGTCGGTCTGCTCCTGGGTGGCATCGGTGCGGCCCGGTGTGAAGGGCACATCGACAGGGTGGCCTGCCGCCTTGGCGGCTTCCTCGACACCGGCGCAGCCCGCCAGCACTATCAGATCGGCCATGGACACCTTCTTGCCGCCCGAAGCGCTGGCGTTGAACTCGCTTTGCACCTGCTCCAGCGCTTTCAGCACTTTGGTCAGCTGCGCAGGCTCGTTCACCTCCCAGTCCTTCTGCGGCGCCATCCGGATGCGGCCGCCATTGGCCCCGCCGCGCATGTCGGAGCCGCGGAAGGTCGAGGCCGAGGCCCAGGCCGTTGAAACCAGTTCCGGAACCGAAAGCCCGGTATCAAGGATTGCTGCCTTCAGTTGCGAGACATCCTGCGCATCCACCAAGGCGTGATCAACCGCTGGCACCGGATCCTGCCAGATCAAGTCTTCCGCAGGCACATCCGCCCCCAGATAGCGCGACTTCGGCCCCATGTCGCGGTGGCACAGCTTAAACCAGGCGCGGGCAAAAGCATCGGCGAATTTTTCCGGGTTGGCGTGGAAATCGCGCGAGATCTTCTCGTATTCCGGGTCCATCCGCAGCGACATGTCGGCGGTGGTCATCATTGGCGCATGTCTCTTGCTCGGGTCATGGGCGTCCACAACCATATGCTCCGGCTTCACGTCCTGCGCCTGCCACTGCTGGGCGCCCGCCGGGCTTTTGACCAGCTTCCACTCATAGCCGAACAGCACGTCGAAATAACCCATGTCCCAGGTGGTCGGGTTCGGCTTCCAGGCCCCTTCGATGCCCGAGGTGGTCGCGTCGCCGCCCTTGCCGGTGCCATGCGTATTGGCCCAGCCAAAGCCCATTTGCTCCATTGCGCCGCCCTCCGGCTCGGCACCCACCAGATCCGGGTCGCCCGCGCCATGCGCCTTGCCGAAGGTGTGGCCGCCCGCCACCAGCGCCACGGTTTCCTCGTCGTTCATGCCCATCCGCGCAAAGGTGTCGCGGACGTCAAAGCCGGAGGCCACCGGGTCCGGGTTGCCGTTCGGCCCTTCCGGGTTCACATAGATCAGGCCCATCTGCACCGCGGCCAGCGGGTTCTCCAGATCACGGTCGCCAGAGTAGCGCTGGTCGCCCAGCCATTCAGTTTCGGTGCCCCAGTAGATGTCTTCCTCCGGCGCCCAGATATCCTCGCGGCCGCCGCCAAAGCCGAACACCGGCCCGCCCATCGATTCAATGGCGCAGTTGCCTGCCAGGATCATCAGATCCGCCCAGGAGATCTTGTTGCCGTACTTCTGCTTGACCGGCCACAGCAGGCGGCGCGCCTTGTCCAGGTTGCCGTTGTCCGGCCAGGAGTTCACAGGCGCAAACCGCTGGTTGCCAGTCCCGCCGCCGCCGCGCCCGTCGGCGGTGCGGTAGGTGCCGGCACTATGCCAGGCCATACGGATGAACAGGCCGCCGTAATGGCCATAGTCGGCCGGCCACCATTCCTGGCTGTCGGTCATCAGCGCAAACAGGTCTTTCTTCACCGCCTCCAGGTCAAGCGTCTTGAACTCTTCGGCATAGTTGAAATCCGCTCCCATCGGGTTCGACTTGGGGGAATGCTGGTGAAGGATCTTCAGGTTCAGCTGGTTCGGCCACCAATCCTGGTTCGAGGTGCCGCCGGCGTCGGTATTCAGCGCTGCGCCGTGCATCACCGGGCATTTTCCTGCGGGGGTATTTCCGTCCATTTCCATCTCCGATCGTGGCTTCAAATAGGTCAACTGCGATGAGGCGGAAGCGTTCCGTAACCAAACTGCCAGCATGTGCGCCGCCTGGAAATGCAGGCGGGGTGCGGGCAGCCATTGCCGGGTCTCCCTGTCTTTCTGAAGATGAGGCTAGCAGGGAAATATCATTGGGATAAGTTGCATTTATTCATCGCTCTGATAATAAATTCCTATGATAAACGTAACCCTCCGCCAGATGCGCTATTTCGAGGCGCTGGCCCAGCACCGCCATTTCGGCCGCGCAGCAGACGCATGCGCCGTGTCGCAGCCGGCTTTGTCTGTTCAGATCAAGGAGTTGGAGGAGGCGCTGGGGGTGCAGCTGGTGGAGCGCGGTGCGCGGCAGGTGCGGCTCACCAGCCTCGGCGAGGATCTGGCCGCCCGGGTGCGCGGCATCCTGCGCTCGGTGGATGAACTGGGCGAGCTGGCACGGGCCTCGCGCGACGGGCTGGCAGGGCGGCTGCGCATCGGGGTGATTCCCACCATCGCGCCCTATCTGCTGCCCTCCATCGTGGGCACGCTCACCCGCCAATACCCCGAGGCCGACATCCGTGTTCGTGAAACTGTGACGCCCAAGTTGCTGGAGGAACTGGGGGAGGGGCGCTTGGACACCGCTATCGTGGCGCTGCCGGTGTCCGAGCCCTCCTATGAGGAAGTTCCGCTGTTTTCGGAGGACTTTGTCCTGGTGCGTCCCGGCGAAGATGCCGGCACCCCGGTTCCTGGCCCGGACGGCCTGCGTGAGATGCGCCTTCTGCTGCTGGAGGAGGGGCATTGCTTCCGCGACCAGGCGCTGTCTTTCTGCAACATGCAATCCGCTGCCCCGCGGGAACTGCTGGATGGCAGCTCCCTGTCGACGCTGGTGCAGATGGTCAGCGCTGGGATCGGAGTAACGCTTATCCCCGAGATGGCAGTGCCGGTGGAAACCCGGTCTGCAGTGGTGTCGGTTTCCCGTTTCCGCGACCCGCAGCCCTCGCGCACCATCGGCATGATCTGGCGGCGCAGCAATCCGCTGGCGCGGCAGCTGATGCAGGTGGCCGAGGTGGTCCGGCAGGCGGCGGAATCCTTGCGCACCAGCTTTGGCTCGGCGTGCTGAAGCGCCTGTTTCTGGTGCCGGGGCGCCTGGCATCGCCTTGTTCCCTAAAAATTGTATGCCCTAAGGGCAACTGCAACCGGATGAAGAATGGTGCGTAAAGGGCACGCTCACAAGCATTTTACACGCTTCACTGTTTCCGGAGGCAAATGTCTTTGTTAACGTTTCGTTAATAATAAAGAATTGAAGCAGGCATACAGGCAGATGAAAACGGGCTTTCGTGGCACGTTTGTTGTTTCCTGGTCGCAAACAGAAATCGACGGCCTTCCGGCCGCTCCGGTGGACGCTCTGGATGTGGGGGCGGCCTGGTCCTGGCACGGCGATGCTGTGCGGGTGGACGGCCCGGTGGATGTGTTGCGGCTGGATATGGCAAACGGCGAGGCAGAATTGCGCCGCCGGGCAGCCCGGTCGGTGCGCCGGCTGGTGGGGGCCGCAGTGCAGAACCGCACCGATGTGGACGCCATTGAGGTCGACGAGCCGCTGATGGACAGCAGCTTTGTCGTGACCAACGGCGTGCAAAGCTACACCGTCACCCTTATCGAGGTCGGTCCGGGTCAGCGCCCGCTGCTGATGTTCGTGGATGAATTGCCGCAGCGCGGCACGGACCTGTGGGTGGTGCATCATTCGCTGGGCACTATTTGCACAGACCGGCCTCAGGGCGAAAGCGGCGTGATCTGCTTTACACCGGGAACCTTGATCGCAACCCCAGGCGGCCCGAAACGGGTGGAGCAGCTGCGCGAAGGTGAAAAGGTCCAGACCCGCGACAACGGCGCTCAGGAAATCCTCTGGATCGGTTCGCGCCGGATCAGCGGTGCTCGGCTGTTCGTGATGCCGCGGCTGCGTCCGGTCCGCCTCCATGCCGGTGCCTTGGGCATCGACCGGCCAGAGCAGGAATTGCTGGTCTCCCCCGATCACCGGATGCTGCTGCGCGGGGCCCGTGTGCAGGCCCTGTTCAACACTCCTGAGGTACTGGTTGCGGCCAGCGATCTGGTCAACGGCACCACCATCCAGCCAGATACATCTGTGCGCGAAATCACCTATATCCACCTGATGCTGGCTGATCACCAGGTTCTCTGGGCCAATGGCGTCGAGACCGAGAGTTTCCACCCTTCCAATGCATCGCTGACTGCTCTCAGCGAAACCGACCGGGCGCGCCTGTTCCGCCTGCAGCCCGGGCTGGAGCGCAATCCGCTGTCATACGGCGCCCACGCCCGCCGCAATCTAAGCGCGTCCGAGGCCGCGATTCTGGGCCACGAAGCTGCCTGAGTCCCTTATCTGGCAAGGTCCGGATGTTATTTTCGGCCAAGGCCGGGGTTCGATGCAGATTTCCTGCAGAACGCGCTTTCACCGTGTTGACTCTGCCCCATCCCCCTATATAAGCGCGGCTTCATTGGTGTTGGTGGCCCCCGCAAGGGGATCCCTGTCATGCCGTTAGGCAAGAGGACAACGCCCTTCGAAACACAAGAAGGAGATCAGCCGTGACCAAACGCACGTCTGCCAAGTACAAAATCGACCGCCGCATGGGCGAAAACATCTGGGGCCGTCCGAAGTCCCCGGTCAACCGCCGCGACTACGGCCCGGGCCAGCATGGCCAGCGCCGCAAGGGCAAGCTGTCCGACTTCGGCATCCAGCTGCGCGCCAAGCAGAAGCTCAAGGGCTACTACGGCGACCTGACCGAAAAGCAGTTCCGCCGCATCTATGGCGAAGCCGTGCGTGTGACCGGCGACACCGGTGAAAACCTGATCGGCCTGCTCGAGCGCCGCCTGGACGCCGTCGTCTACCGCGCCAAGTTCGTGGCAACCGTCTTTGCTGCCCGCCAGTTTGTGAACCACGGCCACGTAACCGTGAACGGCAAGCGCGTGAACATCCCCTCCTACCGTGTGAAAGAGGGCGACGTGATCGAGGTCCGCGACAAGTCCAAGCAGATGGTTGCGCTTCTGGAAGCCACCCAGCTGGCTGAGCGCGACGTGCCGGATTACATCGAAGCCGACCACTCCAAGATGACCGCAACATTCGTGCGCACCCCCGGCCTGGGCGACGTGCCGTACCCGGTTGTGATGGAACCGAACCTGGTCGTCGAATTCTACGCCAAGAACTAAGCCCGCTGCCCACTAGGGCATCTGGCGGAAGGGCTGTCCTCTTGGGCAGCCCTTTTTCATTCGAACTCCCTCGGAGCCGGATTTCGCGGGCGGTGGCATCCAAAAGCTGTGGCTCGGTAAGGCCATTGGGTCTATCCTGTTCCAAAAACAACAGGGAGTGACCAATGAAGATCTTGATGAAAGCAGCTGCCATTGCAGCGCTTACCATGGCGGCAGCGGCAGTTAGCGCCGCACCTCTGAAACTCACACCTGCAAACCCGCAGCCTTCCGGCGTTAAGCCAGGCCTTGCGGTGGTCTATGCCTACCCGCAAGACGTAAAATCCCTGGCCGAAGCCTCATCTGCCTTGAAAATCAGCAGCGAACCGGGCCGCCCGATTGCCGGGCTGGACAACCGCGATACCGAAGAAGGGCAGAACACGCTGACAGCCAAGCGGCCGATGCATGTGGCGGCGCGGATCACCGGCTACGTGAAACTGGACACGCCGGGCGTGCACAACATCGACTTCCTGACCAACGATGGCATTCTGGCGAAAATCGGCGGCCAGGTGGTGGGCGAGTTTGACGGCCGCCAGTCCTGCGACAGCACAATCGTGACCCAGGTCGAGGTGCCCTCGGCCGGCTGGTACCCGGTTGACATCCTCTATTTCCAGCGTTTGGGCACCGCCTGCCTGCACATGCGGATGGGCCCCGACGGCAAGCGGCCGAAATGGATGAAAGACAGCGCCTTCGGGCACTGACAGTCAAGACTGCGGGGCAGGGGCGCGCATCCCCTGCCAGCATCCTCACAAGGGCAGCGGGCGCCCCTCAGCGATAGCTTCCATCGCAAAGTAGGATGTAACGCTGTCCAGCTCCACGCCTGCGATCAGCCGCTGGTAGACCTTGTCATAGCTGGCCATGTCCTCGGTCACCACTTTCAGCTGGTAGTCGTAGTCGCCGCCGATGCGGTGGAAATCCACCACTTCCGGGATGGTCAGCACGTGGCGGCGGAATTTCTGCAGCCAGTCCGCTGAATGATGCCGGGTGCGCAAGAGCACAAACACCACCAGATCCAGCCCCAGCTGCTTGCGGTCCAGCCGCGCGGTGGAGCCCTTCAACAGCCCGCTTTCGTTCAGCGCCTTCAGCCGCCGCCAGCAGGCATTTTGCGACAGCCCCACCTGATCGGCCAGCTCCCGCTGGGACAGGCTGGCATCCTGTTGCAGGGCACGCAAAATGGCGCGGTCAATCTTATCTGCATTTTTGCTCATAGTGCGATCATATGACACAAAAGTTGCGCTATCCACTCAGTAATTGATAAAGTTTACGCGCCAGTTTCCGTTCATGATGCCTCAACAGAATTCGGAGGCGCGACATGACCCTGGCAGCATTCAAACAGACAATCCAGCAAGCCGCACAGGACGGCACCCTTGGCCGCAGTGTGATTGGCGACGGGGTGATGATCCCTGGCCTCGATGGCGAGGTGCCGCTGGTCTATGCTGACTATGTCGCCTCTGGCCGCGCCCTGCGCCAGGTGGAGGATTTCGTGGCCGGACAGGTGCTGCCCTTCTACGCCAACTCCCATACCGAAGCCTCTTACTGCGGCACCCAGATGACCCGCCTGCGCCGTGAGGCGCGCGCTGAGATTGCCCGCATCACAGGCGCCACCGCAGAGGATGCAGTGATCTTTACCGGCTCCGGCGCCACTGCGGGCCTCAACCGCCTGGTCAGCCTGTTCGGTGTGAACGAGGCCGCCCGCCCGGTTGTCTTCATCGGCCCGTATGAGCACCACTCGAACATCCTGCCCTGGCGCGAAAGCAAGGCCGAGGTGGTGGAAATCCCGGAGGCTGCAGAAGGCGGCCCGGATCTGGCGGTGCTGGAATTGGCGCTGAAACAGCACGCGGACAGCGATCTGAAAATCGGCAGCTTCTCTGCCGCTTCCAACGTCACAGGCATTGTGACTAACCCCGATCCCATCAGCCGCCTGCTGCGCGAACACGGCGCGCTGTCGGTCTGGGATTACGCCGGCGGCGGTCCCTACCTGCCGGTCGACATGGGCGGCAACGGGGCAGCCCGCAAAGATGCCGTCGTTGTCTCGCCGCATAAATTTCCGGGCGGCCCCGGCGCCTCTGGCGTGCTGGTCGTCAACCAGTCCGTGGTGCGCCGCCGTTGCCCGTCCTGGCCCGGTGGCGGCACCGTCAGCTTTGTTTCTCCCTGGCGGCATGAATACAGCCAGGATCTGGCCGCCCGAGAGGAGGCCGGCACCCCCAACGTGATCGGCGACATCCGCGCAGCCCTGGCGTTCCTGGTCAAGGAAGCCGTGGGTCAAGAGCAGATTGAAGCCCGCGAAGCCAGGTTCGCGCAGATGGCCTGGGACGGCTGGTCCGCCAATCCGCGTTTGCGCATCCTCGGCCACCGCAACGCGCACCGGCTGCCGATCTTTTCCTTCCTGGTCAGGGATGCGGCCGGCAACCCGGTGCATCAGCAGTTGTTCACCCGTATGCTCAGCGATGTCTATGGCATCCAGGCCCGCGGCGGCTGTGCCTGTGCGGGTCCTTACGCGCACCGCCTGCTGGGCATCAGCCAGCCGGAATCGGAAACCCTCTTTGCCGACCTGCAGGCAGGCGAAGAGATGAAGAAACCCGGCTGGGTGCGGCTCAACTTCTCCTACCTGATGGAGGAGGAGAAGGCGCAGTACATCATCGATTGCGTCAATGACCTGACAATGAAGGCGGGGGAGATTGCGGCCCGGTATAATGCCGACCCGGCAACCGCACGGTTCAAGTCTCAGGCAGCCTGATAACAATCGCCCTGAACCAATCGAAACGGGTGCTTTCCTGCGTCAGGGAAGCACCTCACATACATGTGATATGTGGGTACCGGCGTCCCCGATTTAAAGGGGGAATGTCTATTCCAAATCCCCCGCGACTGCGCAGCGGAGCCATGGCAGGCTTGAACCAGTAGTTAATTGGTTGGAGCAAACTCATGGCTCTCAAGCTTTCCGCCCCTGTTGGCGACAAAAAACGGATTACCAAGCCGGACCCGAAAACCGGCGAAAGCAAATTCAAACCGGTCAAGAATGCCCCGGCAGATGTCGAACTTGTGCGCCTGATGCTCAAGGCAAACGGCTACCCCGTCGACATCAGCACCAAATGCGATGCCGGGCTGATCAGCACCATCCGCGATTTCCAGAAAAAGAAGCTGGGGTTCAGGAAGCCCGACGGCATTGTCGATCCCGGCATGCGGACCTGGAACGCAGGCCTGCCCAAACTGGCCGCCCAGGTGTCCGCTGATGCCAAGATTGAACGGGTTGAGGTTGTCGAGAACGGCAAGACCAAGCTGATTACCGTGGCTGAGTTCGAGGCCGGGCAGGAGAAATTGCGCCGCCAGCTGCTGGCCAAAGCCGAAATGATGTACGGCCAGGCCGAATCCTGGGTCGATTTCTGCAATGACGTGGAAAAGACCCGCCAGGGCAACGAGACCTTCCTCAATGCGCTGACCGAGTTTGCCGTCAGCATGGTCAACGACAAGACCGATCCACCCTGGACCGCGATCCTGAACGCGCGCTCCGAAGCGAGCTTGATGAAGACCCTGACCAGCAAGAAGAAACCGGACTGGAAAAAGGTCTACAAACAGGACGTCAAGGCGACCAAGGCCTATAACAAGGGCGGCAAGGCCTTCAAGAAATTCATCGACGAACGCATCAGCACCGCCGGAGCGATCATCTGGAAGCTGGAGGTGGTGCGCGAGGTCTCCTTTGCCGTGGTCGAAACCTACATGACCGCACGGCTGGTGGCGACCAAGGGCATGTCGCCCGCCAAGGCCCACGCCATTGCCGCTGCCAGCACCGAGGCGCTGAAATCCAGCGCGGGCCAGCTGGGCGAGCATCTGGCGGGCAACAACGTGACCTGGGACGGTGCCGCCAAGAAAGTCTTTATCGACAGTTTCATCGCGGGGCTGGCAGGTGCCGCCGGCGGCAAGCTGACATCGAAACTCTCGGCAGGTCTTGCCGATGATCTGGCCAAGGCCGCGGCCTCCAGACTGTCGCGCGAGATGCCCAAGAAGGCAGTCAAAGTCTTCTTCGAGAAGTTCCTGAAATCCAAGGCCGGCGAGGCCATGGTGACTGAGGCGCTGAAGGAAACCATCGGCCTGGCAAAGCCCTTGATCGAAAAGGGCCGCCCGCCCAACACCAAGGAGATCAAGGAAAGCATCGCCAAGATCCTGACCGCAGGCATCATGTCCGCAGGCGCGGGCAAGGCGCTGGAGAAATTCTCCTCCGGCTTCACCGGGGCCGCCGAGAAGTTCCTCAAGACCAAGCTGGCGCCCGCCGCCATGGAGGGCGCGGTCAAGAAAGACCTCATCGCCAAATACGGCACCAAGGCCACCGAAGATTTTATCAAGCTGCACGGTGACGCCATCTACGGCGAGATCGCCAAACAGATCTCCGGCAAGTCGCTCAGCAAATACGCGGGTGAGGCGCTGAACGGCGCCGACGGCTCGCAATCGGCCTCTACCATGCAGAAACAGGCTAATGAGGCGATGCGCAAGGACATGGAGCTGCGCAAGAAGATCCAGAAGATCATCATGGCAGAGGCCAAACGGAAAATGCCCAAGTCCGCAACTGCGCATTAACGCAGGCGCACGGCCGGGGCAGGCTGCCGGAGGGGGCGGCAGCATGGGGGAGCGTCATCTTGGTGCTTCCCCGCCAGCGTTTGGGCCGTTATGACGGGTTGGAATTAAGGAGCCCGTATTATGACTCAACTCACACCGCAGCCCGGTATCATGGACATCGCCCTCTACCAGGGCGGGGCTGCCCATGTGAAAGGGGTGAGCAATGTTGTGAAGCTCTCCTCGAACGAGAACCCTTTTGGCCCCAGCCCGCGCGCCGTCCAGGCAATGCAGGATGCGGCGGCTAAAATGCACCGCTATCCCAGCTCGGATCACGGAGCATTGCGGCAGGCGATCGGCGAGGTGCACGGGCTGGATCCGGAGCAGATCATCTGCGGTGCAGGCAGTGATGAAATCATCGCTTTCCTGTGCCAGGCCTATGCCGGGCCGGGGGATGAGGTGCTGTATACCGAACACGGCTTTGCGATGTACCGCATCAGCGCACTGGCCGCCGGCGCCACCCCGGTGGAGGTGAAGGAGCGCGAGCGCGTCACAGACGTGGATGCGCTGCTGGCGGGTTGCACCGCCAGGACCAAGCTGGTGTTCATCGCCAACCCCAACAACCCCACCGGCACCATGATCAGCGAGGCTGAGGTTGCCCGGCTGGCCGATGGCATTCCCGCGGGCGCGCTCCTGGTGCTCGATGGCGCCTATGCGGAATATGTCGAGGGCTTTGACGCCGGCGCGGCCGTGATTGCCTCCCGCAGCAACGTCTTCATGACCCGCACCTTCTCTAAGATCTACGGCCTGGGCGGCGCCCGGATCGGCTGGGGTTACGGCCCCAAGGAGATCATCAATGTCCTGAACCGCGTGCGCGGCCCCTTCAACGCCTCCAGCACTGCACTCGCAGGTGCCGAGGCTTCGGTGCGGGATACGGATTACGTGGATCATTGCCGGGCCGAGAACGCCAAGTGGCGCAGCTGGCTTGCAAATGCGCTGGCTGAACTCGGCGTGCCCTCGGACGTCTCCAGCACCAATTTCATCCTGGCCCGTTTCTCCAGCCAGGCTGAAGCAGAAGCCTGCGACCTGTATCTGCAGGCCCAGGGGCTGATCGTGCGCCGGGTGGCGGGGTACAACCTGCCCACCGCGCTGCGCATCACTATCGGCGACGAGGATTCCTGCCGCCGCATCGCGCAGTGCGTCAAGGCGTTCAAAGAGGGGCAGGCATGAGCGAGCAAGTTTACGGCCGCGTCGCGCTGATCGGCCTGGGCCTGATTGCATCCTCAATGTTCTGGGCAATGAAACGCGCAGGGCTGGCGGGTGAAGTGACCGGCTATGCCCGGAGCGAAGAAACGCGTGCAACTGCTCGCAAGATCGGCCTCTGCGACCGCGTCTGCGACAGCGCGCGCGAAGCGGTGAAAGACGCTGATCTGGTGGTGCTCTGCGTGCCGGTCGGTGCCATGGGGCCGGTGATGGAAGATATCGCGCCGGTGCTGAAACCCGGTGCGACCGTGTCTGACGTCGGTTCGGTCAAACGCCATGTGATCGAGGCGGTGCAGCCGCATATTCCAGAGGGTGTTCATTTCGTTCCTGCGCACCCGCTGGCAGGGACGGAGCATTCCGGCCCCGAATCCGGTTTTGCCGAATTGTTCGACAACCGCTGGTCGCTGCTGGTCCCGGTCGAGGGCACTGATCCGGAGGCCACCGCCCGCCTGCGCGCGCTGTGGGAAGGGATGGGCGCCAATGTCGATGAAATGGATGCTGACCACCACGATCTGGTGCTGGCCGTCACCTCGCACACACCGCACCTGATCGCCTATACCATGGTGGGTGTAGCGGACGACCTGCGCCGGGTAACCGACAGCGAGGTGATCAAGTATTCCGCCGCCGGTTTCCGCGACTTCACCCGTATTGCCGCCTCGGACCCGACCATGTGGCGTGACGTGTTCCTGACCAACAAGGACGCCACGCTGGAAATCCTCGGCCGCTTCACGGAGGAACTCTTTGCCCTGCAGCGCGCCATCCGCACCGGCGATGGGGAGCACCTGCACGACTATTTCACACGTACCCGAGCCATCCGCCGCGGCATCATCGAAGCCGGCCAGGACACTGACGCGCCGGACTTCGGGCGGGGGCAAAAGAAGTGATCCGCGCAGGCGTGCTGATCCTGGCGGCCGTGTTCGGCGGGGCGGCGCTGGCCGCAACGCCGGATGCCTCAATGGAGCCGCCCGCTCGCCTTGCGGGGGACGCGAGCCTTGAAGCCATCGTAGCGCCGCTGCCCGGCATCCGCCCGGTCTCACGCCCGAAATCGGAACAGCGCCTGGCGGCAGCCTCCCGGCCTGCAAGTCTACCGATGCTGGCACCCGGCGCATCCTTGCTGCCCTTCGCGCGCCCGGACAGCCTGGCAGAGCAAGTGCTGTTCAAACGCCGCCAGCGCCGCAAGGGCTCGGTTTGCGGTGACATCGACATTCAGGGTGACGACGTCGGCCACGTCTCCGGCACGCTGCCCGGCTGCGGCGCCAAGGACGCGGTGAGGGTGCGCGAGATTGCCGGGGTGCGCCTCAGCCAGGCCTCGCTGATGACCTGCAACACCGCCCGCGCGCTGAAGACCTGGATCAACCGAGAGGTCGAAACCGCTTTTGGCCGCCGCAACAAGGTTGTCGGCTTGCGCGTCGCCGCCCATTACGCCTGCCGCACCCGCAACAACCGCCCCGGCGCCAAGATCTCCGAACACGGCAAGGCGCGGGCGATCGACATTTCCGGCTTTACCCTCGCCAGCGGAGAGACCGTTTCGGTGCTGCACGGCTGGCAGAACCGCAAGACCCGCAAGAAGCTGAAAAAGATCTGGCGCGCCGCCTGCGGCCCCTTCGGCACCGTGCTGGGGCCGGAAGCAGATCGCTATCACAAGGACCACTTCCACCTCGACGTGGCCCGCCACCGAGGCGGCACCTATTGCCGCTGAGACCCCGGGCAGCAATTCAGAATCCACTGTTCATCTGGCCCCAAATACCCTGAAGCGCGAGGCAGAGCCTCGCAAGAAATCTCCAGATGGATACAAGCCAGCGTTTGGCCTAGCGGATGATCAGCCGCGGCGCATGGCCCATGGGCAGCGGTCCAAGGGTGACATATCCGTCTGCAAACCCCAGCGTGATATCCAGGTTCTGCGGGTTGCCGCTGGCGCCGGCCAGCAGTCCCAGCACCCGCTCCACCGAGTTGCGCAAGGAAGGGGGCAATGCGCCACTGCGCTCAGCCATCAGCACCAGCCCGCGCCAGTTTTCCGCCTGCAGGGCAATCTCGCCCTCCGGCAGCCCCTGTTCATCCACCGTCAGTGTGCCAGTGGCCTTGAGCCGCAGATCGCCCCAGCGGGCATCGGCCAGTTTCAGATCAATCCGGCGCGGCTGCGGCCGCCGCTGCTCCAGTGCGGAGCGGTCCCAGGGCGCGTCAAAAGCAACTGCCATCTCCAGCGCCAGCGTGTCGAACCGCTCCGGCAGCGGCGCGCTGGCCGCCAAGAGCCGCCGCCAGGCGGCGCGCGGGGCGAACTCCCTTGCGTCTGCGGTGATCCGGTAGGTTTCTGGCCTTTCGGTTTGCACCATGCGCAGGTCCAGCGCCGCGCCGCTCAGCACGGTTTCGCCGCTGCGGGTAATCTGCCAGCTGTCCGCCACAGCGGCCATCTGTTCCAGCTCCAGCGCCGCGCCAGGCTTCAGGTGCAGGCTGGCCTGCAGCCCGTCAGCAGCAATCACCGCAGTCCGGTCGAAATAGGACAACCGTTGCGCCGTCGCCGGGAAATGCAGTTCCAGCTGCCCGGGCCATGCGGCGGGGCTCGACAGCTCCAGCCAGTCCGCCCGCCAGGCCGTGCCGCTGCGCGGATCCGCCAGCGTTGGGCGGCTGATCCGGGTCTGGTGCCGGAACGGATAACCCTGCGTCTCCAGCCCTGCATACTCCGCCTGCCAGCCCCGGTTCTCCTGCACGCCGAACCAGGCGGCAATGCCGTTTTTCAGCCCCCAGGCCGCCGCCGCCCAATAGAGGCTCCACACCAGAAAGGCCGCAATCAGCAGTTTTGCCAGGCGCATCGGATAGCCTCTTTTGTCCGGACCAGGATTGCTGTTTATAGGGAGGGCACGGAAAGGGCCAGACGACATGACAATGTGGGTATTCGGATACGGATCACTTCTTTGGAACCCGGGTTTTCCTGTGGCGCGGCGTGAGATCGCGGTGCTGCACGGC
The DNA here is from genome assembly GCF_000813905.1 of Leisingera sp. ANG-M6. NCBI lineage: Bacteria > Pseudomonadati > Pseudomonadota > Alphaproteobacteria > Rhodobacterales > Roseobacteraceae > Leisingera > Leisingera sp. ANG-M6. The sequence continues at coordinate 119,946 of NZ_JWLG01000022.1, forward strand.
TACGCGCGCTCCTTCTGCATGTCCTCGATCCACCACCGCGGAAGCGAAGAAAATCCCGGCCTGGTGCTGGCGCTGGACGCGGTCGAAGACGCCCATTGCAAGGGCATCGCCCTGGCGGTTGAGGCGGGCCACGAGGAGCAGACCCTGGCAGAGCTGCGCGAGCGCGAGCTGATCTCCTCGGCCTATCTGGAGCGTGACCTTGTGGTCGAGCTGGCGGATGGCTCCACGGTCACCGCCGTCACCTACGTGATCGACCCGCATCATGTGCAGTATTGCGGCGGCCTCAGCCTCGAGGAACAGGCCCAGATCATCGCCCACGCCGTGGGCGGGCGAGGACCCAATACCGAGTATCTCTACAACACCGCTGAGCATCTGGCTGAGATCGGCCTGCATGACAGCGATCTGGACTGGCTGGCAGGCCGGGTGCGGGAAATCACGGCATAAAGCCTTGGCGCTTTTGACACTTTGCTTATAGGCTGCGGGGCAACACGAGCAGACAAAAGTGTCAGGAGCCAGCAATATGGCGCAGCCAGACCGCAAGACCCGGCCGCAGTTCTCCCAGCCGGTGCGGCAGATCATCATGATGCTGATCGCGCTGGGGCTTTCGGGGTTCGGCGCCTTCGTGGCGCTGCCGCGGGTGCTGCCGGTGTTCCAGGCCAATCCCTGGCTCAACGGCTTTATCGTGCTGGTTTTCGTGATTGGTGTGCTGGCCTGTTTCTGGCAGGTGGTGCAGCTGATTGGCTCGGTGCGCTGGATCGAACGCTTTGCCGCGGGCGACACTCAGGATCACCGCCGCCCGCCTTCGATACTGGCCCCCTTGGCCTCGCTGCTGGGTTCGCGTTCTGCCCGGATGCAGCTGGGATCCTCCTCCACACGATCCATTCTCGACTCCGTCGCCAGCCGCATCGACGAAGACCGCGAGATCACCCGCTACATCGTCAACCTGCTGATCTTTCTTGGCCTTCTCGGCACTTTCTACGGCTTGGCCACCACCGTTCCCGCCGTCGTCGACACCATCCGCAGCCTAGCGCCGCAGGAAGGTGAGGAGGGCCTCTCGGTCTTCAACCGCCTGATGACGGGCCTTGAGGCGCAGCTGGGCGGCATGGGCGTCGCCTTCGCTTCCTCGCTGCTGGGCCTCGCGGGCTCGCTGATCGTGGGCCTGCTCGAACTTTTCGCAGGCCACGGCCAGAACCGCTTTTACCGCGAGCTGGAGGAATGGCTCTCCTCCATCACCCGCGTCAGCTTCTCCTCGGGCGAGGAGGGCGCCGGGGACAGCGGCGTGGTCTCCCAGGTGCTCGACACCATGGCAGAGCAGATGGAGGCGCTGCAGGTCATGTTCGTTGAAACCGCCGAAGGCCGCGCCGCGGTGGATCAGCGCCTGACGGATCTGGTCGAAACCATACAGGACATGAACCGCCGACAGGATCAGACCGGCACCATCACCGCGGCGCTGGACCGGGTTGCCGTGGGGCAGGAGGCGCTGACCGAGATCCTGCGCGCCCAAAGCGAACACGGCGGTATCGACGCCGAAAGCCGGATGCGGCTTCGCTCGATCGATGTGCAGATGCTGCGCATCCTTGAGGAAATCTCGGCCGGCCGCCAGGAAAGCCTGTCGGAGCTGCGCAAGGACATCGACCTGATGATCAAGGCTTTCGCCCGCCCGCGCGGCCTGGCCCGCGGCGGCACATCAGACCGGGGCGCGGGGGAGTAAGCTATGGCCCTTTCCCGGCGCACAGGACAGCGGTTCCAGGCCTCGATCTGGCCTGGCTTCGTCGACGCGATGACCGGGCTTCTGCTGGTGCTGATGTTTGTGCTGACCATCTTCATGGTGGTGCAGTTCGTGCTGCGCGAAACCATCACCGGCCAGGAAAGCCAGCTGGATGAACTCTCCGCCGAGGTCAGCGCGCTGGCCTCGGCACTGGGGCTGGAAGAACGCGAAAACCGGCGCCTGAACGCCCGGTTGGGGGCGCTGATCTCGACCCTCAACACGGCGGAACAGGATCTGGAACAGGCCCGCAGCCTGATCACCTCGCTGACCGCCGAACGCGACCGCCAGGCCGGCGAATTGGCCGAGGCTGCCAGCCGCATCACCAGTTTTGAGGCTCAGGTGGCCGCGCTGATCGCCAGCCGCGACGCAGCTCAGGCGCGGATTGCGGACCTCAGCGCAGAACGCGAAAACCTCGAAGCCGCCCGCGCCGCACTCCTCAGCGAGCAGGAAGCGCTGAATCTGGCGCTGGCCCAGGCCCGCGGCGAAATCGATGCCCAGACAGAGGCAGCCCGGCTGGCAGCTGCACAGCGCGAGGCGATGGAGGCGCTGATCGCCAGCCTTGAAGCGGAGGAGGCAGCCAAGTCAGAAGAAATCGCCGGCCTGCAGGAACAGCTGAGCGCGGAGGAGGCCGCCCGGCTGGTTGAGGCCGCCGCCGCTGAGGCCCTGCGCGAGAAATTGCAGTCGGCAGATGCGGAACTGACCGCCATGACCCTGGCGCTGGAGGCGCAGCGGCAACAGGCTGAGGACACTCTGACCCTGCTGGCGGCGGCAGAGGCCGCAAAGAAACAGCTGGACGCGCAGCTCTTGGAACTGGAAGCCGCCCGTGCAGGCTCCGACGCCGAGGCCGGACGGCTGGCGGCGGAGCTTGCCGAAGCCAAAGCCGCCCTCGCAGCCGCGGAAACCCAGGCAGAGGATCTGGACGTGCTGCGCCAGCGCCTGCTGGCGGCAGTGACTGCGCAGGAGGCGGCAGAAGCCTCCGCAACCGAACGGCTGACCCAGGCCGAAGAACGCGCCGCCTTGCTGGCCCAGGCGCGGGCCGCCCTCTCGCAGGAACAGGCGGTATCGGAAGAAGCCCGCCGCGAAACCGCGCTGCTCAATCAGCAGGTCGCAGCCCTGCGCGAGCAGCTGGGCGGACTGCAGGCCATCCTGGACGATTACCAGGCCCGCGACGCGGCTCAGCAGGTGCAATTGCAGAACCTCGGCCAGGACCTGAACGCGGCCCTGGCCCGCGCGGCATCCGAGGAACGCAAGCGGCGGCTGCTGGAAGAGCAGGAGCGCAAGCGGCTGGAGGCCGAAGCGGAGGAGCTCACCGCCAAGGCGCAGGACCTGGAGCGCTACCGCTCCGAGTTCTTTGGCCGCCTGCGCGATCTGTTGGGCACTCAGGAAGGCGTCCGCATCCAGGGCGACCGTTTTGTCTTTGCCTCCGAGGTTCTGTTCCAGCCCGGCAGCGCCACCCTGTCGCCTGAAGGGCGGGTGGAGATCGCCAAGGTGGTGTCGATCCTGCAAAGCGTGGTGGCGGCCATCCCGCCGGAGATCAACTGGATCATCCGGGTCGACGGGCACACCGACAACACGCCGTTGGGCGCACACCCCAAGTTTGCCGATAACTGGGAGCTCAGCCAGGGCCGGGCGCTGTCGGTGGTGCGCTACATGGTTGAGGCGCTGGGTGTGCCGCCGTCGCGGCTGGCCGCCAACGGGTTCGGGGAATACCAGCCGGTCAACCCGGCAGACACGCCTGAGGCGCGCGCCCAGAACCGCCGGATCGAGCTGAAGTTTACCGAGAAGTGAGCCGTCCGGGCACCCGCCAGCAGCGGACCAGTTGAGCAGCAGAACCCCGCCACGGCCCGCGGGGTGCAACCCGCTTCACTAAAGGAGACAAGCTACTAGTTACACACGGGTTGCTGCCCCACCGGGCAGTAGGGCTGTCCTATAAACTATTGCGGTTTCCGGATTTATCAAATTAGAAGCGGCTTCCGGCCGCGCCGCAGCCCGCAGGCAGAGGCCTCCCGCCCGGCGCAAGCCGGCCCTGCCGGGCCGCCGCGCCCGTCGGGCCGGGCCGCTGCCGCGGCTGACGCCCCGGCAGCGGCGGTTGCAATACCGTTGAGAGGCCGCGCCTCAGGCGGGCGGGATCACCATCGTGCGGGAAAACCTGTCCACTTCGGTGCCGTCCCGCATCAGCCGGGCGGTTCCGGTATAGGTGCCTGCAGGCCATTGCCCGCCGCGCAGGCGGCGCCCGGCCGCGCGGAACAGTTGCGCCTGTGTGCGCTCCAGCGCTTCGCTGTGCGAGACCAGCTCACCGCCTGGACCGGTCACGCTCAACTCCAGCTGGTCGCCGGCCTGACTGCCATAGGCATAGGCCCAGAACACCAGCGCAGGCGCATCCGCCGCCAGTGGTGCTTGATCAGCGGTGCCGGCCTGAATTGCGTCAAATTCCGGAATGGCCGTGGAAAATCCGGCCCCGATCAGCCCGCCCGGCTGGTAGGGCAGGGGATCGGCCCACAGGGTATGCGAGGCGGGTCCGCCGCAGCTGTCCAGGCTGTCCGGCGCAAACGGGTCCACCACCGCGCCGTCCTTGCGCACCGACAGGTGCAGATGCGGGAACTGGGTCTGGCCGGACAGGCCAACCTCGCCCAGCACATCACCGGCCCGGACCTTCTGGCCGCTTTCAACCCGGATCGAGCCGCGCTTCATGTGGCAGTATTGGGTCTCCCAGCCGCTGCCGTGGCTTAGCACCACGCCGTTGCCGCATTCCTTGCCGTCTATGGCGGCTTCGTTCTGGCCATTGGCATACTGATCCGGCATCGAATTCCGGGTGCCGCGGACGACACCATCCGCCGCCGCGCGCACGGCAACACCTGCGTGCATGTCCGACAAGTAGGGCAAGGCAAAGTCGGTGCCCTTGTGGCCGTCATAGCTGAGCGTGCCGCAGGTGAAATCGGTTGCCTCTTTACCGGGATCGCGGTCCACGAACTGCTGGATGCGGCAGTCCTCACCCAGGGTGCAGTCCAGCGGGAACTGCAAAACAAAATCGCCCGCCGCGGCGGGCGCGGCGAGCGATAGTAATGTCAGCAGGGATGCGAGGCGCATCAATCCGCGGTCAGCAGCGGCGGCTTGTCACCGGAGATCCGCGGCTTGCCCGGGCCTTCCAGGCGCAGATCCAGCTTGCCGTCCTTGATGCCGACCTGGACCACTCCGCCCTTGGTCAGCTTGCCGAACAGCAGCTCCTCCGCCAGCGGCTTCTTGATGTGCTCCTGGATGACGCGGCCCAGCGGACGCGCGCCCATGCGGTCGTCATAGCCCTTCTCAGCCAGCCATTCGGCCGCCTTGCGGGTCAGTTCGATCGACACATTGCGGTCCATCAGCTGGGCTTCCAGCTGCAGGACGAACTTCTCGACCACTTGCAGGATCACCTCTTTGCCCAGCGGCGCGAAGGAGATCACCGCATCCAGGCGGTTGCGGAACTCCGGCGTGAAGGTGCGCTCGATGGCGGCGGTGTCCTCGCCTTCGCGGCGGTCGCGGCCAAAGCCGATGGCGGCCTTTGCCTGTTCCGATGCACCCGCGTTGGAGGTCATGATCAGGATCACGTTGCGGAAGTTCACGGTGCGGCCGTTGTGGTCGGTCAGCTGGCCGTTGTCCATCACCTGCAGCAGGATGTTGTAGACATCCGGATGCGCCTTCTCGATCTCATCGAGCAGCAGAACGCAGTGCGGGTGCTGGTCGACACCGTCGGTCAGCAGGCCGCCCTGGTCGAACCCGACATAACCCGGCGGTGCGCCGATCAGGCGGGAAACAGCGTGTTTCTCCATGTATTCCGACATGTCGAAACGCAGCAGTTCCACCCCCAGCTGATCAGCCAGCTGCTTGGCCACCTCGGTCTTGCCGACGCCGGTGGGGCCTGCAAACAGGTAGTTGCCGATCGGCTTCTCCGGCTCGCGCAGTCCGGCACGGGCCAGCTTGATGGCGCTCGACAACGCGGTAATGGCGTCGTCCTGACCGAAGACCACGCGCTTCAGCGACTTCTCCAGATCCTTCAGCACCTCGGCATCGTCCTTGGAGACGTTCTTGGGCGGGATGCGGGCGATCTTGGCCACAACAGCCTCGATTTCCTTGACGCCGATGGTCTTGCGGCGCTTGCTCTCGATGATCAGATGCTGCGCGGCGCCGGCCTCGTCGATCACGTCGATGGCCTTGTCCGGCAGCTTGCGGTCATTGATATAGCGCGCCGACAGTTCCACCGCGGTCTTGATCGCGTCGCCGGTGAACTTGATGCCGTGATGCTCCTCAAAATAGGGCTTCAATCCCTTCAGGATCTCGATGGAATCTTCCACCGTCGGCTCATTCACGTCGATCTTCTGGAACCGGCGGGACAGCGCGCGGTCCTTCTCGAAGTGCTGGCGGAACTCCTTGTAGGTGGTGGAGCCCATGGTGCGCAGCTTGCCGCCCTGCAGCGCAGGCTTCAGCAGGTTGGAGGCGTCCATGGCACCGCCGGAAGTTGCACCGGCACCAATCACGGTGTGGATCTCGTCGATGAACAGCACCGCGTCCGGATGCTCCTCCAGCTCGGAGACGACAGCCTTCAGCCGTTCCTCGAAATCGCCGCGGTAGCGGGTGCCCGCCAGCAATGCGCCCATGTCGAGCGAGTAGATGGTGGTTTCCGACAGGATTTCCGGGGTTTCGCCGGACACGATGCGGCGCGCGAGGCCCTCGGCGATGGCGGTCTTGCCGACACCGGGATCGCCCACCAGCAGCGGGTTGTTCTTGCGGCGGCGGCACAGCACCTGGATGCAGCGCTCCACCTCATGGTCGCGGCCGATCAGCGGGTCGATGTCGCCGTCGCGGGATTTTGCGTTCAGGTCAACGCAGTATTTCGCCAGCGCCGACTCCTTCTTCTCGCCCTCAGGCGCAGCGGTCAGATTGTCCTCTTCCTGTTCCGTCGCGCCGGACACCGGACGGGATTCCCCATAGGCCGGGTCCTTGGCAACGCCATGGGCGATGAAGTTCACCGCGTCATAACGGGTCATCTCCTGATCCTGCAGGAAATAGGCGGCGTCGCTCTCGCGCTCGGCAAAGATGGCGACCAGCACATTCGCCCCCGTTACCTCAGTCCGTCCCGAACTCTGGACGTGGATCGCGGCGCGCTGGATGACGCGCTGGAAGGCCGCGGTCGGCACCGCCTCCGATCCGTCGATGTCGGTCACAAGGTTGGCAAGATCCTCATCCACGAATTCCACAAGTGAGGATCGCAATTCCGAAAGGTCGACGCTGCAGGCGCGCATCACGCGGGCCGCGTCGGGCTCGTCGATCAGGGCCAGAAGCAGATGTTCCAGGGTTGCGAATTCATGACGGCGTTCATTCGCCAGCGCCAGCGCTGCGTGAATGGCCTGTTCCAGGGTGCTCGAGAATGAAGGCACGGTCGTGCTCCTCTGATCTTGGGTTGGCCGGTGGGGCGGTATTAACCAACCCCTCAGTTCAACCATGTGCTTATAAGGTTAGAGTTTGGTTGATAGAGCGCCGGCTTCAAGGTCTTTTCTTCATTTTGGGGTCACAATTATTTTCTCCCTGTTGCGCCCCGATACCCTTGATTTGCTCAAAAATTGTCTTTGCGCTTGCGGATTTCGGCAAAAACCTCTGCGTCTTCAGAGTCTTGCATGCCCAGATGTGCTCTCACGGCGCTGTCACCGGCACGCAGGAACGGATTGGTGTCAAGTTCCAATTGCAGGGAGGACGGCACCGTGGGGGTGCCGCTTTCGCGGGCCTTTGCGATATCACTTACCCGCGCCTGCAACGCCGGGTTGCCGGGGTCCACGGTGACCGCAAAAGCACCGTTAGCCTGGGTGTATTCATGTCCTGAATAAACCATAGTTTGCGGTGGCAGCGCGGCAAGTTTCGACAGGCTGGCCCACATCTGCTGGGGTGTGCCCTCAAACAGCCGTCCGCATCCCAGCGCCATCAGGCTGTCGGCGGTGAAAACCGCCGCCGCGCCGGGCATGTAAAAGGCGATATGACCCACTGTATGGCCGGACACATCCATCACCTGCACGTCTTCCCCCAGCAGCGTGAAACTGCCGCCGTCTTCGACTGCAAGGTCCAGCTCAGGTAGGCGGTGGGCATCGGTTGCAGCCCCAATGATCTTGGCGCCGAACTCCATCTGAAGTTTGGCTGCACCATCGACATGGTCCCAGTGATGATGGGTCAGCAGAATCCAGTCCAGCCCCCAGCCGCGCTCAGACAGGGCGGCCTTGACGGCGCCTGCCTCGGGCGCATCCACCAGCGCGGTCTCACCCGAGGCCGGATTATGGATCAAAAATGCATAGTTATCCGACAGGCAGGGCAGGGTGATGATCTCAAGGGGCATGGTCATTCGCCTTTACATTGCTAAACTGCGCCCAGATTGGCCGAAGCAGCAGGCGCCCGCAATGCATCTTGATGTCCAGGATCTCAGGAACTTCTACTACCGCAGCACCCTGGGGCGCGCGGCGCAGGCCTCGATCCGCGGCCGTCTGCTGGAGCTGTGGCCGGAGGCCGCCGGCCTGACAGTGGCAGGCTTCGGCTTTGCCGCACCGCTGTTACGCCCCTACCTGCCGGAGGCGCGCCGGGTGATGGCGCTTATGCCGGGGCCGCAGGGGGTGATGCAATGGCCTGCAGGCATGCCGAACGTTTCGGTCCTGTGCGAGGAGACCAGCTGGCCCATCGATACTGGCCGAGCTGACCGGCTGGTGGTGATGCACGGGCTGGAGACCTCGGAACGGCCCAGCAAGCTCCTAGAGGAATGCTGGCGGGCGCTGGGGCCGGGCGGACGGGCGATTTTCATTGTCCCGAACCGGGCGGGCCTCTGGGCGCGCTCCGATTTGACACCCTTCGGCTTTGGCCGGCCCTACACATTGCGCCAGCTGGAGGGGCAGTTGCGCGAACATCAGTTCGCCATTGAGCAGCACACCGCCGCGCTCTACCGGCTGCCCAGCCACAAGCGGTTCTGGCTGAAATCCGGCGCTATGCTGGAAAAGATGGGCCGCAAGCTGCCCGCAATGCTGGCCGGCGGGGTGTTCATGGTCGAAGTCAGCAAGCAGACCTACCCGCAAAAAGGCCACATGACCCGCACCAAGTCGCCCAGCCGCATCCGGGTGCTGGAGGGGCTGTCAAACCCGATGCCGGAACCGGCCTGAAGCGGCACCGGGGCAATCAGAACCGCCCGGCTCTGGCAATCAGGTAAACACCACGTCTCTGTTCACGATGACATCATCCGCGGAGAATGCGTTGCCCTCCGGAATGTCCATCACCAGCAGCTCAGTCCCATCCTCAGCCGCGAACGTGTAGCGGTAGACTTCCTGCTGCTCATACCGCCCGTCGAATTCGCGGGTGATTTCGAGGGGGCCTTCAATCTCCGAAGGCAGGTTCAATGTGACGGTGAAATCCGTGACGCTTGAGCTAGCCAGCGTCAGCAGCCCCGAGTCCCGGTCCAGATGCTCAGGGTAGATATTCACGGTCATCCGGTCGCCATCGCCAGCCATATGCACATCGTGGCCCATGCCAACGCTGAGCTGATTGCCGCCCTGGCTCTGGACTTCGATGTCTGCGCCGGCGTCGCGGGAAATGTCGACCACATCCGTGCCCAGGCCAGTGCGGACCTCAAGGTTGTCACCGCTGGCCGTCAGCGTGTCATCGCCTGCGCCCAGGTCGATGATGCTGCCGCTGTCCGAAGATCCGGCAGGGGTCCAGACAATGGCATCATCGCCGTTGCCGGCGTTCACCGACAGGCTGTGGCTGGTGGCGGTCAGCACGTCATTGCCGTCTCCCAGCCGTGCAACATCGTGAATGCCGCCCGCCTCAACAGTGTCATCTCCGCCAAAGGTGGAATAATAGGAGGAGCTGCCGCCAGCGTAGGTTTCACCGGTGCCGTCGCCAAACACCGGGTCAAGCTCCGGTCCGCCGCTGTCGATCAGCAGGATCTGGTCTGCAGAGAGATCGCTGACACCTTCCACCCGGATCACCGCCGTCTTGACGTAGGCGTCAGAGGCGGCATGGGAACCTGTAAAGCGAACAACCACCTCTGTGCTGTCCCCGTCAGGGCGCGTTTCAAACTCCACTATGCTGCCAAAATCCTGTCCCTCGAATTCGCCGGTATAAAGCGCCAGTACATCTTCCTCGGGGTCAAAGTCCCGGATGATGGTGGTTGTCTTCTCCGCATCCGTGAGTGTCGCGCCGGTATGCGTCGTCCCAACGTTGAACACATCTGCCCCGGCGCCGCCTGTCAGAATGCCAGGGGCCTCGCTCCGGTCAAAGGCGTGGGTATAGGTCAGCGTGTCGTTGCCTTCACCGCCATGAAGATCCACGTGGCCGTTGCCGGTCAGGTTATCTGCGCCGTCACCGCCGCTGCCGTAAGCACGTTCGCCAGACCAGGGCCGGAGGTGGATTTCGTCGTTTCCGGCGCCGCCTTCAAGCGTGCTGCCGCTTGAACCGCTCAGCGTGTCGTCGCCGGTGCCGCCTGAAACCGCGCTCTCCCTGCCGCTGTCAATGAGATCATTTCCGGCACCGCCCGTAACGGTACCTTGCAAGCCTGCGCTGATCGTATCATTGCCGCTGCCGCCATCAACCTCGGCTTCCCGGCCGGCGCTGATTTCGTCGTCGCCCTGACCGCCGGACACTTCGATGAAGGATCCCGCATCAATCGTGTCGTTTCCGTCCCCGCCTGTGGCGATGCCGTTGTTGCCAAAGTACAGGTAGTCATCCCCGTCACCGCCATGCAGGGTGAGATTGTCCACAAAGCGCTGGCCGAGAGTGTCGTTGCCGTCCAGGCCAAACCCGGTCTGGCCGCTGAATATCTCAAGCACGTCGTCTCCGGCCGTGCCGCGAACGGTTTCCTCAAATTCAGGCTCGGGTTCTGGCTCCGGCTCGGGGAGCAGTTCCGGCTCGTCAGGGGGGACGGGGGCATCGTCTTCGTCGTTGATCGAGTCGATGACGGCGGCTGCTGCGGCGACGCCGGCCGTGGCCATCAGGATTGCGGCAAGCATACTGCGGGCCCTTCGGTTGAATCATTTTTTTCAATAATCGTCACAATTGCGCCGAAACAGGGGTTTGTCCAGCACTCGGGGCGGCTCGCTGCAAGCAAGAGCGCGCCTTTCCTTTCAAGAGGCCATGCGGCGGCAAAACGGTGTTGCATTTCGATTCCCGAAATCTGTCCGCACCGCCCATTTGGGTGGTTTTTTCTCCATATGTGACGTTTTTTGGCGTAAATGCCGCTTTCCGGAATCGCCAAATCCTGCAGTTCAGCCGCACTTTTTTATAAAACGACTGTGGTCAAAGGGCCGCACTTGGTGCAAGTCGTTGAAAACAATGAAAACATGCTTTTTCCTGTTACCGTTATAGGCAGTTGATAGGTCGCATCCGCTCTGCTAGACCCACGCTGATTTCAACGCCCCGCTGCCAAGGGGGATGTCTCACGCCCCCGGACGCCTCCTGATCGCCAGGTACGCCAACCGGGGCCAAAAACATATCGGAAGGGTGGACGTGTCCGAACCAGCTTCGATTTCTGCAGGCATTGCCGCGCGCTATGCCACGGCGGTGTTCGACATCGCGGAAGAAAACAAGGCGCTCGACAGCCTTGAAACCAGCATCAATGATCTGGCAGCCGCGCTGGCTGACAGCGAAGAGCTTAACAGCCTGATCCATTCGCCGCTTGTGTCGCGCGAAGAGCAGGGCGCCGCAATCACTGCGGTGGCAGACAAGATGGGGCTGGACCCCGTCCTGCGCAACACCCTGGCCCTGATGGCCGACAAGCGCCGCCTGTTCGTGCTGCCCGCACTGATCGAGGCGCTGCGCGCCCGTCTGGCTGACGCCCGCGGCGAAGTGACCGCCGAGGTGGTTTCCGCCAAGGCGCTGACCAAGACCCAAAGCGAAAAGCTGGCCAAGACCCTGGCCGAGCGCGTGGGCAAGAAAGTTACCATCAATGCTTCCGTCGATGCCTCCATCATCGGCGGTCTTGTCGTTAAAGTGGGCTCGAAGATGATCGACAGCTCGATCCGCTCCAAGCTCAACTCCCTACAGAATGCAATGAAAGAGGTCGGATAAATGGGTATCCAAGCAGCAGAGATTTCTGCGATCCTGAAAGACCAGATCAAGAATTTTGGTCAAGAAGCCGAAGTGGCAGAAATCGGCCGCGTGCTGTCCGTCGGTGACGGTATTGCCCGCGTTTACGGCCTCGACAACGTCCAGGCCGGCGAAATGGTCGAGTTCCCGGGCGGCATCATGGGCATGGCGCTGAACCTCGAAGCCGACAACGTCGGTATCGTGATCTTCGGCTCCGACCGCGACATTAAAGAAGGCGACACCGTCAAGCGCACCAACGCCATCGTGGACGTTCCGGTCGGCAACGGCCTGCTGGGCCGCGTTGTTGACGGCCTGGGCAACCCGCTGGACGGCAAGGGCCCGATCGAAGACGTTACCCGCGGCGTTGCCGACGTGAAAGCACCGGGCATCATCCCGCGAAAATCGGTTCACGAACCGATGGCAACCGGCCTCAAGTCCGTTGACGCGATGATCCCGATCGGCCGCGGCCAGCGCGAGCTGATCATCGGCGACCGTCAGACCGGCAAAACCGCCGTTGCTCTGGACGCGATGCTGAACCAGAAATCCTACAACGACGCCGCCGGCGACGACGAGAGCAAGAAGCTGTACTGCGTTTACGTCGCGGTTGGCCAGAAGCGCTCCACCGTGGCTCAGCTGGTGAAGAAACTGGAAGAGTCCGGCGCGATGGAATACTCCATCGTTGTGGCCGCAACCGCGTCCGACCCGGCACCGCTGCAGTTCCTGGCGCCCTACGCCGCAACCGCAATGGCGGAATTCTTCCGCGACAACGGCCGCCACGCGCTGATCATCTATGATGACCTGTCCAAACAGGCGGTTGCTTACCGTCAGATGTCGCTGCTGCTGCGCCGTCCGCCGGGACGTGAAGCTTACCCGGGCGACGTTTTCTACCTGCACTCCCGCCTGCTGGAGCGTTCGGCCAAGCTGAACGAGGACTTCGGTGCCGGCTCGCTGACCGCGCTGCCGATCATCGAAACCCAGGGCGGCGACGTGTCCGCGTTTATTCCGACCAACGTGATCTCGATCACCGACGGCCAGATCTTCCTGGAAACCGAACTGTTCTACCAGGGCATCCGCCCCGCCGTGAACACCGGTCTGTCGGTTTCCCGCGTTGGCTCCTCGGCCCAGACCAAGGCGATGTCCTCGGTTGCAGGCCCGGTTAAGCTGTCGCTGGCTCAGTACCGCGAAATGGCTGCCTTTGCGCAGTTCGGCTCCGACCTGGATGCCGCCACCCAGCAGCTGCTGGCCCGCGGCGCCCGTCTGACCGAGCTGATGAAGCAGCCGCAGTACTCGCCGCTGACCAACGCCGAAATCGTCTGCGTCATCTTCGCCGGCACCAACGGCTACCTCGACAAAGTCGACGTCAAGGACGTCGGCCGCTACGAGGCAGGCCTGCTGAGCCACCTGCGCGGCAAACATGCCGACCTGCTTGCCGACATCACCAACAACGACCGAAAGGTGAAGGACGAGCTGGCTGACAAGGTAAAGGCTGCGCTGGACGAGTTCGCCGCTAGCTTCGCTTAAGGGGGGACGAGGCAATGCCGAGTCTTAAGGACCTTAAAACCAGGATCGAGTCGGTCAAATCGACCCGCAAGATCACCAAAGCCATGCAGATGGTGGCTGCGGCGAAACTTCGCCGCGCCCAGGAAGCTGCCGAGGACTCCCGTCCCTACACCAAGCGGTTCAATGCCGTGATGGCAGGGCTGGCGGCCTCGGTCGGCGGCAGCGAGTCAGCGCCCAAGCTGCTTCGCGGCACCGGCAGCGACCAAGTCCAGCTGCTTGTCGTCATGACCGCCGAGCGCGGGCTGTGCGGCGGCTTCAACTCGAACATTGCCAAGCTCGCCCGCCAAAAGGCGGCTGAGCTGAAGGCCGCGGGCAAGACGGTGAAGATCCTCACCGTCGGCAAGAAGGGCCGCGATGCCCTGAAGCGCGACCTTGGCGATGACTTCATCGGCCATGTGGACCTGAGCGAAGTCAAACGTGTTGGCTATGCCAACGCGCAGGACATCGCAAAGGGGATCCTCACCCGCTTTGACGCAGGTGAATTCGACGTTGCCACGATCTTCTACGCGGAGTTCGTCAATGTCGTGACCCAGATCCCCACCGCACAGCAGATCATTCCGGCGTCCTTCGAGGCATCGGAAGGCGAAAGCACTGGCGCCGTCTATGACTACGAGCCCGGCGAAGAGCAGATCCTTGCGGACCTGCTGCCGCGCGGCGTGGCGACCCAGATCTTCTCGGCCCTGCTGGAAAACGGTGCATCCGAACAGGGTGCGCGGATGAGCGCGATGGACAATGCGACCCGCAACGCGGGCGACATGATCGACAAGCTGACCATCCAGTTCAACCGCTCGCGCCAGGCCGTGATCACCAATGAGCTGATTGAAATCATTTCGGGCGCTGAGGCGCTCTAAGAGACAACCGGAGACCAACTAATGGCACAAGCAAAAGGCAAGGTGACCCAGATCATCGGCGCCGTTGTGGACGTCCAGTTTGACGACCACCTGCCCGCAATTCTGAACGCACTGAACACTGAGAACGACGGCAAGACCCTGGTTCTCGAAGTGGCTCAGCACCTCGGCGAAAACACCGTCCGCACCATCGCAATGGACGCAACCGAGGGCCTGGTCCGCGGTCAGGAAGTGACCGACACCGGCGCCCCGATCTCGATCCCGGTCGGTAACGCCACCCTGGGCCGCATCCTGAACGTCGTGGGCGAGCCCGTGGACGAAAAGGGCCCGGTCAACGCATCCGAGACCCGCGCCATCCACCAGCCGGCACCCGAGTTCAACGAACAGTCGACCGAGTCGGAAGTTCTGGTGACCGGCATCAAGGTGATCGACCTGCTGGCGCCTTACTCCAAAGGCGGCAAGATCGGCCTGTTCGGCGGCGCCGGCGTGGGCAAGACCGTTCTCATCATGGAACTGATCAACAACATCGCAAAAGTGCACTCGGGCTACTCCGTGTTCGCCGGTGTTGGCGAGCGGACCCGTGAAGGCAACGACCTGTACTGGGAAATGATCGAATCCAACGTGATCAAGCCGGACAACCTGGAAGAGTCCCAGGTGGCCCTGGTTTACGGTCAGATGAACGAACCTCCGGGAGCCCGTGCCCGTGTTGCGCTGACCGGCCTGACCCTGGCCGAACAGTTCCGCGACCAGTCCGGCACCGACGTTCTGTTCTTCGTGGACAACATCTTCCGCTTCACCCAGGCCGGTTCTGAGGTGTCCGCTCTGCTCGGCCGTATTCCTTCGGCTGTGGGCTACCAGCCGACCCTGGCAACCGACATGGGCGCGATGCAGGAACGCATCACCTCCACCAAGAACGGCTCGATCACCTCGATCCAGGCCGTCTACGTTCCCGCGGACGACCTTACCGACCCGGCACCGGCAACCACCTTTGCCCACCTGGACGCGACCACCGTTCTTAACCGTGCGATCTCCGAGCTCGGCATCTACCCCGCTGTGGACCCGCTCGATAGCTCGTCGCGCCTGATGGACCCGCAGATCGTTGGCGAAGAGCACTACGCAGTGGCTTCCGACGTTCAGCAAATCCTCCAGCGCTACAAGTCGCTGCAGGACATCATCGCGATCCTCGGCATGGACGAACTGTCGGAAGAGGACAAGCTGACCGTTGCGCGTGCGCGTAAGATCCAGCGTTTCCTGTCCCAGCCGTTCGACGTTGCGAAGGTCTTCACCGGCTCCGACGGTGTCCAGGTTTCCCTGGAAGACACCATCTCGTCGTTCAAGGCCGTTGTGGCTGGCGAATACGACCACCTGCCCGAAGGCGCCTTCTACATGGTTGGCGGCATCGACGAAGTGATCGCCAAAGCCGAGAAGATGGCTGCGGAAGCCGCCTAAGAACGGATTTTCCCCCGCGCCCTCGCGGTGCGGGGGGACCCTGAAAGGAGGCCCCAATGGCACAAACGATGCAATTCGACCTCGTGAGCCCCGAGCGGAGCCTGGCTTCGCTGCAGGCCAGCGCGGTTCAGATCCCCGGAGCCGAGGGTGACATGACGGCGATGCCTCAGCACGCGCCGACCATCACCACCCTGCGCCCCGGCGTGCTGAAGGTCGAAAGCCCCGAAGGCAATTCGGAGTATCTGGTGACCGGCGGTTTTGCCGAAATCGCAGGCGACAGCCTGTCGGTTTTGGCCGAACGCGCGATCCCGATGGCCGAGATGACCCGCGATCAGATGAACGACCTGATCGAGGAAGCCCGCGAGATGTACAAGACCGCGAAAGAGGAAGACCAGCCGCACGGCCTGGTCGAGGACGCAGCCAAGCTGCTCGCCGACATGGAAGCACTGGGCACCCATATGTCCCTCTGATCCAGGCGCGGATTGGACGAATAAGAAGCCGGCTCCCAGTGGGGGCCGGTTTTTTGTTGGGCCTCCCGTGACGTTTTCCTGGGAGGGAAACGCCCAGGAAATCTGGCAATTTTCCTAGCCGGAGTTTTGCTGAAACTCCGGTCGGCAGACTGAAAACGGCACAATCAGCCGGGCATGGACCCTGCCTTGCCAGGCATCAAAGCCTGCGCTCGATCCCGCGCATCAGGGTGAACGTCCGCCGCCAGAGTTTTTCATACTCCGGGACCGACCGGGTCCGGTAGAGTTCACTGGCCTGCTCGAATTTCCCCGCTTCCAGTAGGCTTGAGATTTCCCGCCCGGTTGCAATCGCGGTCTCGAACAGCGCGATTATTTCGGACATTTCCGACGCCGTTTGCTCATCCGTGCGGCCTCTGCGCAGCTGCGCCTTGATCCGGTTGAGGTTGAGCGGGATGACCTGTTTGGAAACGCCGGAGAACACGTCGATCTCAGAGCCGTCTTCATTGGCCGGGCGGGCCCAGCCACCGAGATGCGCAACAAGCGCCTTGGTTTGAAGGTGGTAGAGGTGACGGGAATCATGCTCGACCGCAACGATCGTTTCATAGTCGGTGATCAGTTGTTCGGCCGGATCGGCGCCTGAACCGGCCTGAGCGGCGGCGCTCACCGAAGTGGCCATGACCATTGCGGCAGCGATTGCCAAAAGCATTTTCCTCATCAACTCCTCCCAGCAGGCTCCGGCCGAGTGTACCACAGGGCACCCGGCCTGTCCGAACCGGCCCCGGATCTGCCCTTGAGACGGGCAGCGTTTCCCGCCAGCAGGGATCCTTTTCCGCATTTCGCCACCGTCCCCGGCTGCTGTTCAAATCACCCAAGCCTTAACCCAATTCTCACCAAATTTTCCGAAATTGCCCTGTATGACGTTTACCTAACCAGCAGGATTCCCCGTGACTGATTGGACCTCCGGCTATGTCGCCGGCATCGACTACACCTTCGACTTCCACCGCCAGCTGACCCCAGCCTTGCTGGGCTTCACCGCAACCGCCCAGGGCCACCGGCACGGGCTGGACGGCGCAGGCCTCACCTATTGCGAGCTGGGCTGCGGCCAGGGGTTCTCCGCCAACCTGCTGGCTGCCGCCAACCCGCATATCGAATTTCACGCGATGGACTTCAGCCCCTCCCATATCGCAGGCGCCGTCGAGCTGGCGCAGGAGGCGGCGCTGGACAACATGTTCTTCCACGAGCGCAGCTTCGAGGATTTCGGCGATACCTCCGGCCTACCTGCGTCCTTCGACATCATCGCGCTGCACGGGGTTTACAGCTGGGTGTCAGAGGAGAATCGCCAGTATATCCTGCGCTTCATTGCCGACCGGCTGAAACCGGGCGGCTTGGTCTATGTCAGCAGCAACACCCAGCCCGGCTGGGCCGCCGCGATGCCGCTGCGCCGGATCCTGGCCAGCCGGGCAGAGCAGAGCCGGGGCACCCTGCAAGGCCGGATCAGGGAAGCGATGGCGTTTGGCCGCCAGCTGGCCGGCGCCGGCGGCGGTTATTTCGAACGGAACCCGGCGGTTGCTGCCCGCCTTGAGCATATGGCGTCGATGCCTGAAAACTATGTGGCGCATGAGTATTTCAACAAGGATTGGACCCCTTTCTTCTTCGAGGACCTTGCCGCCGAACTGGGCACTGCCAAGCTCAGCTTTGCAGGCTCCGTCAGCCTGATGGACAATCTCGACTGTGTCCGCTTCACGCCAGAACAACGCGCCCTGCTGGACAGCGAAAGCGACCCGGTCCGCCGCGAAGGCCTGCGCGATGTGCTGCTGAACGAGCACTTCCGCACCGATGTTTTTGTCAAAGGGCGGCTTGCGCATACCCCGCGCGGTGAAATCGGCGCCTGGTTTGCCACAACATTGGCCCTGACCCGCCCCTACAATGGCGGCGCGCTCAAATTCCACCACCGCAGTCAGGATGTGCCGCTGGCGCAGGCAGAATACGCGCCCGTGCTGCAGGCGCTCTCCCAAGGCCCGGCCACGGTGCGCAGCCTGCTGGATCAGGGCGCCTTCGGCACCATGGAGTGGGGCGCCATAACCCGGATGCTGACGGTGCTGGCCGGCACCGGCCAGATCGCCCCGGCCTTGCCGCAGGAGGGGCTGGAGCACCGCACCGCCGCTTGCCGCGCCTTCAACCTCGCGGTCTGCAAGCGGGCCGAGGAAAGCGATGCCCTGCGCTATCTCGCTTCACCCGTCACCGGCGGCGGGGTGGAACTGGACCGGTTCGAGCAGCTGTTTCTTCTTGCCCGCAGCGAGGGGCTGGAGACGCCCGCGGACTGGGCCGCCCTGGCCTGGCGCATTCTGGCGCCGCAGGGCCAGCGCCTGCAGCACGACGGACGGGTGCTGGAGACGGAGGAGGAAAACCTCGCCCTCCTGCGTGCCCGTGCGGGTAATTTCGCAGCCCGCCGCCTGCCGCTCTGCGAAAGCCTCGGGGTGACGCTGGAAGACAGCCGCCAGGCCCCGGCGCAGGCGCAGAACGCCGCGGCCTGAATCGCGGGAATGCAGGGGCGGGAAAACATGCGCCATCCGCCCCTCATTAGCATTTCGGCAAGCACTGGCCGGTAAACAGGACCGGTACAAGACAACCACTTACAGGAACCGAAACGTGTCCTTTGAAGACCGCGCGCTGGCTGCTCAATCCACGGGCCGGGAATCGGCCTTTGCCCTTGATGAAGTGTTCTTTTCCCGCACCGATCCCCGCGGTGTGATCCAGGCCGGCAATGCCGTGTTCAGCCGGGTCGCCAAATACCCGCTGGAAAAGCTGCTGGGGGCGCCGCACAAGGTGATCCGCCACCCGGACATGCCGCGCGCGGTGTTCCAGCTGTTGTGGGATACGATCAAGGGCGGCGAAACCGTTGGCGCCTATGTCAAGAACCGCGCCAGCGACGGCAGCTATTACTGGGTTTTTGCAGTGGTCACCCCTTGCGACGGCGGCTATCTCTCTGCCCGCATCAAACCGACCAGCCCGCTGCTCAAGACAGTGCAGCAGGAATACGCCGCCCTGCGCCAGGCCGAACAGGCAGAGGAGCTGAGCCCCGAGGACAGCGCTGCCCGGCTGCTGGCCCGCCTGCGCGAGCTGGGCTTTGCCACTTACAGCGACTTTGCCGGCCACGCTTTGGCTGAGGAACTGCTGGCGCGTGATGCGGGCCTGAAACGCCCGCCATGCGCACGTCTCGCCGAACGCCGCGCAATGCATTCCACCGCCGGGCAGCTGGTGGCGGAGACCGAGGCGCTGGTGCAGGAGTTTGAATCGATGCGCACCATCCCTCATAACCTGCGGGTCATTGCCTCGCGCATCGAACCGGCCGGCGGCCCGGTGACAGTGCTGTCCCAGAACTACAGCGCCATGTCGCGCGACATGTCGGACTGGTTTGAGGCCCACGTCTGGGGCAAGGACAGCAACTTCCGCGCCATCAAGGGTACGGTAACGGCGGCCATCTTTGTCGAGGGGCTGGCCCGCATCCTGACCGAATGCGGCCATCAGTTGGAACAGGAAGACGGCAGCGCGGCGACCGACATCACCCGCGAGCAGGGCATTCTGAGCGACCTTACCGGTATCCAGTTCAGCAAGGCGCGGAGCAGCCTGCAGGACGTCCGCTTCGAGGCCGACCGCATCCAGAAGGCGTGCCAGACCCTGCACCGCCATTTCATGGCGCTGACCACAACCCGGGTGCTGTGCAAAATCGAATGCGCCCGGCTCGGCAATGTCGGCGAGACCCTGAACACCATCATCGACGAGCTGGGACGCTTCCAGGACCGCATCTCGGCCCGGCTGGAAAAGATCAGCGAACTCAGCACCGCGCTGGCCAGTGACGAGGGCTGAGCCTACTCCTTGGCTGCCTTCTCTGCCCAGCTCTTGCGGAAGGACGCAGGCGACTGCCCGTACCGCTTCTTGAAGCGGATCGACAGCTGGGTCGCGCTGCTGAAGCCGGTGGCGGCGGATATTTCTGCCACCGTCATGTTGGTCTCATTCAGCAGCGCCAGTGCCCGGCCCACGCGCAGGTCGATATAGAACTGCACCGGTGAGGTGCCGACATAACGCTGGAACAGCCGCTCCAGCTGGCGCCGCGAAATCTGCGCGTGCTCCGCCACCACGCCCACCTCCACCGGCTCCTCGATGGTGTCGTGCATGAACTGCATGGCGTTGATCAGATGCTGGTTGCGGCTGCTCAGCGCTACCGAATAGGCCGACTTCTGCAGCGCCTCGCGGTTGTTGGACCGGAAGTGGATGCACATGTCAGAGACAATCACCGCCAGATCCTTGCTGTGGTCGGTCTCGATCATCTCCAGCATCATATCGGTGGCCGCATTGCCGCCGCCGCAGGTCATCAGCCCTCGGTCGATCTCATATAGGTTCGCAGTCGGCTCAAGCCCCGGGAAATATTCGGAAAACGACGGCTGGTTCTCCCAATGCAGGGTAAAGCGCTGCCCCTGCAAAAGCCCGGCCTGGGCCAAAGCAAAAGCCCCGGTGCAAATGCCGCCAAAGCGGCTGCCATGGGCATTCTGCCGCCGCATCCAGGACAGCACCTTGGGGCTGGCGCTTTCTGAGGGTTCAATGCCCGCACAGACAAACCCGAAGCTGCCCCGCGGCAGATCCTCCAGCGCCATGTCGGTGTTGATGCCGATCCCGTTGGAGCAGGGCACGGCGGCGCCATCCTCGCTCAGCAGAAACCAGCGGTACAGCTCCTTGCCGGTGACCTGATTGGCAATCCGCAACGGCTCCACCGCAGCGCTGAAGGCCAGCATGGTCAGCTTCGGCAGAAGCACAAAGTAGATGTCTTTGGGCGGCCCGTCGTAATCGACCCGGAAACTGGCCGCACCCTTCGGGACAAAGCTGCGGAATGTCATATCACTAACCTAACAGATGGGACGTTCACAGTGAAACGCGCGCCGGAGGGGAGGCTCCGGCGCGCAGGGGGGATCAGGCGGTCAGTTCCTGCACCGGCTCGCCGCTGTCCTCCCAGGCCGCGACCTCGTCGTCGCTTGCTTTGGGCGAGAACAGCCCGGTCATCGCATAGAAGATGCCGATGAGCGGCGACAGCCAGCAGGCAAAGGCCAGCGGGATGTACAGCAGGTTCTCGAAGTTGCCGTCCGCAATCCCCAGCGCCAGCGCCGAGATCACAAAGGCGCCGCCCGCGTTCCAGGGGATCAGCGGTGAAACCAGGGTACCGCCTTCCTCGATGGCACGCGACAGGTTCAGCGGGGAATACTTCATGCCGCGGTAAACCGGCGCATACATCCGGCCCGGCAGGGCAATCGACAGGTACGGATCGCCTGCCACGGTGTTGGTCGCAACCGAGGTCAGAATGGCCGAGGTCTGGATGCCGGCAAAGCTCTTCACCCGGGCAATGATCACCTCGATGATCGCCTGCAGGCAGCCGGTCCGCTCCAGCGCGCCGCCGAACCCCAGCGCCAGCAGCACCAGCGAGATCGTCCACATCATCGACTGGATGCCGCCGCGGTTCAGCAGCGGGTCGATCTCGGCCACGCCGGTGTCGATGGAATACCCGCTGTTGGCGAATGTGAAGGTCTCATGCAGACCCGCGCCCTGGCACGCCATCGCCATGATGCCGCCCACGACCGCACCGGCAAACAGCGACGGGATCGGCGGCTGTTTCTTCACCGCCAGCACAATGACCAGCAGTGCGGGCAGCAGCATCAGCGGCGAGATCCAGAACGCATTGTCCAGCGCTGCGGTGATCGCGTCGATCCGCTCAAACGACACTTGCGAGGTGTCGATCAGGGTGAACCCGACAACCAGATAGATCGCCAGCGCAATCAGCATCGACGGCACGGTGGTCGGCAGCATGTTGCGGATGTGATCGAACAGATTGGTGCCGGTCACGGCCGGGGCCAGGTTTGTGGTGTCCGACAGCGGCGAGATCTTGTCGCCGAAGAACGCGCCGGAAACCACCGCGCCCGCGGTCCAGTACATCGGAATGCCAAAGCCCGCGCCGATCCCCATCAGCGCCAGGCCGACGGTGCCGACGGTGCCCCATGAGGTGCCCAGCGATACCGACACGATGGAGCACAGCACCATGCCCGCAGCCAGGAACAGCTCCGGCGACAGGATTTTCAGTCCGTAATAGATCAGCGTCGGCACGGTGCCGCTTGCAATCCAGATGCCGACAATCATGCCAACGGTGATCAGGATCGACACCGACGGCAGCGAGATGTTGATGACGTGGAACACGCCCTCTTCGATATTGTCCCACTTGTGGCCCAGCTTCAGGCCGACCAGCGCGGTGATGGCGATGCCGATCGCCAGCGGGATATGCGGGGTGAAATCCCCGAAGTAGAACAGCTGGATGCCCAGTACCAGCAAGGTCAGCAGGATCGGCAGCAGCGCCAGTCCGAGACCGGGTTTGGCAATATTCGGATCAGATGGTGACACGGGGTTTCTCCTCCCTTTGGTCAAAACGCCTGACTTTGGCGGATGCGGATACACACCAGAGAACGCCGCCGGGGACTCGATGCCAGCGCGCCGGAATCCACAGATATTGCGACATTCGGGAAGAATGGCCTCTTTCGGGGATTTTCGGGCGCCATGAGGGAAAATTCCCCTCATGGCACGCCGGGCCAAGGTGCCAGGAAGGGGGGCAGCCCTGGCCTCAGCACTGCAAGAAAGGCCATAGGCAGCGCGGCTTTTCGGCTGGTTTCTGGATTATACCGCTGTATGACTTACTCTGAGAAACGGGCTAACGGCTTGGGAACCGGAATGAAACGACTGCGCAATCCCCGCACCGGCGTCGAACAGGGCGATGTCACCGTGTTCTCGGATTTCGAGGATGGCGGCGAGATGTGGACCGGCACCGGCCCGCGGGTGCGGCGCCGGGCGGTGGAGTTCACCGCTGCCTTTGCCAGCCCGCCCGCAGTGCATGTGTCTGTGTCGCTCTGGGATATGGACACCTCCGCCGCGATCCGCGCGGAACTGGTGGCGGAAAACATCACTTGCCAGGGCTTTGATATCGTCTTCCGCACCTGGGCCGACAGCCGCGCCGCCCGCCTGCGCGCCGCCTGGCTGGCGATCGGCGAACTGCCCCACGCTGATGACTGGGACGTCGACTAAACCTCCGCCGTGATGGACCCGGCCCGCAGCAGCTTTCGAAATTTCGGGCACTCCAGATGGCTTGGCGCCGGGCAGTCTGCCACATGGCGCAGCGCGTCCTTCAGCACCGTCAGCTCGCGGATCTGCGCCTCCAGCGCATCGGCGCGGGCGTGCAGCTGGTCCCGCGGCAGATCGGGCTGGCCGTCCTTGCCGAACATGCCTGCAATCTCCTGCAGCGAAAACCCTGCCGCCTTGCCCAAGGTAATCAGCGACAGTTGCAACAGGACCTCCGGTCCGAACTGCCGCCTGAGTCCCTTGCGCCCCGCGGAGGTGATCAGCCCGATCTCCTCGTAATACCGCAGGGCAGAGGGCGCCACGCCAGAGCGTTCCGCGACCTCGCCGATATCCAGAAGTTTCATCCTTGACCTCAAGTTGACTTTAATTTGCAGGCTGCCAGCCTTGCACGGATTGAACAAGGAAAATCCCTGATGACGAGCAACAATAAAAGCCTCTGGCGGCATCCCCAGGCCATTGCGCTGCTGATGGCCGCCAGCCTTACGGTGATGGCCAATGCCACCATCAGCCCGGCGCTGGCAGGGCTGGAGCAGGAATTTGCAGAGGAGCCCGATGCAGGCTTCCTGGTGCGCCCTCTGGTCACCGTGCCCTCGCTCGGGGTGATGCTGACCGCGCCGCTGGCGGGCTGGCTCACCGACCGCAAGGGGCGGCGGCCCGTGCTGCTGGCGGGGATCTGGCTGTTCCTCCTGTGCGGCACCGCGGGGTATTACCTGCCGGACCTGCACCTGATGCTCATCAGCCGCTTTGGCCTTGGCATTGCCGTCGGGCTGATCATGACCGCGCAGACCGCGCTGATCGGCGACTATTTCACCGGTGCCAGCCGCCAGGCCCTGACCGGCCTGCAGATTTCGGCCCGCAACTTCGGCGGGCTGGTTTTCATCGGCACCGCAGGGCTGGCCGCCACCCTGTCACCGCGGCTGCCGTTCCTGATCTACGGGCTGGCCGTCTTGTGCCTTTACACCGTCTGGCGCCACGCCCCGGAATCCCGGCGCAGCACCGGCGGGGCAGGGCAGGCAGAGGCACCGGGTCACCCGGCCTGGCCGCTTCTGGTCATTGCCGTCTCTGCCCTGCAGATGCTGACCAATGGCCTCTTTTTCATGATGCCAACCCAGCTGCCGTTCTTCTTTGCCGCCCAGGGCCTCGATAGCGCGCTGATGACCGGGGCCGGGCTGGGCCTCCTGTCGCTTTGCGGCGGTATCGCCGCGCTGTTCTACGGCCGGCTCAAAGCCCGTTTGCCGCATGCTGCAATCTTTGCGCTCGGCTACGGCGCGCTGGCGCTGGGCTTTGCGGCTCTGGCCCAGCAAGGAAGCGCGGCGCTGTCCCTGGCAGGCGCCATGGTTGTCGGCATCGGTTACGCCACGGTCTCCCCCGGTTTTGTTGCCATTACGCTGGCGATTGCCCCCTCGGGACGGCGCGGCACGGCAGGCGCAATCCTCACGGCTTCGGTGTTCTGCGGCCAGTTCCTATCGCCCTTTGCCAGCACGCCGGCCATCACACAGTGGGGATATGTCGGCGCTTTCGGTGCTGCCGCAGCCCTGCTGGCGCTGGTGGCGGCAACAGCCGCCGCCGCGACCGTCTTAGCCGGCCGCCACCGTGCGAGAGCCTGAAAAGCAAAAAGCCCCGCAACCGCGGGGCTTTCCAATTCGATTTAACAGCCGCCTCAGCCGCCGTTGGAATAGAGGCTCTCGTAGATCGGCACCAGCGTCTTGTCCTCGAACAGCGAGGACACGGAGGTGCCGTGCCAGATGTTCAGGATCGCCTGAGTGAACAGCGGCGCGGTCGGCACGATGCGGATGTTGGGCGCGTTCTTTACCGCCTCGGTCGGCTGGATCGTGTCGGTCAGCACCAGCGATTTCATAACCGAGTTGCTGACCCGCTCCACCGCCGGGCCGCTCATCACGCCGTGGGTGATATAGGCGTGCACTTCCTTGGCGCCGTTGTCCAGCAGCACTTGCGCCGCCTTGCACAAGGTGCCGGCAGTATCGCACATGTCATCGACGATTAGGCAGATCTTGTCCTTCACGTCGCCGATCACGGTCATCTCCGCCACTTCACCGGCCTTCTCGCGGCGCTTGTCGACGATCGACAGCGGCGCGCTGATGCGCTTGGCCAGCTCGCGGGCGCGGGCCACGCCGCCCACATCCGGCGACACCACCATCAGCTCGTCCATCCGGTCCTTGAACTGATCTTTCACGTCCAGCGCAAAGATCGGCGAGGCATAAAGGTTGTCCACCGGAATATCAAAGAAGCCCTGGATCTGGGCGGCGTGCAGGTCCATGGTCAGCACCCGCTCGATGCCGGCACCGGTCAGCATGTTGGCGACCAGCTTGGCCGAGATCGGCGTGCGCGCCTTGGTGCGGCGGTCCTGGCGGGCATAGCCGAAGTAGGGGATCACCGCGGTGATGCGCTGGGCTGAGGAGCGGCGCAGCGCGTCGGCGATGATCAAGAGCTCCATCAGGTTGTCATTGGCCGGGTTCGAGGTCGGCTGAATGATGAACATGTCCTCGCCGCGGACGTTCTCATAAACTTCGACGAAGATCTCGCCGTCGTTGAACCGCTCGACGCGGGCGTCCACCAGCCCCTGGTCGACACCGCGGTGCAGGCTCATGCGGCGGGTAATGGCTTGGGCAAGAGGAAGGTTGGCGTTCCCAGCAATCAGCTTGGGTTCGTTCAAGGTCGGCATTGGCTGTGATCCCCAGGCAGCAATGGCAATGTGTCAGATTCGTGATATTGAACCCCGCTTATCATGCACTTACCCTCGCGCAAAGTTCTAAGCGGGAGAAACAGCTTTTGGTGGCACGCAGGCGCAGCCCTACAACCCCTCGTCAAAACCCGCATCGTGAAGGGCCGGCTGCATGAACAGCGCCCCGCAGGTGTTCCATCGCAGCTTCGGCCAGGGGCCTCGGTCTGTTCTGGCGGTGCATTGCTCGCTGGCCCATTCCGGCGCCTGGCGCGGCGTGGCAGAGCTGCTGGCAGAAGAGATCACCCTTACCGGTTTCGACATGCTCAGCCATGGCCGCAGCCCGGACTGGGACGGGCAGGGCAACTACCAGCTTCTGAACATGGAGGCCGGGCTAGCCCTGCTGACCGAACCGCTTGACCTCGTGGGCCACTCCTTCGGCGCCACGGTGGCATTGCGGATGGCGATGGCCCGCCCGGATCTGGTGCGCAGCCTGACCCTGATCGAACCGGTGCTGTTTGCCGCCGCGCAGGCCGAGGATCCCGCCGCCTTTGCCACTTTGGAAAAGGCCAGCCAGCCGGCCGAAGCCGCCTGGGAAGCGGGAGACCGGGAACTCACCACCCGTCTGTTCAACCGCATGTGGGGGACCGGAGAGGTGAAATGGCCCGACCTGCCAGCCCCCGCCCGCACCGCAATGCTGCGCGCGATGCCTGTGGTGATGGCCAGCCGCGCGGTGCTGCACGAGGACGCAAACGGCACCCTGGCCCCCGGCGCGCTGGATCCCGTGACAATGCCGGTGCAGATCCTGACCGGCGCGGACAGCCCGCCGGTCATCCCCGCCATTGCCCGCAGCCTCTGCCGCCGCCTCGGCGCCGCGCACACCGCGGTGCCGGGCGCGGGCCACATGCTGCCACTCACCCACCCGGCACAGACCGCCGCGCTGCTGCGCAGCTTCTGGCACCTGCACTGACCCTTTGCACCACTGCGATGGACGGGGCAGGATAGGGACCATGGCCCCTTATGGAGGAGACGGCACAGATGGCATCGAAGAAAGACCTGCTGAAAACCCTCCTCAAAGGCTTGGAGACCGGCGACCCGGCCTCTGCCGCCGTCGTGAACGAGGCGAAATACATCCAGCACAACCCGCAGACCCACGAGGGCAGCGAGGGGCTGGCGGAGCTGTTTGCCCGCCTCGCCAAGACCTCGCCCCGCGTCACCTTCAAACGGGTGTTCGAGGATGGCGATTTCGCTTTTGCCCATATCGAATACGATTTCTCCTCCCTGCGCGCGGCGTTCGAAGTGTTCCGCTTCGAGGACGGGCAGGCGGTGGAGCATTGGGATAACATCCAGCCTTTGCGCGGCCCCAACCCCTCCGGACGCGGGATGCAGGACGGCGCCACGGAGATCACGGACCTGGACAAGACCGAAAAGAACCGCACCCTGGCCCGCAGCTATACCGAGCAGGTGCTGATCCGGCGGCAGCTGGACCAGCTGCCGGACTATGTCCACGCGGACCTCATCCAGCACAACCCGGATCTGACCGACGGCCTGCCCGCCCTGCGCGAAGCGCTGTCAGCCACAGAAAACAGCACGCTCGCAATCCAGTACGAGTACCTCCACCGGGTGCTGGCAGAGGGCAATTTCGTCCTCTGCGCCTGCGAGGGGCAGCGGGGCGGCATCCACACCAGCTTCTACGATCTCTACCGCATCGAGGACGGTCGGATCGCCGAGCACTGGGACACGATCGAGGCGATCCCCCCGCGCAGCGAGTGGAAGAACGACAACGGCAAGTTCTAAGGTCGGCCCGGCCTCACCAGGGCTGCACTCCCTGCTTGGCCCAGACGTCCAGGAAATTGCCGTGGTTCGGCATCTTCACCGCGGGCAGGGTCTCTGCCGTCATCGCGGTGTCCGCATCAATCACCCCGTTGCGTTCCAGGATATAGGCCGCCAGCGCATAGGCCTCGTCATCGCTCAGCGACTTCGGCGCCTCCAGCGGCATCGCCCGGCGGATGTAATCAAACAGCGTGGTGGCATAGGGCCAGTAGCTGCCTGCGGGCTTGGCCCAGACATCATTGGGGCCAACCGGTGGCATCACCGGGCCTTCGCTGCCGGTTGCGCCGTGGCAGGTGGTGCATTTCGCGGCATAGATCTCCGCGCCTTGCGCTGCAGTGCCGCTGCCTTCGGGCAGGCCGGTGCCATCGGGTTTCACATAGATGGCATAAAACGGGATATCCGCGGCCTCCAGCGGCTGCCCCAGCCCCGGCCCTTCGGCGCGGGCGGCAGCGGCGGTCAGCAGCAGGGCGGTGGTGGCGAGTTTAAAGATAGACATTCTGAACCGCTCCTTCTGCCGTGACCTGCCAGGGCTGGATGGCGTTGTAATGCAGGAAATTCGAGGCGTGATAGCGCGCCTTCCAGTCAGCGCGCGCAGGCTGCACCGCGCCGGTCTCGTCGGTGGCGCGGCTCATCAGCACCAGGGGCGATCCGTCCCAGTGCCAGGGCAGGCTGAAGCGGGTCAGCGCCTGCGGCAGCACCGGCCCAGCCAGCGCCGCCTCCGCCCAGCTGGTGCCGCCATCGGCTGACACCTCGACCTTGGCGACCTTGCCCGCGCCGGTCCAGGCCAGCCCGGAAATCTCGTAAAATCCCGGCCCGCTCATCGTCATGGTGGAGGACGGATGGGTGATGAACGACTTCACCCCCATCGCAAAGGTGAACTGCAGCGAGGAGCCATCGGCCAGGATCTCGGTATATTCGCCCGATTCATCCTTGGTATGCACTGGCTCCTCCGTCACCCACAGGCTCGTCAGCCACTTGATGTTCATATTGCCCTCGAACCCGGGCAGCAGCAGCCGCATCGGATAGCCCTGCTCGGGCCGGATCCGCTCGCCGTTCTGGTAGAGCGCTAGCATCCCGTCGCTCATCACCTTCTCCATCGGGATCGAGCGCGCCAGGCTCGGCCCGTCAGCGCCCGCGGCAACCACCCATTTGCCCTCTGGCTTGACGCCGGCTTCCTCCATCAGAATGCGCATCGGGATGCCGGCCCATTCGGTGTTCGACACCAGCCCATGCAGCATGTCGCAGCCCGCCTGCATCGGCTCCGGCATGATGGCGTTGAACAGGCTGTTGCCGGCGCATTCCAGGAAGTGCGTCGCCGTCACCATCGGATAACGCTCCAGCGCGTCCAGGGTGAACTGCAGCGGGTTCTCCACCAGCCCATGGATCATCAGATGGTGGCGGGCCGGGTCGATGTCGGGCCGGCCGCCGTGATGCACCTCGTAATGCAGCCCGCTGGGGGTGATGGTGCCGCGAAGCTTGTGATGCGGTGTGCCCGACAGGCTGAAGGCCGGCGCCACGTCCTGCCAGGGTTCGATGATGGCGCGCTGCACTGCAGATTCTGCCGCCGCCGGCGCGCCATAACCGCGCGCCCTTGCGCCTGCGGTCTTGGTCCATTCCGGGATTTCCGCCTCTGCCCGCGCCACGCGCGGCTGCAGCAGCCCCGCGGCCGTCCCCGCAGCGGCTGAGGCCAGCAGCGTCCGGCGGCTCAGCAGCCCGCCGCCCGCGGCATAGTCCAGCGCCGCGCCGTCAATGGTGGATCGTGTCATTTGAATGTCCCCTCCCTTGCTGGCAAATGCTGCTCGCTCAGGGCCCCAGGACGCGGGTCTTGCCACCCGCTGCTTTCGTTACTCTACCATAAAACAGCCCGCGGCAGCAGGGGCGGCGGCAGGGGGAGAGTGGATAAACCGCGCCCCGCTGCTAATCTCTACCGCAGCACTGACTGACAGGAGGCTCCCATGCCCGGACTGGATTTCTGGTATTCGATCGGCAGCACCTACAGCTACCTCACCGTGATGCGCATCGGCGATGCGGCGGCGCAGGCGGGCATTCCGGTCCGCTGGCGCCCCTTCAACGTGCGCCATGTGATGACGGTGCAGAACAATATCCCGTTCAAGGATAAGCCGGAAAAGACCGCCTATATGTGGCGCGACATCGAACGCCGCGCCGGGCGCTACGGCCTCCACGTGCGGCTGCCTGCGCCGTACCCGTTGCCGGAACTGGTGCTGGCCAACCAGGTGGCGGCGCTGGGCGCGGCAGAGGGCTGGGGCGAGGCCTATACCCAGGCCGCCTACCGCTGCTGGTTCGAAGCCGGCCAGCCCGCGGGCGAGGACCCGAACCTCTCCGCTAGCCTCCAGGCCGCGGGCCAGGACCCGGGCAGGGTGCTGGCTGAGGCGGTGTCGGACAAGACCGTCAAGATGCTGGCGGATGCAACGGAGGAGGCGATGGCGCTGGGCATCTTTGGCGCCCCCAGCTTCGTTGTGGCGGGGG